>JBKJQB010000158.1:0-12599 GCA_046594105.1 Thermoanaerobaculia bacterium
ACAGCACTTCAGCCTTGACAGCCAACGGAGTATCTCATCCGCCTTCGGCACCTTCTCCCCGTGCCCGGGAAGAAGGACTCTCGCGAGTGAGAATTGCCGCCGTGCGAGCACATCATGAGCTTAGAAGCCGCGATGACGGCGAAGGACCTGCAACGAAGCGGGCGTTCCAAAAAAGGCAGCGAATTTCCCTACTGCCGGACTCACGACGGCGGTTTGCCACCTTCGGCCGGCATCCACTTCGCCAGCCAGTCGGCCACCTCGCGGTAGAAGCGCTTGCTGTTCTCCCCGTTGAGGATCCAGTGATTTTCGTCGGGCCATACCAGCAGGCGGCTGGGGACTCGCTGCCGTTGCAGCACGGCCCAGTTCTCCAGCGTCTCGTTCATAGGGACGCGGAAGTCGCGCTCGCCGACGGAGAGGAGCATGGGCGTCTTGAAGTTCGCGGCGAAGCGGATCGGATTCTGTTCCTTCCACACCTTGCCCTGCTCCCAGACCGGGCCGCCGGCCATGAGCTCGCGCCCGTAGATGACGTCGCTGGTTCCCCACTGCGACTCCAGGTTGATCAGGCCGGCGTGGCTGATCAGGCACTTGTAGCGAGTGGTGGTGGCCTCCAGCCAGTTCGCCAGGTGACCGCCGTAACTCGCCCCGCCCGCGGACATGCGCGTGCCATCGATGAAGGGGAACTGCTTCACGGCGGCATCCGCTGCTTCGTTGATCTCCTCTCCCGGACCCTTCAGTGGATCGCCCTGAATGTCCTGCGCGAATTTCTCGCCGAACCCCGTGGAGCCCGTGTAGTTCGTCATCAACAAGACGTAGGACGAGCCGGCCAGGAGGTGGTAGTCCCAGCGAAGGGAGAGAGCGTCGCGCCACATGCTGGCCGCGCCGCCGTGAATCAGAACGAAGAGCGGATACTTTCTGCTGGGATCGAATCCGGCGGGCATCACGATCATGTTGTGAATCTTCTTCCCGCGGCTGCTGGTGAACCAGAAGTGCTTCGGCGGAAGCCAGTCGATGTTGCGCGCCGTCTTCTGGTTGAAGTCGGTCAGTTCGCGCTGGCCGGTGCCGGCCGGATCGACGCGGACGACTTCGGGGGGATCGATCGTGCTTCCCCACAGAGCGATGATCACGTTCTCCGGCGCGCGCGTGGCGATGGCCAGATTGGTGTACACCCCCCGCTCGGGAGACCGCGACAGGCGCACCTCGCCGCCGCCGGAAGCGACCTTGTAGATCTTCTCCAGACCGGCATCTTCGGCCGTGAAGTAAATGCTGGCTCCGTCCGGTGTCAGCGCGTAGGAGCCGACCGCCCGATCGAACGGCGGCGCCGTCACCACGATGCGGTTGGCCATGGAGGGCCAGTCGAAGCGAACCAGACGGTCGAGGTTGTAAGGCTTTCGATTGTTGACGTTGAACACTGCGAAGAGATGCTTGCCGTCGGGGCTGATCCGAGGGCGCGAGTAGCTGCCGTCGTGGTGCGCGATCAGGCGTGGGGCGGCGGCGGATTCCGCTGCGATGGCATAAAGATCGACCGCCACCTCCGCGTAGGCCGCGGTGTTGCGCGTGGTGGTCGCAGTGAAGACGATCGCTTTGCCGTCCGGCGACCAGGCGGCGTCGAGGTCCTCTCTCGATCCCTCATTCGGCCGCCCGGCGAATCCCGGCCCGGACACCAGGTTCGATCCAGCCAGCACGTCGCGAGCCTTTTCATGAGGGTCGAGGCTCTGGACGAACAGGTGGATCTGGGTGTCATCGAGCCATCGATCCCAGCTGCGGATGGGGAAGGAGTCGTAGGCCCGGACCTTCGCCTTCTGCTCCTTGCGCTCTTTGGCCACCGTTCGATTCGCTTCATCATCGATTGCGCCGGGGAAGACCACGCTGGTGAAGAGAATGAACGCATCGTCGGGGCGGAACTGCGGTGAGCGTGCGCCGGTGGAGACCGATGTCACCCGCTGGGCTTCCCCTCCACCGGCGATGTCGAGCAGATAGATCTGCGGCACTTCGTCGCCTTCCCGTTTCGCGGAGAAGGCGATGCGCTTGCTGTCGTTCGACCAGGCCACGTCGCTCTCCGCCGGCTTGCTGAAGGTGATCTGCCGCGCTTCGGCGCTTCCATCAGCAGGCACCAGCCAGAGGTCGGAGGACTGTTCCTTTTCTTCATACGACGGAGTGGTCACGGAAAAGGCCACCCACTTCCCGTCCGGGCTGGGGACTGGAGTGGCCACCCGTTTCATCAGCCAGAGGGACTCATGCGTCAGCGCGCGCTTGGCCGGAATCTTCACGATGCGCGGCTGCGCGATGAGCGGAATGGAAACGAACGCCAGCAGGGCACCAATGCGGAAGAGACGTTGGATCACAGGGACTCCTTCGAGAAAAGAAAATGCAGCGGAGTGAGAGTTCTGCGCAGGCGGACGATCATTTCCGGGATGCGATGGCGGTCCCGCTGTTTCCCCCCGCCAGCACCCGGGCCCGCAGAATTTTCGGATCGACGCTGGTGGCAGCCTCGCTCAGCGCGGTGAACGATCCCTCGATCCGGGCAAAGCCGGTGCAGATGGACATGGAAGGGCGGGCCTTGAGGACCCTCAGCGTGAGATCGCGTCCGCCCGGCCCGGGCGGGCAGAACGCCAGCACGTTGGCTTCCTGGAGGATTCCCGGCTCCGAACGGACCGGCTGGAAGAGCCGATAGACCTCGGGGGTGATGGGGATGACGATGTCCACCCCGCCCTCGGTGGCATTCACCCGCGCGCCCGCCAGCACTCCGGCGTCGACCAGCCTGAGGACCTGCACGGTGGTCTCCGGCGCTGCGTCCCGCGCCAGGATCGCGCGAACTTCACCGGCGCCGGTCTCGAAGAGGAGGCCCTTGCCGGTGAGCAGCGCGGACGAACGGCGGCGCAGTTCGTCCGAGGTAGGTTTCACGAAATCGGGATCATCCAGGCCGAGGAAGAGCGAAGCCATGGAGTCGGCGTTCTCCTTCGTGGGGTTGTCATAGACGCTCACCAGATCGTAGGTGTGGGATCGATAGAGCGGGATGCCCTCCGCGCTGAAGAATCGATCCACGCGAGCCAGGCCGATGCCGGTAGCGGGATTGGTGGCTTTGATCCGGAACACATCTTTTCCCGTGGTGGTGTCGCGCAGGGCGATCTCGCGGGCGAAGGGATGAAGGTGCGCAGCGGCGTAGTGCAGCCGCGTGTCGAAGGGCAGCCCCATGAACCAGGTCACGTCGCTCGCGTTCACCTGGCGGCCGGGAGGCACGATCCAGTGGCCGGTCATGTGGCGGCCTTTCGGATCGACGTAGTCGGCTGAAGTGCTGGTGGCGTTGGGAGCACGGGCGCCCATGAGGCAACTGGCACCGGCGTGCTCACCGGACGGGGCTCCGGAGCTTGCGCCCGGGGCGGACGTGGCCATCGACTGGAGGGCGAGGGGATTGCCTTCCAGCGCCACCATGCCGGAGGCGCCGACGTTGAACAGCGGCTTCATGGGAGTGGTCAGCTCCACGTCGCGGACGTAGGTGACGGTGACCCGATGGCGGACCTTGAGGTTGTCCGGCTTCTCGATGTTCAGATTCAGCACCTGGGTGAACAGAACGAGCGACTCGCTCGAGGCGATGGGAAACCCGAAGCCGCCGGGCACTCGGGCGGAGAGCATTCCCTGCGAAAGCGTCATGAGGCGGGCCGCGGTGGGGCGCTGGAAGCCGAACACCGCCTGGTGAGCGGCAGCGTCGAGATCGATGTTGACGTGACACATCAGCTCGGGCAGTTGCGGCGAGGTGCCGTCCTCCTGCACCATCTCCGTCCGGATTCCGGTGATCCAGAGCAGCTCCGGCTTCTGCGGGTCGCCGAGATGAATGCGCTCGACGCTGGAGGGACCCTCCATCGACCGGTACTTGCGATCGATGGTGTAGGTCTTCGAGAGGACTCGCATCGTGTGCGAGCGAGGGGGCGGCGCCGCCATCGCCAGCGACAGGACGACGATCGGGAGAAGGGCGATGGATTTCCTCATGACCGGAAGGTTATCAGCACCTGCGTCATCCGGATCAATCCCTGGGCCAGGATCGCGCCGCAGAAGTCGATGAAAACATCCTGAATGGCCCCGGTTCGCGAAGCGATGAGGGACTGATGCCATTCATCGGTTGCTGCCACCAGGACGGTGAGCGCGACCGCGCCGATGGCCCATCGAAGGAGCCAGGGCGTGGGATCGTCGCGGCGGACTGCCCGAAACCAGAGAGCGCTCAGAATGCCGTAGGCCACGAGGTGACCGGTCTTGCGCAAGATCGCGTGAAGCGTTGCCAAAACCGGCGGCGGAAGGTGGTACCCCACGCTTTCGACGAGATCCCGCAGCCAATGCCCGGTGTTGCTGGAAGAGAACTGCGAGCCGGACGCGATCAGGATGGCCACCGACCAGATCAGGGGTGGAAGCCAATGTTTCAGGAACGAAATGCTCCGCGCACGCACTGGCGCATGCTAACCGGGCCGCGGAGCATCGGCGCCCGGAAAGGTGCCGCAGGGCGACGACGCGTCCTATAATCGAACCTTCCCAGGAGGCCAGGCTCTGGTAGAGGAAGCAAAGTCGCGGGTGCGGGTAACGTTGTATCAACCGGGCATCGCTCCCCAGCAGGTGACGTTGCCGGTCGGCACGATCACGCTCGGACGGGCCTCGGACTGCACCATCCCGATCAAGGACCGGTTCCTCTCCCGGCGTCACGCAGAGCTGCATCGCGATGGCGACGCCTGGTATGTGCGCGACTGCGGCAGCGTCAACGGGACGATGCTGAACGGGAGCAAGCTCACCGAGCAGCAGAAGCTCCGACCTGGCGACCGCATCGGTCTCGGCGACAGCGAGGTGGTCTTCCACTCCGACGAACCGACCTCGCAGTTTCTGGCCGTGGATAGCGACTCCCATGCGACCAATCTCGCCATCTCCGTCGACGAGGAGGAGCGAGGGACCGAGCGTTCCGCCATCCTCGCCTCGCTGGCGGTGGAGTTCCTGGCCGATCGTCCGATGAGCGAGCTGTTCGACTTCATCCTCGACCGCATCTCCGAAGTGCTGAAGCCCTCCCGGGCAGCGCTGGCCTTGCTCGATACCGACCACAAGAGTTTCGTCAGCGTGAAGCTGCGCAGGCAGGACGCCGGCGATTCCTCCGATCTGACCATCAGCAGGACCCTTCTGCATGAAGTGGTGGAAGGGCGCAAAGTTGTTTCCTACTTCGACACAAATCAGGACCAGAAGCTGGCTCGGGCCCAGTCGATCATCGCCCAGCACATCCGCTCGGCGATCTGCGCGCCCCTGGTGGTCAACGATGCGGTCCTCGGCGTTCTGTACATCGACTTCACCTCATCGCGCGGAATGATCGGTGAGGAAGATGTCCGGCTGGTGGCGCAGATCGCACGCTTCGCCGCCGTGACGCTGGAGCGGACCCGCCTGCGGGAAGAGGCGCTGGCCAAAGCCAAGATCGACGAGGAACTGCGCACTGCGTATGTGATCCAGAGCCGTCTGCTTCCAGCCACGCTGCCCAGTGTGGAGGGCTACTCGTTCGCCGGCACCAACCGCCCCTGCAAGACGGTCAGCGGGGATTACTACGACGTCCTGATGCGGCCGGACGGCCGCATTTACTTCGTGATCGCCGACGTGAGCGGCAAGGGAATCACCGCGGCGCTGGTGATGACCAGCGTGGCCACGGCGTTCAACATCTTCTGCCGCAGCGATCCCACGCCAGCGCAGCTCATGGCCGAACTGAACGACACACTCACGCCGAAGACTTCGCCCTCGAAGTTCGTGACCATGGTGGCCGGCGTGCTCGATCCGAAAGACGGGTCGGTGCAGTTCGCCAATGCCGGACACGTATCTCCTCTGCTCGTCGGCCGCAATGGAGTGGAGGCTCTCACCTCCACCGATCTGGTGGTGGGGCTGTTCCCCAGCGTGGTCTACCGGAATCAGTTCGCCCAACTGGAGCGCGGCGACTCGCTGGTGCTATTCACCGACGGGGTGACCGAGGCGGAAGATGCGAATGAAGAGCAGCTTGGCCTCGATCCGGTTTCGAAGATTCTCGAATCCATGCACGGTTGCGATCCGGCCGGTCTTCTGGCAACCATCGATGCTCAGGTGAACGAGTACATCGGCGACGAGCCGGCGGGCGACGACGTCACCATGCTGGCGCTGTCCCGCTGCGTGTAGGCGCGCTTCAGAAGCGTCGCGAGATTCCCCAGGAGAAGCCCACGTCGGCGCTGTTCTGGAACGTCAGCACGTTCTCGATGAAGCTGGCGTAGACCAGCGTGCTGTTGCCGACCAGATGCTGCATTCCCAGCGACAACTGGTAACTGCGGCGGTTGAACTCCGCGAAACCCATCTTTCGAAATGGGCTCTCCGATACGGTCAGTTGTCCGGTCGCCGACGTCCTGTCAGTGATCAGGTGCGATGCCGAGACAGTATCGGTGATGACCAGGAGAGGTCTGGTTCCCAGCGGGCGATTCGCTCCCAGCCGCAGCACCCCGATGGTGGCGTGAATCCTTCCAGAGCGAAAATCGCGCGAGGCGATCATCTGCAGCCCGGCGTCCAGGGAACCGGAGCCGTCCAGGGTTCGGGCGTCCCCCGTCGGCAGTTCCACGCCGCCGGCGATGGAGATGGCCAGGTCGCGGTCTTCGAAGGAGCGAAGCTCGTACTTGCCGGAGAAGGCGATGTCGCCGATGGCGGCACCGTTCGATCGTTCCCGGACATACGAGGTGCCCTGGGTTCGGACGTAGACGGTCTCGCTGTTCTGGCGTAGGGATTCGCGCTCCGCGTTGCCCAGCCCCAGGCCGTTGTGGAAACCTTCGATCATTCCGTCGCTCCAGCCGCCGCCGATGGTGGAGACGGGGACGGAGACCGAGCCCTGGAAATTCGATCCGAAGCCGTGCCTGACCGAAAGCGTGGCCCGATGCGTCTGGCCGTCGACGAGAAAGACGGAGTTGAGATCGCGATAACGCTCGGAAGAAAGCGTCGCTGCGCCGTTCATCCGGCCGGTCTCACCCTCCAGGCTGCGGCTGACCCAGGCGGATTTGGCGAATGTGTTGGCGTCCGCCGCGTGCAGGTCGACCGTCCACGACTCTGCCGGCAGAACCCGCGCGCCTTCCGGCTCGAAAAAGTAGAAGCCGTTGTTCAGCAGGAACTGGTCACGGACCGGCAGCGGCTCAAGCAGCGAAAGTTCGCCGTCATCGGCCGCCCTTGCGCCGGCCGGCATCAGGCAGACCGCGGCAGTCAGCATCGCCATCAGCGAGCGGCGGAAGATCCTGTTCGTTTTTCGGTTCACTTCAATCTCTTACGGCAGCGAGCGGATCGCGGACGTGTCGCAGTGACAGGCAATCGGACGATGCGTGCGTCTGCCTCTTTGCAAGAATTGAGACCAGCGCCGATTGTCGGATGCTTCTGACAGCCGGCGGCGTCTCCATCAAGCCTTCCTTGAGGGGGGGAGGGGAGGCGTTGGGACAGTGCCGACACTCCGCACCATCGCGGTGCGAAGCCGCCGGATGTCGTCGTGCAGCGGACGATCCTCGAGCAACGGGCTGACGATCGCCCGGACCCGCTGGTAGAGGGCGGCGCTGCCGTCACCCAGCCATGAAGCAATCTCGCGGGCGCGCCCACTCACAGCATTGGCGAAGGCCTGCGCCTGCTCGTCCGCCTGTGCCAGATCGTGGGCCTCCGGTACGCCTTCGATCATGGAAACGCGCCAATCGATTGCCTGCGCAGCGACCATCAGCTCGATCGCGGCAACGCTCTGCGCATGGAACAGAATGGTCCGCAGTTTTCGGCCGGCGTGAGTGGACATGGAGACGTGATCCTCGGTATTCGCGCCGGTGGGGATGGAGTCGACGGAGGCGGGATGAGCCAGAACCTTGTTCTCGGAAACCAGCGAGGCGGCGGTGTACTGCGCGATCATCAGACCGGAATTCACGCCCGGCCGCGTGGTGAGGTTGGCCGGCAATCCGCGGTTGTGATTCCCGTCCAGGAGCAGCTGGGTCCGCCGTTCGGCGATGTTGGCCAGCTCGGCCACCGCGATGGCCAGAAAGTCCGCCGCCAGGGCGATGGGCTGGCCGTGAAAGTTTCCCGCCGAATACGCGAGGCGGGTGTCGCCGCGATAGCCCTCCGGCCAGTTGGCTCGGAAGCGTACGTCGAACGGTTCGCCCTGCTCGGGAAAGAACAGCGGATTGTCCGTCGCGGCGTTGATCTCCCGCTCGGCCACACCGCGCGCAAAGGCGATGGCATCGCGCGAGGCGCCGTGCACCTGCGGAGCGCATCGCAGCGAGTAGGGATCCTGCACCGCGCCGGCCCTCTCGACCAGCCGGCTGCCCTCAACCTGTTCGCGCATCCGTGAAGCGCTGGCGATCTGGCCGATCTGGCCGCGAGCGTCATGAATCTTCGCGTCGAGGGCACGCGTGCATCCGCACATCGCCTCCAGACTCAAGGCGGCCGTAGCGTCCGCAAGATCGACCAGCGCTTCCGCGTCGTGAACCGCCAGCGCCAGCATCGACGCGGAGAAGTTCACGCCGTTGACCAGGGCCAACCCTTCCTTGAACGTCGGCTGCATCGATTGCGCGGTGAGCTCCGGCAGGTCGAGCTGCAGTACATCGAGCAGTTCGGTTGCCGGACGACGGCGCCACGGTTCATGGACCAGATGGAATCGTCCCTCGCCGAGCAGCGTGGCGAAGGTGTGGGACAGAGGACAGAGATCGCCGCTGGCTCCGACCGATCCGCGGAGAGGGACCTGCGGGATCACGCCGCGGTTCAACATGGACTGCACGATGGCCACGAGCAGGGAGCGCACGCCGGAGTGTCCTTTGAGGAATGCGTTGAGGCGGGTGGCCAGCACCGCGCGGACGATCTCGGCGGGGAAGTAATTCGCCGGATCGTCCGGATCGTCATTCACGCCCACGCCGGCCGAATGGGAGAGCAGCAGGTTGCGCTGCAGCTGCTCCAGGTCCTCCGGTGCGATGGGCTTGTCCTTGAACTCGCCGAAGCCGGTGGTCACTCCGTACTCCGTCGGTGCCGGGGTTCCCTGCTCCAGGGCGCGACGATAATTCTCCACCGCGCGAACGATGACCGCCTCACTGGCCGCGATGCGGGGAGCGGCGGAGGGAGAACATTGAACCGTAACCTCAGGATGCCGCGCGATGCGCTCCAGCTGCGCGAGGGTCAGCGACTGGCCATCGAGCGTGATGACCTCCTGGCCTGAATGCGCGCCGGATTCCGTCATGCCCCGTCGATCTCCGCGAGCAGCTGACGGATTCCGGCGACCAGCTCGCCGCGCGGAATGGTGGTCTGGCCAGGCCGGGCCGCCAGCCAGGCGCCGCGATCGCCGAGGTTCGCAGCCTTGGCTCGGCCGGCCGCCATGTTCTTGACGGTGACCGTCTGTTCGTTCTTCTCGTTCGTTCCGTACAGGATGGCCAAGGGAATCTCGTAATGATCGGCGTATTTGAGCTGCTTGCCGGGTCCTTTGGCGTTGCCGACATAGAGCTCGGTGGGAATCCCGGCGCGCCGCAGCTCCCAGGTCATCTGCAGGTAGTCGTCGGTGAGGGCGCGGTCCATGTTGGTGATGAGCACCCGCGCCGTTGCTTTTCGCTGGCTGACCCGGCCGAGATGCGTGAGAGCGGCGAGGAGCCGATCGACACCGATGGAGGCGCCGACGGCAGGGATTGGTTCGCCGAGGAAACGCATCACCAGGTTGTCGTAGCGGCCGCCGCCGAAGACCGATCCGAACTGTGGAGCGTCGAGCAGCATCGCTTCGAACACCGGCCCGGTGTAGTAGGCCAGCCCGCGGGCGATGGAGAGATCCAGCGACACACGATCATCGCCGTAGCCGAGCGCATAAAGATGATTGGAGATCCGTTCCACCACATCGATCTGCGCGGTTGCGGTGTCCAGTCCGGCGAACAGTTCTCGGATTTTGCCCACCACGTCGCGGCGCGAGTCGCCCTGCACCGCGAGGAACCTCTCGATGCGCTGCACCTGATCGGCGGCCAGACCCAGTCCGCGGATCGGATCGCCCGACTCATCTTTGTAGCCTCCCATCAATTCGAGCCGGACCTTCTCGATGCCCGTTTTGTCGAGCTTGTCCAGAACGCGGAACACGTCGGCGCCCTGACCCTCGGCCACTCCGGCAAACTCGAGCAAAAGGTTGAGCATCGCCCGGCTGGAGAAGCGCACCAGATAGCGGCCCACGTCGAGCGCGTCGAGGGTGTCGCACATCCCGGCGATGATCTCAGTGTCCGCAACCTCGGAATCGGTCCCCACCGAGTCGAGATCGAACTGGGTGAACTCGCGGAAGCGGCCCTTGTCCGGTTTGTCCGCCCGCCACACCGGCGAGACCTGGTAGCGCCGGAAGGGACGGGGAAGCTCCTGATACTGCGCGATGACGCGCGCGAGCGGGACGGTCAGGTCGAAGCGCAGGCCGAGCGCTTCGTTTTCCGGATTGGTGACCCGGAAGATGGACTGCTGCGCTTCCTGGCCCGCGCTGCCGGAAAGCACGTCGAGGAACTCGATGGCCGGAGTGCTCAGCGGAACGAAACCGTAGAGCTCATAGACCCCGCGGATGGTGTCGATCATCGACTGCCTGGCCAGCATCTGGTCGGGAAGAAGGTCGCGAAGGCCGCGGGAAACGCGAGGCTCAACAGTGTCGGGCATTCGAATCCTCAGAGGGGCCGGCGGGCGACGGGGGGAGACGCGGTCGCCCTTCCATCCTGCATTCGCGCCGAGGCGGGAATTGGTACCGAGGGGCGGGCTCGAACCGCCGACCTCCTGATCCACAATCAGGCGCTCTAACCGACTGAGCTACCACGGCACGGGGGCGAATGATACTCACACGTCATTCAGACGGCAATGGGAACGCGGGGAGGGGCGCGCGCATTTCGGCGTCCGGCCGCCCCGGCTCAGGCGGCGACCAGCAGAATGTCGGTGAACCAGCCGTGGGAGTCCAGCCAGCGTCCTTCCATGGTGAACCCGGCGCGTGCGGACAGCATGGCCAGCGTGTCGTCGTCGTATTTGTAGGAGTTCTCGGTGTGGATGGTTTCCCCCTCCTGGAACGAGATCTCCAGGTCGAGGGCATCGAGGCGTACCCGCTGCGAGGCGGTGCTCACCAGGTGCATTTCGATGCGGCTTCTCTGCGCATTGAAGATGGCGCGGTGGGCGAATGAGTGCAGGTCGAAGTTGGCGCCGAGCTCGCGATTCATGCGCAACAGCAGGTTGCGGTTGAAGGCGGCGGTCACGCCGAGGGCGTCGTCGTAGGCCGGCTCGAGAATGGTGGCGGACTTTTTTCGATCGGCGCCGAGAAACAGGGAGTCTCCCGGCTGCAGGGCGTTGCGCAGGCTGATCAGCAGGGACTCTGCACCTTCCAGATCGAGGTTGCCGATGCTCGATCCGAGGAATAGAACTGCGGTGCGGCCGGTGGTGGAATTGAGGCGGGAGAGGGTTTGCTGGGGATCGCGGAAGTCTCCGCAGATGGCCTGGATGGTCAGAGCGGGAAACTCGGTGAGAAGCTCATGCGAGCTCGAGGTGAGCACACCGGCGTCGACGTCGACGGGGACGAACTCCAGGCTGGGAGCGCCCTCCAGCAGCGCCTGAATCAGGATCCTGGTCTTGCGCGCGGTGCCGCTTCCCAGCTCGATCAAGCGGGAGGGGGCGTTCATCAGAGCAGCAATGTCGCCGGCGTGGGTCTGCAGGATCTCGGTCTCCGCGCGCGTGAGGTAGTACTCCGGGAGCTCGCAGATGGCCGCGAAAAGAATGGAGCCGAGATCGTCGTAGAAATAGTGGGGGAGAAGGGTTTTGGGCGTGGCGCTCAGGCCTCGCCGCGCATCGTCAGCGAATTGATCTCCCGACGTCTGGAAGGTGTGGTCGAGGGAGAAACGGGAGGAGGCCTCAGGCTGGCGCGAATCGGGTGATGCCGTCATCGGCCGCATTGTACGGTCGCCCGCCGGGAAGAGGATGTCGGAACTGTCGGGTGACCCTTCGTGATGCTGGCCCCGGTTTTGTATCGAACCCCGCGGATGCCTGCTGATTCCTTCGAAACGAATTCGGGCAACGCGAGGGTCCTGGTGGCTGACGGCGAGTCCACAACGGCCGGTGCCCTCGCAGCCGCGCTCCGTCAGAAGCTGGTGGACGTCGATGTGGCGTCCAGTGCGGCCGAGGCCCTTCGGTTGCTTTCCCGGACTGCGTACGAGGTCGCGGTGATGGACCTGGCAATCTTCGAGAGCGCTGGATCGGAGATCGCCATCCAGCTGAACTCCCTTCCGCAGAATGCGCGACCGGTGGTGCTGGTGACGACGGAAAACGGGCGGCGTCCTGACCTCGACCCCGACCTCGTGCAAGTGGTCATCCGCAAACCGATCCGGACCGGCGAGCTTGCCGAGATGATTCGGGCCTGCATCGACAACGGGCCGCGCACCCGTGGCGGATCGATCGAGGCCCGGCGCCCGCCACTGGACCTGCAGCGCGACTAGCCCGCATTTCTCACACCCATCCTGCTGCGGACGCCCAAAGTGGCTCGTCTGCTTCGTTGCGCTCGGAATCGCTCCTCGACGTACCGTCAAGTACGCCGTCGTCGCGCTTCCTTCGCGCGCCTCGCATCCGAGCCACTCTGCGCGCCCTCGCGA
>JBKJQB010000300.1:0-10252 GCA_046594105.1 Thermoanaerobaculia bacterium
GCTCGCTCCAATGAGCATGCGCGGCCATCGACGGCGAACCAGCGGCTCGATGGCGATGTAGCCGATCCACGTGGTCGAGGCCGTCAGCAAGCTCAGTGCAACCGAGACGGTTAGAAACTCCATCTCCACCAATGGATCCGCGATGTGGTGAGCGATCAGGATCATTCCAACAAACGCGATGACCAGGGTGAACATCGTCAGCCGGCGAGCGCCACCACGGTCGATCTGTCCACGGCGGAGATTCCGCAACGCGAGTGAGAGTGCCGCGGCCCAGAAGGCGACGGAAATTGTCAGAAAAACAGCGGTGGAAATCCGCCTGGCGAGATTTTCTGCTCTGGCGATCATGCGCGACGGCGACCGCCACACTGGAATCACCGCAAACCACACCGGGCGGCCGTGGTAGGCCGCCGCTTCGATGCGAGTGCCATCGACGCCGACCGTCCATGCCGCCTTGTCATCCGAATCGACCGGCGCCGCCCATCGCGGCGTTGACGGCGAGAGGTGAGCCGTAATGCCGGCCAACGCGACGAACGGTCCCCAGTCCACCTGTCGTCGAGCAGCATCATCCAGTTGGGGAGGCACGATGGTGAACTGCACGAGCCGGCCCGCGGAGTCGACCACCACGTCGGCCATTCCGGAATGGACGAGCGGCGGATCATTCGTGACGACGCGGTGCTCATAATTGCTCGCGATGAGCGGCCTCGGACTCTGGCGGTAAACGAAGAGGAGAGGCGACGTGTTCAGCGTCGGTGTCGGATGTCGCGCCATCCACTCCAGCTGCTCCCGATCAGTAGCGAAAGTCGAGGACCAATCGGACTTCGGCAGCGTCTGCCCGGTTGCTGCGAGAACCGCCTCGACGCGCTCCTGAAGAACCTCCGGGGACTTGAGCGGAACGCGTCGATACAGTGCGGTGCGATTCGTCAGTGAGGCGTAGAAGAATAGGCCGGTAACGAAAAGCCCGAAAAATATCAGCGCCGCCCGCACCGAAAGCTCTCCGCGATCCGCCGCTGCCGCAACCATCGCGGGTGACGGCGTCTCCCCTGCCGCGACCGCGGCCGCCAGAGGATCGCTTCCCGGCATCTCGCGCATGAGGTCCTCCACCGAGTCGGGACGACCAGCCGGGTTCGGATCGAGGCATCGCGCGATCGCGCGCTCCACCGCTGCAGGCACGTCTTTCGTCACCAGCGAGGGACGCGTGAAGTCCGCGCGCTGCTGCCTTGCCAGAAGATCGAGCGTGGATGTCGCCTCGAACGTACGACGGCCGGTGAACACTTCGTACATCACCAGCCCCAGCGCGTAGATGTCGCTCTTGATCGAGGCCGCTTCTCCCGACAGTTGCTCCGGCGCCATGTACGCCGGCGTTCCCGCACCATCGCTCGCGCTGCCGCCCGCCAGGGCCAGTCCGAAATCGGTGACCCGCGCGCGTCCGCGCCCGTCGATCATCACATTCGCCGGCTTCAGGTCGCGATGGATGACTCCTCTCTCGTGCGCCGCGGCCACACCCGCGCAGATGTCCCGCGACACCGCCAGCGCCTTCTCCGACGGCAGCCGGCCGACGCGGCGAAGCAGCGATGACAGATCCTCCCCATCCACAAACTCCATGGTGATGAACAGATGTCCGTCCACCTCGGCGATGTCGTAGAGACGGCAGACATTCGGATGGGAGACCTGCCGTCCGATGCGCACCTCTTCGTGCAGCCTCTGCGCATTTCCACGGTGCGCGAGAAATTTCAGCGCCACCGTCTGGCCCAGCTTCAGGTCATCGGCGCGGTAAACCTCACCCATGCCCCCGCGCCCGATCAGCGACACGATGCGATAGCGCCCGCCCAGCACCGTGCCGGGCGTCAGACGAAGCACGCGCCCTGCCTCATCGCTGACGACCACGGTCGGCGTCTCCTCGGGAGGGCGGAACGCGGTTGGCTCGTCAACCAAGATCGATCCTGCAACTTACGGGTTGGATGTGCGCGATTCTAATCTCAAGCGCCCGGCGGCCTGCACCCTGACCGGCGCGTCCTCGTCGTTCGGACGGCGGGCTTACGTTTCTCGGGTGTGGCCGGGAAGGAACTGCCGGCCTTCACGCCGGGAAAGGACCGAGAGCACGGTAGCGGGCTGGAATCAGGTGGCGACCAGCGCTGGCTTACGCAGTGCTGCGGCACGCTCGGCGTAGACCGGGGTGAACCAACCATAGCGGTCGGGGATCTCGCCGGCGATGTAGTCGAAGAACTCTTTCTGGATGCGTTCCGTCATCGGACCCCGCTTGCCGTTGCCGACCGGGATGCGGTCGATGCTGCGGACCGGGGTGACTTCGGCAGCGGTTCCGGTGAAGAAGATCTCGTCGGCAACGTAGAGCAGTTCGCGAGGGATGAGACTCTCCACCACTTCGAATCCAAGGTCGCGAGCGATCTTGACGATGCTGGCGCGGGTAATCCCGGCCAGGATCGATGCGCCCAGAGGCGGGGTCATGATCTTGCCGTCGCGGATGATGAAGACGTTTTCGCCGGAACCCTCGCTCACATATCCGTTCACATCCAGGGCGATTCCTTCGGAGTAGCCGTCGATGGCGGCATCCTGCCTGATCAGGATCGAGTTCATGTAGTTGCCGGTGGCTTTGGCCAGGGAAGGAAAGGTGTTGGGGGCCATCCGGTTCCAGGAGGACACCTTCACATCGACGCCCTGCTCGATGGCTTCGGGACCGAGGTACTTGCCCCACTTCCAGGCGCCAACCATGAGGTCCACCGGGCAGGACTGGGGGGAGACGCCCAGGGAGTGGAGGCCACGGTATGCCACCGGACGAAGGTAGCAGTCGTCGAACTCGTTGGCGGCAACGGTATCGATGCAGGCCTTGGTGAATTCCTCCGGAGTGAAGGGGATCTCCATCCGATAAATCTTGCAGCTGTCGTACATCCGGCGGGTGTGCTCGGCCAGACGGAAGATCGCCGGACCCTGATTCCTGGTGTTGTAGCAGCGGATGCCTTCGAAGATGCCCGATCCGTAATGCAGGGCATGCGTGAAAACATGAATCTTGGCGTCGGCGAAATCGACGAGCCGCCCGTTCATCCAGACTTTCTTGACCTCTTCGAACGGCATGGAGGGCCTCCTGAGAGTGCGATCGGTGCGATCCACGGCCGTTTCGAGCCGGACTGAGGATTTGGCCGGAGTATAGGTTTCGCTCCAATGCCAGTCAATGCGAACAATCTGCCATTTTCCGGAGTGTTTCGGCAGGGTGGAGGTGGACGAAATGCCTCCTCGCCAGTGACGGCGACGCATCTCTCAATCGTTCCCGGAATGGCTCGCCAATCCGGGCCACACCACCCCGCAGTGGCGACGTCGCTCGAAGGGTGCGCCTCCGCCGCATTTCGATGTGAGACGATTGCCGCGTGACGTCACTGAGTAACCAGCGGGTCGTGATCACTGGCGCGTCCAGCGGAATCGGCCGCGCCACGGCGCTGGAACTCGCTCGCCGCGGCGCCAGTCTCGTTCTCGCCGCGCGACGCCGCAACCTGCTGGAGGAGGTGGCCGCTCTGTGCCGCGCGGAAGGTGCCGAGTGCGCAGTCGTGGTGGCCGATGTCGGCCTGCGCCAGGACTGCGACAGGCTCCTCGCTGAGGCAGGCCGAGTGGACGTTCTGGTCAACAATGCCGGATTCGCCGTCTTCGACGCCATCGAGTCCGCCAGCCCGGACGACCTGGAGGCGATGATGCGCACCAATTACTTCGGGATGGTCTGGTGTACGCAGGCGGCGCTTCCTCAGATGCTGGCGCGCGGCGCCGGCGCCATCGTGAACGTGGCCTCCATCGCCGGAATCATGGGCTACGCGCGGATGGGCGGCTATTGTGCAACGAAGTTCGCGATGATCGGCTTCTCCGAAGCGTTGCGCGATGAGGTGCTGGGACGGGGAGTGCAGGTGTCGCTCATCTGCCCCGGCACCACCGAGACCGGATTCTTCGAGAAGGCGGAGCGGGACAAGATGCCGGGCGCATCGCGACTGATCCTGGCAGTGAAGCCCGAGCGGATCGCCCGGGCCATCGCCGACGCGGCCGAGAGTGGCAGTTACCGGCAGGTCCTCCCGGCAGGAGCGGCTGCATTCATGCGACTGAAAGAAACGTTACCCCGGCTGGCTCACTTTCTGATGCGCCGCGTTTCCTCGATGATGGAGCCGCGCGCGTGAGGAAGCGGGCTCCGGTCACTTTTGCCCTGCTGGTGATCATCGGCGTGGTCTTCGCCTTCGAGGTCGCCACCAAGGCCTTCACCAGCGACGAGGCCATGGTGCAGATGGGCGCCATCGTTCCCGGACTGCTGCAGCGCGGCGAGCTGTGGCGACTGGTGGCCTCGCTGTTTCTCCACGGAAGCTGGGTGCATTGGGCCACCAACTCCTGGGCTCTGTACCAGCTGGGCAGCCTGTACGAATCGCTGTTTGGCTCGAAGCGCTTCGCCACCATCTACTTCATCAGCGGGATTTTTGCCGGAATGGCCAGCTCGCTCTACAACCACGGTCCCGCCGTCGGGGCCAGCGGCGCAATCTTCGGCGTCCTCGGCGCTTTCATCTTCTCCATCCGGCGCTCTCCGCAGTACCGCCACCAGGCCTGGACCAAGAGCCTTCTCAGCCAGCTGGTGTTCTGGATCGTGGTGAACATGGCCATCGGCTTCTTCGTCCCCTTCATCGACAACGTCGCGCACATGGGCGGCCTGATCACCGGCCTGATCCTCGGACTGCTCCCCCACCGCGTCCCTCCGCCCACACCCCGAAGTGCGATCGTGGATGTCGCGCCGCTGGAGTGACATCCCATCGTCATCCTGAGCCGCGCAGACGGCGAAGGATCTGCATCGACGCAACTGCTCCCAGCAACATCCTCGTGGTTGCAGATCCTTCGCTTCCCGCCTGCGCCACCCGCGCCGCCTTCTGCCCTCCGCCTTGTGCCTCCCGCCCTACAGCCTCCGTCCCACCGCGGGCACGATGATCCTCAGCTCGTCCATCAGCCGGGCGAACTGGTCGGGGTAGAGCGATTGCGGCCCGTCACACACTGCTTTTTCAGGATCGTGATGCACTTCGATCAGCAGGCCGTCGCCGCCGGCGGCGACGATGGCGCGGGCCAGCGGCATGACCTTGTCACGGAGACCCACCGCATGCGATGGGTCGGCGATGATGGGCAGATGTGACAGCTTCTGGATCACCGGGATGGCGGAGATATCCAGGGTGTTGCGCGTGTAGGTCTCGAAGGTCCGGATCCCCCGCTCGCAGAGAATCACTTCGTAGTTGCCGCCTGACAGGATGTACTCCGAAGCCAGCAGCCACTCCTGAATGGTGGAGGACATGCCGCGCTTGAGCAGGATCGGTTTGCGGATCTGCCCCAGCGCGCTGAGCAGGTTGTAGTTCTGCATGTTCCGCGCGCCGACCTGCAGGATGTCCACGTACTGCAGCATCCCTTCGATCTGGGCCACCTCCATCACCTCGGAGACGGTGGCCATGTTCATCTCGTCCCCGGCTGCGCGAAGGATCTTCAGGCCATCGATGCCCATTCCCTGGAAGGCATACGGAGAGGTCCGCGGCTTGTACGCGCCACCTCGCAGCACGCGCGCTCCCGCACGTGCCACGCGGCGGGCGGTCTCCATGACCTGATGCTCGCTTTCGATGGTGCAGGGGCCGGCCATGACCACCACTTCCTCGCCGCCGATGGCCACGCCGCGCGCGTGAACGATGGTCTTCTCGCGCTTGAAGGTCCTGCTGGAGAGCTTGTACGGCTCGCTCACCCGCACGCACTCCTGCACACCGTCGAACATCTCGAACTCGCGCGGATCAATCGTGGCGATATCGCCGACCACCCCGAGGACGGTCTGGTCAGCTCCCGTGGAGCGGTGCACATCGAAGCCACGGCTGGATAGCTCTGCCACCACGCGCTCGATCTTCTCTTCTGGTGCCGACTTTTCCATCACGATGACCATATGCGTCCCCTCTCGTCTCTTTCTCGATGCTTTGTTTACTCGCCAACATTGGATGCTTCGGATGCTGCTCCGGAAGAGGAGCTGCCCTCGCGCTCGACGCGGCGTGATTCGTCGATGATCCGTTCAAACAACCTGCGGATGGTGATGCCGCTGAGCGGACCGGCCGATGCCGCTTCCACGTGCCGCAGCACTTCCTTCTCCCTCTCCGGCACGTAGATCGGGAGGTTGAGCAGTGACTTCGTTTCGCCGATCTCAACGGCGTAACGCGCCCGCTGGTTGAGCAGCTTCACGAGAACCTCGTCCACGCGGTCGATGGCGTCGCGCAGGCGGGTCAATTCGGCGTGGGCGTCGTCAGAACTCATCGAATCCTCCGGACAACAAAAAACCTCTTCCCGTTGCCGAGAAGAGGTTTCGATTTGTTTCCTGGATTCGAGCGCCCCTTCTCACGTTGGGGCGCGAAGCCCCTGGCTAGCTGTAGTACCGATAGCCGTAAAACGTGTGGCAAGGGGTTGAAGCGTTCATTGCGTGCTGCACAGCTTACGAAGAGTCCACCGCCGAGTCAACGACTCAGGCGCGGTTCTTCGATCCGAGCTCGCGCGCGATGTCTGCCTCATTCCATTTGGCTTTCCCGTATTTCTCCTGGATCTTGCCGACGATCTTCTCGCGGTGACCCTGCATCTGATCGATTTCGTCATCGGTCAGGTCGTTCCACTTCTCCTTGACCGTGCCCTTGAACTGATGCCAGTTGCCTTTGGCCTGCTCCCAGACTGCATCGGCTTTGTCGCCGGTGTAGCTGGCGGCCGCGCCTGCTGCTGCGCCGGCTTTCGCTGCGCCCGAGGTCACTGAGCTGCGAACGCGATCGTACGAGTCGCGGGTGGCTTCGCGAACGTCTTTCCACTCGGTGGTGACCGGTCCGCGATAGGTGTTCCAGTTCTTCTGCAGCTCAGGCTCGGCTGCTTCGAACGAACGTCCCTTGTACGTCGGGTTGGAAGCGGACTCCCATCCATACTTGTACGCAGGCTTGTACGTCGCGTCGTAGTCCGTGCCCTTCTTGAAGTAGGGACGGTTGGCATGCTCGCGACGCCAATACGTGTCTTCGTCGGTGGGGTTGACGACCTCGGCCGCACCCTTGCCGGCGAGACCACCGCTCACTGCACCGATGGCGCCGCCGACCACTGCTCCGATCGGACCGCCAATCGCACCGCCGATGGCAGCGCCCGCCAGGGCTCCGCCAGTACCGCCTCCAGCAACGCCGACCGGATGCGCGCCCGGCTCGCCGGTGATCGGATCAGGATTGCTGTCATGTTTCAGATCTTTCGGGTTTTTCGTGTCCATGTTGTGTGTCTCCTTCGACAACAGGACATTGCATCGGGGGTGCCAGTTTCATGCGGTTTTACCGAGCACAACACGAACGATTCCGGCCGCTCGTTCCGGTGCCCGGCCGGGCTCGCCATCAGCGATGGCGCGCACGATCGCGCTGCCCACCACGATGGCATCGCAACGGCTGCGCAAGGCTTCGTAGTGCTCGTGGCGGGAGATGCCGAAGCCGACCGCGAGTGGCTTGCGCACCTTCGTACGGATCTCGTCGAGCCGCGTCAGCAACGCGGGGTCGAGGTCGCTGCGCGCCCCGGTCACACCCATGGTCGAGACGTAGTAAACGAAGTCGTCGCTGGCGCGATTGACCGCTGCGATCCGCGCGTCGCTCGACGTCGGAGCCAGGAGGAAGACCGCTCCCAGCGAGTGTTTCTGCAGCGCCGGACGGACTTCCTTCGCCTGCTCCGCCGGTAGGTCCGTCAGCAACAGCGAATCGACTCCCGCGGCCGCGGCATCCGCGGCAAACCGCTCCGGGCCGTATCGCAGAATGGGGTTCAGATAGGAAAAGGCGATCAGTGGCACCTCGCTGCTGCGCCGCACCTCTACTGCAATGCTCAGCACATCGCGGATCGAGGTTCTTTGTTGCAAGGCGCGCTGCGCGGCGGCTTGGATGACCGGCCCGTCAGCGATCGGATCGGAGAAAGGCACACCCAGTTCGATGGCGTCCGCGCCGGCTTCCGCCAGCGCCAGCACAATGCGAACGGTGGTGTCGCGATCGGGATCGCCGCAGGTCAGGTAGGCGATCAGCCCGCAGCGTTTCTCGGCGCGAAGACTCCTGAACATCTGCTGCAGGCGATTGCTCAAGAGCGCGGAGTCTCCATCGCGGCAATCTGTGGCACATCCTTATCGCCACGCCCGCTGAGGTTGACCACCACCACCTGTCCGGAGGGGATGGACGACCCATTCCGCATGAGCCATCCCAGTGCATGCGAGGACTCCAGCGCCGGAATGATCCCTTCCCTCTCGCACAACTTGTGAAAAGCCTCCAGTGCCAGGTCATCGCTGCAGTCCCTGTACTCGACGCGGCCTTCCTGCTGCAGGTATGCGTGCTCGGGACCGATGGAGGGGTAATCGAGGCCGGCGGAAATCGAATGCGTTTCGGCGATCTGACCGAATTCATCCTGCAGCACCATCGATCGCGTTCCATGGAGAACGCCGACGGCGCCGCCGCTGAACCGCGCCGCGTGCTGGCCGAGACCCGGTCCCCTGCCCCCCGCCTCCACGCCAATCAACCGGATCGTCGAGTGCTTGAGCATCTCGTAAAAGAGTCCGATGGCGTTGGAGCCGCCACCGACGCAGGCGATGGCGACATCCGGGAGACGCCCCACCCGCTTGCGCAACTGCACCAGGGCTTCGCGGCCGATCACAGACTGGAAATCGCGCACGACCATGGGATAGGGATGGGGTCCCAGCACCGAACCGATGATGTAGTGCGTAGTGCGCACATTGGTGACCCAGTCGCGGATGGCCTCGTTGATGGCGTCTTTCAAGGTCCGGCTGCCGCTGGTGACCGGCACCACCTCCGCGCCGAGAAGCTTCATCCGGAAGACGTTGAGCTCCTGCCGGGCCATGTCCACTTCGCCCATGTACACCACGCACGACAGGCCAAGCAGCGCGCACGCCGTCGCCGTGGCCACGCCGTGTTGGCCGGCACCGGTCTCGGCGATGACCCGCTGCTTGCCCATTTTCCTGGCGATGAGGGCCTGCCCCATGGCGTTGTTGATCTTGTGCGCACCGGTGTGATTGAGATCCTCCCGCTTGAGGAACAGGCGGAAGTTTCCGCAGATCTCTGCGAACCGTGCGGCCTCGGTCAGCGCAGTGGGGCGCCCGACGAAATCGGACAGGAGGGCGTCGAGCTCCCGGTGAAACGAGCGGTCCCGGCGCACCGCGCGATAGGCGGTCTCGAATTCATCCAGCGCAGCCATCAGTGTCTCCGGCACGTACTTGCCACCGAATTCGCCGAAATAGCCCCGCCGGTCGGGCAGGCTGACGGAGCGTTTCTTGTGCATCGCGGGTTTTTCTTTCGAGCTGGACTGCGTCATGACGATGGGCTCCGATCTGGTGAACGGTGCGCGTCCGGCACTTCCCGGCGAACCCGTTCGAACAATCTGGCGATGCGACTGTGATCCTTGATCCCCGGCTCGCTCTCCACTCCGCTGGAGAGATCGATGGCGTCGGGACGCACCAGGCTGAGCGCTGCAACGACGTTCTCCGGCGTGAGGCCGCCGGAAAGAAAGAATGGCTTCGATCGTTCGTACAGGGCCAGCAGCGACCAGTCGAAACGACGCCCGGTGCCACCGGCACGCTGGGGATCGAAGGTATCGAACAACAGCCACGCGGCGGTGGGTGTGGCGTGAGTATCTGGAAGCGTATCGCCGACGCGAAGCGCCTTGATGGTCGGGAGTCCGAGCGCCTCGATGTCCTCTTCCGATTCGCTGCCGTGGAGTTGCACCAGATCGAGACCAGCCACCGCTGCGATCTCCCGGATGTAGTCATTTGACGCATCGCGGAACACGCCAACCGCTTTCGCCTCGGTACCCGTTTCGCGCACGGCACGAACGATGGCCGCGACCTCTTCGGGCTCTACGTAGCGAGGGCTCGACTCCACGAAGACGAATCCGAGAAAGTCCGCTCCCTGCCTGGCCGCAAAGACGGCATCCTCGACGCGGGTGAGGCCACAGATCTTGATTCGGGTCATGATGGGACCGCCACGCAGCGCGACTGGATCGATCTCATGGTCGCTGGCCTCCCGGCTCAGCGTTCTCCACGAGTCGCCGCACCGCCTCGGTGTGGTCATTCTGACGCAAGAGCGACTCTCCCACCAGGATGTTGACCGGCTCCAGGCGGCCGGATTCGATGCCTTTCTGGTGGGAGAGTCGCTCTTGCGTCAGAATGACCACACCGAGGCGGTGCGGCGACTCGTGGAGAACGCTGAGCCGG
>JBKJQB010000192.1:0-6524 GCA_046594105.1 Thermoanaerobaculia bacterium
CCCGGATTGGTACGGCCGTCCACGGCCGCATCCAATTCCACTCCCCGTGTGGCGCGGCCGTCCACGGCCGCATCCAATTCCACTCCCCGTGTGGCGCGGCCGTCCACGGCCGCATCCAATCCCACTCCCCGTGTGGCGCGGCCGTCCACGGCCGCATCCAATACCACTCCCCGGTGTGGCGCGGCCGTCCACGGCCGCATCCAATACCACTGCAATCGCGGCCGGGACGGCCGCGCCACACGGATGCCCCCTCTACAAATTCACCCAGACGCTCTTGGTCTGGGTGTACTTCTCCAGCGCGTCGCGGCCCTGGTCGCGGCCGAAACCGGATTCCTTGACGCCTCCGAACGGGAGGGCCGGATCGTAGAGGTTGTAGCTGTTCACCCACACCGTGCCGGCCTTGATGGCCCGGGCGACCTTGTGGGCCTTGGACACGTCGCGCGTCCACACTGCGGCGGCCAGGCCGTAGACCGTGGCGTTGCCTTTGGTCACCGCGTCCTCGATTCCGTCGAAGCGGATGGTGGCCAGCACCGGTCCGAAAATCTCTTCTTTGGCGATGCGCATGTCGGTGGTCACATCGTCGAAGATGGTCGGCTTGACGAAGTAACCCTTGCCCGTCCCGATGTCGGTGCGCTCACCGCCGGCCACCAATTTCGCTCCCTCGCCTTTTCCTGCTTCGATGTACGAGAGCACCGACTCCATCTGCTCTTTGGACACCAGCGCGCCGAGGCGCGTCTTGGGATGCAGCGGGTCGGCGGCGACCATCTTGTTGGCGCGCTCGACGAGCTTCGCCATCAGCTCATCGTGCGCAGCCTCTTCGACCAGCAGGCGCGATCCGGCGGCACAGACCTCCCCTTTTCCGTAGAAGATGGCGTTGAGGGCGCCGCGCGCCGCAGCCTCGAGGTCGGCGTCGGCGAAGACGATGTTGGGCGATTTCCCGCCCAGCTCCAGGGCGACCTTCTTGAGCGTCTTCGAGGCGCGGGCCATGATCCCCCGACCCACCTCGGTGGATCCGGTGAAGGCGATGGCGTCGACACCGGGATGATCGACCAGCGCATTGCCCACCACGCTCCCACGGCCGGGAACGACGTTCAGTACACCCGCCGGCAGTCCAGCCTCCTTCGCATACTCCGCAAATTTCAAAAGCGAGAGCGAGGTGTTCGAGGCCGGCTTGATCACGACGGTGTTGCCGCAGGCCAGAGCCGGCGCGATTTTCCAGACCGCCAGCATCAGCGGAAAGTTCCACGGCGTGATCGCGCCGACCACGCCGACCGGCTCGCGCAACGTGTAGGTGAAGGCGTTGTCGGCGACCGGGATGGTCTCTCCCGTGACCTTCCCCGACCAGCCGGCGAAGTAGTAGAGGCACTCGGCCGCCGACGGGGTGTCGACGAACTGCGATTCGAAGATCGGTTTGCCGTTATCGAGCGTCTCGATGCGCCCGATTTCGGCAGCGCGAGCGGTGAGCAGATCAGCCAGACGCCACATCACCTTGGCCCGGTCGCGCGGCTTCATCTTCTGCCATTCGGATCCGGGCTCCATCTGGGCGCGCGCGGCCTTGACCGCGGCATCGACATCCTCCGGTCCCGCCGACGCAACATCCGCAAGTTTCTCCTCGGTGGCCGGATTGGATGTGGCGAAGGTCTCGCCGGATCGGGCGTCGACAAACTCGCCGTTGATGAAGAGTCTGTGCTGGATGGTTTCTTCAGAGGCCGTTGCAGTCATGCGGAGTCACTCCTCGAGGTGTGCGGCTGGCGTGGCGGGGCATGCTACGAGAAAAGGAAGAAGCGCAGCAAACATCGGCGAGTTCCCGCGGGCAAGGATGCCCGCGACACGGCCGGCAGGATGCCGGCGCTACGAAAGGCGCCGCGCCCGTGCAGGACGTTACGCCGTCACCGTCTCTTCCACATACGGGGTGATGTCGAAGTTGCGCTGGTACATCGAATGGATTGCTTCCATCTCGGCATCCGTCAACGGCGGATGCTCAGACGTGGCCACGAATTCGCGAAGCTGCTCTTCGTCGTACAGATTCGGCAATGCGGAAACCACCGAGGGATGGGCGTAGAGCCAGAGCAGGGCGAGCTGGCCGATGGAGACATCGCGGGCGGCGCGGATCAGTTCCAGCCGCTCCACTTTCTGCAGACCCTCCACCAGCCAGGCCCGCGGTCGATGGGAGCGGTGATCGCTCTCATCGAATTTTGTGTCGATGGTGTACTTGCCTTCCAGCATTCCGGACGAGTGCGTGACCCGGATCAGGAACTGCGGTCCATTTTGCGATAGTGCCGGCGTCTTCCAAGCGCGAAAACCCGCATCGAATGCGGCGCTGGGAGTGCACAGTTTCTTGTGCGCCTGTCCGGTCATGGCTTCCTCGATCCCCGCGTAGTGATCGCCGCGCTGCGCCACTTCCGCCGCGAGAATGAACTCCCGACCGGGATCCTGCTCCAGCACGTTGTAGATCATCTGGGTCACCGGAGCGTTGCGCGCGCCGTTCGAGTAGATCCCTTCGTCTCTCCATCCGATCGCAGGGCCGAGCGACGGACCGAACGAACGGATCTTTCCCTCCTCGCGCAGCCGCTCCAGCGTCTCCCAGTGCTCGTCCTCGAGCAGCGTGACCACGCGCGGATTGTGCGGCTGGTAGATGGCCACATGATCGACCCCCAGCCGCTCCAGCGATTTCTCCAATGCGAATCGGATGAACTTCGGCGACATGTCCTGCGGCAGTTCCCGCTGCCCGCGCGGACGCTCCGGGTTGTTGTAGAAGTCGTAGCCGAATTTTGTGCCCACGATCACGTCGGGATGGTCGGCCAGGATGGGCGCGAGGATGGTCTCACCGCGCCCGTTGCCATAGGCGTCGGCGGTATCGATGTAGTTGATTCCTAGATCGAGGGCGGTGCGGATCAGCTGCTGCCCTTCCGCATCGGTGTAGGTGCCCCACCAGCCGGTGGTCAGAGTCCAGGTGCCGAAACCGAGCTCGGAAAGCTCGAGGTCTGTGCCGTGCAGGGGTCGATAGCGCATTCGGGAAACATACAACGACTGGAGCACCGCGCGAAGTGGCGCTTGCGCACCAAAAAGAAACGCCGCCGTTGCCGGCGGCGCTTCGTGATCGAAAGGGTCGGACTATTTCCCGGCGAACTGCGGCTTCCGTTTGCCGTTGTAGGCGCCCAGACCTTCCTTGGCGTCTTCGCTCTGGAACAGCTGCTGCTGAAGCTCACGCTCGATGGCCAGCGCGCTCTCGAACGGAACTTCCCATCCGCTCTGCACGGCGCGCTTGATGCGCCCGACCGCCTTGGAGGCTTTGTTCGGGGGACAGAAGCTCCAGGCGTACTCCATGACCCGGTCCCACCACTTCTTGCCGTTCTCTTCAGCCGGCCAGACGTAGTTGACGATGCCCAGGCGCTCCGCCTCCTCGAACTCGAAGAGGCCGCCTTCGATCATCAGCTCGATCGACTTCGACTTGCCCACGATGCGCGAGAGTCGCTGTGTTCCGCCCGTGCCCGGAAGCACCCCGAGGGAGACTTCCGGAAGGCCGACCTTGCCGGAGCCTTTGAGCGCGATGCGCATGTCCGCAGCCATGGCAATCTCCAGCCCGCCGCCGACGGTGTGTCCGTTCAGCGCGGCGATCACCAGCTTGGGGGTCTGCTCCAGACGGTTGAGCGTCTCATTGGCGTGCAGGCAGAAATAGTATTTGAAGCCTGGCGTGACCTCGGAAAGCATCTTGATGTTCGCCCCGGCGGAAAAGAACTTCTCCCCCGAGCCGCGGAGCACGATCACGTGAACGTCGTCGTCCATCCGCGCGGTGAGGATGGCCGTGTCCAGCTCCTTGTTCATTTCATAGGTGTAGGTGTTCGCGGGCGGATCGTTCAACTCCAGGATCGCAACGCCCTTTTCGACTCGATAGTCGATCAACTGACCAGCCATTCGGATTCTCCTCTACGTGCTAATGCGGGGCGCATTGTACGACAGCATCGCGCGCGGTCTCGGAGGGTTCCCGGTAACGTCCGAACGCCTTCGGATCCAAACACTTCGCGTTGGGCGCCGGCAGGCTCAACCGGAAGAAACCTGTCGGACACGGATGAGTAGGCATCGACGTTGCTCAGCAGCAAGCCGTCGGCCCTGAGCCGAACGAGTCTGGAGGAGAAAAAAGAAATGAACATCATCGGCATGCTTATCTTCGGTCTCATCGTCGGCGCGATCGCCAAGTTCCTCATGCCCGGTCGGGATCCCGGTGGTTGGATCGTCACGATCCTCCTCGGGGTTGCTGGCTCGTTTGTGGGGGGCTTCCTGGCCAACGCGCTCGGTCATGGCAGCAACAACCAGATGGCAGGATGGATCGGCTCCATCATCGGGGCGATCGTTCTGCTGTTCCTCTATCGTCTGGTCATCGGCCGCAAACGAGTGGTTTAAAACGAAACGCAGGCTTTCCCAAAAAGGGCCTCGCGGCGACGCGGGGCCTTTCTTTTTGCCTTCCCGAAGTCCGTGAACACTCTTCAACAGTTCGCCGGCTTCTCCGTATCTGGGAAGCACCACCCGAAACCCTTCGTTGTCGCATCCGTCTGATGTCATGAAGCAGAAGCGGGGATCCGCTGGCACTTGCACTGCTCGCAGGGAGACAATGCGGGAGCGATTCCCGCATCGGGTCACCAACGCATCCAACCCCAGTCAGGATCAGAAGGAGTCACACCTCACATGAATCCATCGACCAAACGCTTTTTGTCGACCCTGGCGATCATCATCGCTTCGGTCGCTTTCGGAGTGGTCCTCAGCTCCGATCTCGGCATGATGCGCAAGTCCAGCGCGCAATCCGCTCCCATCCAGACCAGTTCCGGTCCGGTCACCTCGGTCACCATCCCGTCATTCGCCGACGTGGCGGCCAAGGTCATGCCGGCGGTGGTCTCCATCACCTCCACCGAGGTAGTCAAGACCAGCGATCTGCGGAAGCGCCAGTTCGGCAACGGCGGAGGCGGGGGCGGCAACGATCCGTTCGAATTCTTCTTCCCTGATCCGCGGAAGACTCCTCGCGGGAACCGGGACAACAACGACGATCAGGACGATGAGCGCAAGCAGGTGGCCGGAGGCTCCGGCTTCATCATCTCGGCCGACGGGTACATCCTCACCAACAACCACGTCGTGGAGGGCGCGACCAAAGTGCAGGTCCACTTCGGTGCCGACGAAAACGGCTACGGCGGTCGCACGGTGGACGCGAAGATCATCGGCCGCGATCCGGCAACCGACGTCGCGCTGCTCAAGATCGAAACGAGCCAGCCCCTGCAGACCGTTCCCCTCGGTGACTCCGACCGCATCCGCAAAGGCGACTGGGCCATCGCGGTGGGCAACCCCTTCCAGTTCGAAAACACGCTGACCGTCGGCGTCATCTCGGCGAAGGGACGCTCGCTTGGTCTCAGCGATCAGACCCGTTCCTTCGAAAACTTCATCCAGACCGATGCCGCCATCAACTTCGGCAACTCCGGCGGCCCGCTGCTCAACATCAACGGCGAGGTCATCGGAATCAACACGGCCATCCGGGCCGGCGGCGCTCAGGGTCTCGGCTTCGCCACTCCGGTCAACACCGCCAAACGACTCCTTCCCCAGCTGAAGCAGGGCAAAGTCACCCGCGGCTATCTGGGCATGGCCATTCAGGATGTCAGCGAGCAGGCCAAAGAGTCGTTCGGCCTGACCGAAGCGCGCGGCGCCCTGGTGGAAAGCGTCACTCCCGGAAAACCAGCCGAGCAGGCTGGCATCCAGCCAGGCGACGTGGTGGTCGAAGTGGACGGCAAATCCATCCGCAACAATCGCGACCTCATCGATCACATCTCCTATCTGCCGGTGGGATCGCAGGTGAAAGTCACTCTGATCCGGAATGGCCAGAGGAAGACGGTCACAGCCAAAACCGCAGAGCGCCCCAGCGACGGTGAGAAAGACACCGAATCTCCGACGACGGACGCTACCCCGACCCGGAACAAGCTCGGGATGTCCGTGCAGAACATCACCCCGCAACTCCGGCAGCTCTACGGCATCGACGACTCCCTTCGCGGCGTGGCCGTCGTCAGCGTCAAGGAAGTCTCCCCGGCAGGAGACGCGGTGACGGAAGGCGATGTGATCACCGAAGTGCAGGGTGAGCGGATTGCAACCGTCGACCAGTTCCGTGCAGCGATCGACCGGCTGAAGAGCGGCCAGACCGCGCGGATATACGTGGTCACCCCCGGCCGCAACGGAGCAGCCATCTCCGGCTACCGATTCATCAAAGTGCCGTAACCGTCCACTCCGAGTTCCTCAAAAGGCCGGCGCGATGTGCGCCGGCCTTTTTTCGTTTCCGCCCAACCGGTGTGGCACAGACGACAAGTAGAGCCTCTTTCCAGCCGGCGCAGCCGGCGGAAGACTGTAGCCCCCGGCGTCAGCCGGGGGAAATCGAGGACTCACATTCGCGAGCCCGCTTTCGCGGGCGACAGAAAAGCGGATTGACTCCTCGGTTGTTCGCCAGATGACGCGGACCCGTTCTGTCGCCCGCTGAAGCGGGCTTCGCTGCATTG
>JBKJQB010000227.1:0-21063 GCA_046594105.1 Thermoanaerobaculia bacterium
TAAATGTGAACCCATGCCGACGAGGTACGCACATTGGCGTTATAGGGCTCGAGCTCAGTGCCTCTGGTGGTCGCCTCGAGCGCTTCCCTGGTTCGGCCGAGGCAACCGATGGCGAGCCCTAGCCAGTTCCAGCCTTCCGCAGACTTCGGGTTTCGGTCAATCGCGAGACGGCAATACCCCTCCAGCCGCGCGGTGTCCCAGCCATAGTAGTGTTCGAGAATCGCGCGCGAGAGCGGGACCCCTGCGCAATCGGGAGCAGTCCGTTCCGCGTCGGCCACTGCGGCTCCCGCGCGCGACCAGGCCTCCAACGTCGCGATCCCTCCGTAGAAGCCGCAAATCGCCCAGCCGTCGGCCAGAGACGTATGAGCATCGACGAAGTCAGCGTCCCGGTCGATCGCCGACTGGAACTCCACGATGGCTTCCTCGGCCTTGCGCATACCCAGCAGATATCGGCCCTTCAGATAGTGGTCGTACGCCTCCACGTTGAGCGTCTTGCCTGAGCCGCTGGTCGCTTCCGGCCCAACCAGGCGCAGCTTGAAGGTTGAAGCGATCGCCTGCGCGATCTCGTCCTGCAGGGCAAAGATATCGGCGAGATCGCGATCCCAGCGATCCGACCAGACCTGGTAACCGCTTTCGACGTTGATCAGCTGGGCCGATACGCGAAGGCGCGATCCAACGTGCCGTACGCTTCCCTCCATCACCATGGCCACTCCGAGCTCACGCCCGATTTTCCGGATGTCGTCCTCGCGGCCCCGGAAGGCAAACGATGAGGTTCGCGCCGCGACGTGGAGCGTTGGAATGTTGGAGATCGAGTTGATGATCTCCTCGGTCATTCCATCGGTGAAGTACTCCGTTTCCACAGTCGGCCCGATGTTTCGAAAAGGCAGAACGGCGAGGGAGGTCTCACCAGCGCGGCCGGTAGAGTCCTCGGGACGCGGAGTGGAACGGGAGAGAACTTCCGTGGCCGCTCCGGACCCGCTGCGAATGGCCAGCCGCAGCGCGAAAGCGAGGTCGCCAGCCGATCGGAATCGTTCGTCGCGATTCTTCTCCAGGCAGTGAGCGAGAATGTCTTCGACTTCCGGCGGAACGTTCTTTGCGCATTCGACCAGCGACTTCGGTTCTTCGCGGAGTACGGCAACGATGGAGTCCGCGTAGGTTCTCCGCGCGAATGCCGGCTGACCGGCGAGCATTTCATAGAAGACGGCGCCGAACGAGAAGATGTCCGACCGATGATCGGCCGTTGCACCACGCGCCTGCTCCGGTGAGAGGTAGCCGACCGTGCCCAGGACAGTTCCAGGCGCTGTCCGGGCCAGCGTGTTTTCGTCAGCGCTTTTCGAGAGCTCTCCCTCCTCCAGTCGGGCCAGACCGAAGTCGAGGATCTTCACGACGCCATCGCGCGTAACAAAGATGTTCTCCGGCTTCAGATCCCGGTGGACGATGCCGCGCTCGTGCGCCGCGGCAAGTCCCTGCGCAATCTGGTGCGCCCACTCCAACGCGCGACCGACGGGCAGAGTGGACTGAACGAGGCGGTCGCGCAACGTAGCTCCTTCGAGGAGCTCCATGACCGCGTAGACGACCCCGCCCTCGTTCCCGAAATCGTGAATAGCCAGGATATTCGGGTGCGACAACGCCGCCACCGCCCGCGCCTCTCGTTCGAAGCGGGCCAGCGCGCTCTCCGTCGTCGCCAGAATCTCGGAGAGTACTTTGACCGCCACATCGCGATGAAGACGGTGGTCCCGCGCACGCCACACTTCTCCCATGCCACCCGCGCCGAGGGGAGTGAGAATCTCGTAAGGCCCCAGACGGGCTCCAGCCGTGACCACAGCCATAAATCATGGCCGATCTGGCAATCGAACGGAAGCCGCACGAAGTCCAGGTTGGGGATCGGGACGAAACAGACCTCGGAGCCTGCGCGGCAGAACGTCTTGGAGCGTGATCTTGGCGGAGCCTTGGGCAACCAGCGCCGCCGGCCGTGCCGGCCTCGGTGTGACTTTCAGCTGTGTCACAGTTCGCGGCGAATGGCATCATGCGGAGCGATGAGGGACTTCGATGAATGGTGAGACAGAGCAGCGCCTGGTCGAGCGGCGTGAGCGAGGACAGATCCGTCACCCGAGCTCGGTCTACGGCGCCTCACTCGAGGGAGTCCCTCTCACCGTCTATCTTCCGGACACGACGGGCGCCGGGATCGTCGTTCTCGCTTCCATCCATGGCGACGAAGCGGAGACGACGGTCGTCGTTTCCGAAGCTCTGCGTTGCATCCCGCGCGGCCATCTTCAGGCCGCGGTCGTTCTCTGCGGCAATCCGGACGGAATGCTTCGCGGAACTCGCGGCAACGGAAGAGGTGTCGATCTGAACCGGAACTTTCCAACGTCGAACTGGAGTCCCGAGCCGGTGCACTACAAGAGTCGCTCAAACGATGCCCGCGACATTGCGTTGAGTCCCGGCGCAGAACCGGCGTCCGAACCGGAGACGAGAGCACTCCTGTCGCTGCTGGGGCGATTGAATCCACTCGCCGTCGTCAGCCTTCACTCGGCACTGGCATGTGTCGACGACGGCGGGGCATCCCACCTGGGCCGGCAGCTCGCTGACAGATGCGCGCTGCCCTTTTTGACGGAGATCGGCTATCCGACACCGGGATCGATGGGTACCTGGGCCGGCGAACAACGACTCACTCTGGTGACGCTCGAGCTCGAGGATGCGTCGCTCTATGCCCTCAAGGATCGGCACGTCCCCATCCTCATTGACCTGATGACCGGACGAATGGAGATCGTGGGATAGCAATGCATATCCTCATTACGGATTCGGGTGTCGGCGGTCTGTCAGTGTGCGCGTACGCCGAGAGGTTTGTGCGCACCCACGGCTTCACGGAACCGGTCCGCCTGACCTTCGCCAATGCCGCTCCCAAGAACAACTACGGCTACAACGCGATGCCTTCGCGAGAGATCAAGGTGCAGACGTTCGATCGCTTCCTGAAAAACGTCACCCAGCGATTCGCCCCCGACCTCGTCTACGTCGCCTGCAACACCCTCTCGGTCCTGCTCCCGGAGACGCCGTATTTTCACGAGGCGGTCATTCCCGTGAAAGGCATCGTCGAGACCGGCGCCGATCTTCTATTGAAGGGGCTCGAAGCCGACCCGCGGAGCGTGGCGATGATCTTCGGAACGCAGACGACCATCGACGCAGGCGCCTATCCCAGGTTGCTCGAAGCGCGTGGAATGGAGACGTCGCGCATCATCAGCCAGGCCTGTCCCGGCCTGGCCGATACGATCTCCGAGGATCGTGAAGGAGTCAGAACGAGGTCCGAGATCGTCCGTTGGGTGGAGGCGGCAATCGAGAAGCTGGAACGCGCGGACAGACCGGTGGTCGCCTGTCTGGCCTGCACGCATTACGGCTATCGAAAGGACCTTTTCGCCGGCGCGCTGGCCGATGCCGGAATCCGCGCAAAGGTCGTCAACCCCAATGAGCGGGCGGTCGACGATCTGTTCGGAACACGGATGGATGCGGGCGCAGGATTGAACGGCGAAGTCGCTGTGGAGTTCGTGACCAGGTACGCCATCCCGGAGGCCACCGTGGAGGCGCTCACCTGGTTCCTGAGCGGGATTTCGCCACGAACCGTCGCCGCGATGAAGAACTTCGTGCATCTCCCCGATCTCTTCTGACGCACCGGGTGATGGCTGCGAGCGCGAATCGTGGAGAACGAACCCGCGGATCGGCCCAGGGACATGGCGGACGTTCGCTTCCTGAGGCGCCCCGGGTAGAATCTCGGGCATCCATGGAATTGGTTCCCGGCAGCAGGTTGTCGCGGTACCGCGTCGAGTCGCTCCTGGGACGCGGCGGAATGGGTGAAGTTTACAAGGCTCGCGATGAGGCGCTGGACCGAGCCGTGGCCCTGAAAATCCTGCGACAGGATCTGGCCATCGACGACGAGCGGCTGCGACGCTTCGCGAAAGAGGCGAAGCTGGCTTCTTCGCTCAACCACCCGCACATCGTTCACGTGTACGACGTGGGAGAGAGTGACGGCTTTCACTTCATCGCAATGGAATACGTTGATGGGATGACCTTCCGCCAACTCATGGCCGACCACGGGCCCTCCCTGACGCCTCTCCGGTATCTCGAACAAGTGGCGGACGCGCTGGCAAAGGCTCACGAGGCTGGCGTGGTCCATCGCGATCTGAAACCCGACAACATTCTCGTGTCGAAAGACGGCTATGCGAAGGTCGCCGATTTCGGGCTGGCCAAGCTGATCCCATTTCCGGTTGACGGCGGGGAAGCTGGCGCAGACAGCGGCTCCCTGACTGCAGATGGAGCGCTTGTCGGAACCCTCGGTTACATGGCGCCCGAGCAGGTGCTGGGCGGAGCGGTCGATCACCGCGTGGACATTTTCGCGTTCGGTTGCATCGTGCACGAGTCCATGACGCGGAGCCGGACTTTTCAGGCGTCCTCGCCATTCGAAACGATGAAGAAGATCGCCTACGACGCTCCGGCGCGACTGCCCGCGGGCGCGCCGGCCGGGCTGCAGCGCATCGTCGATCGATGCCTGGAAAAGAAACCAAGTGCGCGCTACCAGTCGCTCAAGGAGGTTGCGGGCGATCTACGATCGGTGCGCCACCAACTGGAAGCCGGCTCTTCTGCGCCGACCGAGCAACGTCCAATCGCGGTTGTCCGTCGCCCACGGTTTGTCACCGCCGCTCTGACTGCTGTCGTTCTGCTCCTGGCATCGGCGTGGGCGCTGGTTCGGATCATGCCGGGACGGGCAAACGAACCGGTCCCGGCGAAAGGTGCGGCCCCTTCCGGGCCGTGGCCACCGCGCGTCCGGCCTGCGCCAAGCGCCGCCGCATATGAAGACTACCTCCGTGGCAGAGTGGACGTTTCCAACGAGAATGCGGCGAGCAACGAAAAGGCGATTCATCTCCTTGAGCACGCCGTAACCACCGATCCGCAATTCGCGGGCGCGTACGCGCAGCTGGCCATCGCCTACAACATCAAATCGTTCTACCACGCCAGCGCAGCGGAGAAGCTCCGACTCGACGAGGAGGCGGCCTTCGCCGTTGAAAAGGCGCTCGCTCTCGATCCCGATCTCGCCGAAGGTTACCTCGCGCGCGGTCTCATCCTCTGGACGCACGCAAACAGGTTCCCCCATGAGCAGGCTGTCCTGGCGTTCAAGCGCGCGTTGATGCTCGATCCGAAGCTCGATCAAGCGCACCATCAGCTGGGGGTCGTTTATTTCCATGTCGGTCTCTTTGATCAGGCATGGGTCGAGATTCAGAAGGCCGTGACCCTCAATCCAGGGAACACGCTGGCCCGTTTCAGGTTTGGGGTCATCGACATGTATCGAGGACGGTACGAAAATGCACTATCGATCTTTACGAGCACATCTCTGACGAAGAACCCCTCGTTGTGGACCCATCAGACAGCAAACGCGCTCTATCGTCTCGGTAGGGAGAAGGAAGCATCCGATCTCCTCGACCAGTACGTCAAAAACAATCCAAAGGACGAGGGCGGCGTGGTTTCGAGCGTTCAGGCAATTCTTTTTGCTCGGTCAGGACAACGCTTGCAGTCCGATGAAGCCATCGTCCGCGCCGTAAAACTGGGCCAGGGCTTCGGTCATTTTCATCACACGGCCTACAACATTGGCTCCGCGTATGCCTTGATGAACCGACCCGCCGAAGCGGTCAAATGGCTGCAGGTGGCCATCGATGACGGGTTCCCTTGCTACCCCGTTTTCAAAAACGATCAGAACCTCGATGGGCTTCGCGCCGATCCCCGTTTTGTTTCTCTGATGAGCGCGTTGCAAAAAAAGTTTGAGCAGTATGCGCGCTCGCTGTAACCCCGATGTTCCCTTCCCATGATGGCGAGTGAGGATGCGGTGGCCACGTGGCAGCAAATGACCGGTTTTGTTGCGGCCCTGCGTTCCGTTGTCGCGGCACTGAACGAATTGCCGGCGTAGAAAAGAAAAGCCCCGGCGCGGACGCCGGGGCTTTTCAGTCACTGATGGACGATCGGTTTCAGAAGCGGATTCCAACTGCGAATCGATAGAGCCGAGGAAGCTGGTAGGCGTCCTTGTTGGTGGGCTTCCCGAAATTCTTGTCGAACTGGTAGTTGACGCCTTCCACCGGTTTCTCGGTAAAGGGGTTGAAAGCCACGGCGGTCGTACCATCCGGGAACTTGGCGCCGTTGAAGCGCGTGCGCACCCGCTGCTCGATCACCGAACCGACGCCGGTCGCTGCGAAATCGACCCGCTGCTGATTGAATGCGTTGAGCAGATCCGCCTTGAGGAAGAGGCTGGCCCGGCTGACCGGAATGCTGTAGCTCAGGTTGAACCCGGTTTCAGATACGTTGTCGAGGCGATAGGCTCCGCGCCCGCCGATGTAATACTGCACCTGAGTCGGAGGCAGCGCGTAGCCGGGATTGGCTACGCCGTTTGCGAGTGCCGCGTTCTGCCGCGCATCGACCACCGCTGCAGCAGAGTAGGGCGCGCCAGAGTGGAAGCGCTCCAACACCGCGAGGTCCAGCCTCCCGAAGGGCACAGAGGGCGAATACTGCAGCCAGAGGTTGGCGCGATGGCGGATGTCGGCGGCCAGGTAGCCCACCGGATTGTTTTGTGCGAACGACGTGTACTCGGGGTACTGCGGCAGGGTGTAGACGTTCGATCCCGACGTACCGTTCACGCCGATGGTGGTGGTGGCGTTGTTGAACTCCTCGCCCTCAACATTGCCGCGCAACTTCGCATAGGTGTAGTTGCCGCCGAAGAGGATGCTGAGCGGAAGCTTCGTCTGGCCCTGCAACTGGAGCGCGTTGTAACGACGGGAGAGTCCTGCACCGCTGTTCTCGATGAACCCGACGTCGACCTTTGCCCCGGTGGGCGTGGTTGCCTGACCGGTGTTCAGGTTTCGCGTCGTTACGTAGAAGTCGTCCCACTTGCGATGGATGATGTCTGCTCGCACCAGGCTGTTGTTGTTGATCTGCACACCGTAACCGAGGGTGATCTCGTCCATGTGCGGTGACTTGAGGTTGCCCTTGATTTTCTCGGTGAGGCCGGGGATGGACAGCTGGTAAATGAGGGAGTTGTTGCTGGTGAAGCCGTTGGCGTGGAACCAGTCGAACGCGGCCTTGATGACCTGGTCGGTGGGAATGAGCTGACCTGCTGGTGTTCCCGGCGCATTGAGCTCCGGTCCCAGATATTGAAACTGGTAGGTGGCGTACCGGCCGCCGGTGGACGTGGAGTCGGCCGGCCCCTGGTCGATTTTGGTCACGTAACGGCCGTAGTTGAGGCTGAAGCGGTGTTTGCCATCGCCCTTGACGTCGAAAATCGCACCGAGACGCGGGCTGATGGCGGAGTCGTTGACGGTGGCCACGCCGCTCTGGTTATGGCCTTCGTTCTTGTCGTAGCGGGCGCCGAGGTTGAAGTTCCAGTGGTTGTTCAGGCTCCAGCGATCGTTGAGGTAGACCGACTTGGTCGCGAAATCCGAGGTGCTGGAAAGCCCCAGCAGCGGATCCCACTCGAAGTGCGAGCGGGAGGTCGTGCCGCTCTTGGTTGGATCGAGGTGCAGGAACACCTGGCCATTCGAGTAGATGAAGTCCCCGAAGAGCCGGAAGTCGCTTCCGGACTGGTAATTGTTCTCATTGCGCAGCTGATGGAACTCGTCGTAGCCGGTACCGAGGGTGTGCGACCCGAAGCTCTTCGTGGAAAGGTAGTACGAGCCCTTGGCCAGCCAGTCCTTGTTGTTCCGCAACTTCGGCGGGCAGACTCCGCAGAAGGTTGGAGACCAGGCACGCCGGCCGGTTGAAATATCGCGAAGAAGAGTGCCGCCGACTTCGTCGCGCAGCGGCGCGCCGCCACCGATGATGGAGAAGTCTTTCTTGCTCCACTGCGCTTCCACCACCAGATTGCTGGTCAGCATGCCGTTGTAGTGGACGGCAGACAGCTTGATGGGGTTGCCCACCGAGCGCAGGCTGGCCAGGTCGACGATGTTGCCGAACCTCGTGTTGCTCTGGGTGTCCTGAACCTTGAGATAAGAACCAACCAGCGTGTGCCGCGAGGTCACGTTGCCGGTCAGTTTCACCTCGTAACGCTTCTGGTCGCCGGTCGTCGTGTACGGGAGGTTCAGCCCAACCGTCTGGTTGGAGATGCTCGAGTTTTCCTTGCGGCCGGCCAGAAAGAACCACAGCCGGTCGCGGACGATGCGCCCTCCGAGCGTGCCCTCGTACACAGGATTCGTCTTGCTGATGTGGTTGGCCTCCGGGGCGTTGGTGACCGGGTCGCGAAACGCCGTCTTCAGGCGCCATTTGTCGTTGTTGAGGTTGTCGCGCAGTGATCCACTGAATTCGTTTCCGCCGGATTTCGTGATCGTGTTGACGACACCGCCGGTGAAACGGCCGTATTCAGCGGAGATGCCCCCGGTCAGAACGGTCGTTTCCTGGATGGCGTCCTCGATCACGGCCGCCTGCGGTTGCCCGCGGATGGTGTCGTTCACCACCACGCCGTTCACGAGATAGAGGTTGTCGAACGACTGCGCACCATTGATCACGATCTGGTTGTTCGGGCCGTCGTTGTTCACACCCGGAGCAAGGAGGACCCGCGACTGGATGTTGCGGCCCACAGGCAGGCGCTCGATCGTGGCGGCGTCAAAGCTGGTGGAGACCTGAGGCGTCTCCAGCACTGAGGAAGCCGCGGCGGTCACCGTGATGGCCTCCGAGACGGCGCTGACCTTCAGGTCTGCGTCCGCACGGCTGGTCTGGGCCAGTCGCAACGTCACCGTCTGACGAACGGTCTGCAACCCCTGCAGTTCGACGGTTACGGTGTACGGCCCGGGGGGGAGCGCCCCGAAGTTGTAGTCGCCGGATGCACCGGTGACCGTGGTCCGCGAACCCTGAAGCGCCGGTGAAGAGATGGTCACCGTGGCACCGGGAAGCGGCGCCTTATCGGACGTGACGGTCCCGACGAGTTGAGCAGTGGTCTGGGCGAACGCGCTGGTGGTGACCAGCAGCGCGAGAACGACCAGGACGAGATGAGCGATGCGCCTGAGCATGCGTAAGCCTCCTGAATTTTGAACGTTTCGCGGATTGTACGCGCAGCGGCGTGGCCGGGGTGCGGCGTTTCCAAAAAGTTGCCGAAAGCTGGGAGGTCGCCAGCACTCCATTGACACCTTCGCATCGGCAACCGATAGTTGCCGCGCAGCGCATGAGGAACCCAGCACAATGACCATCGCGCAATCAGAAGTCGCCATGTCCGCCGCCGAGATTGTCGACCTTTCGAAGAAACACACCATGTTCTCCTGGTCTGCCCAGGGGGCCATCAATCCCATCCCCATGGTTCGCGGCGAGGGGATCTACTTCTGGGACGCCGACGGCAAGCGCTACGTCGACATGAACTCGCAGCTGATGTGCGTGAACATCGGACACGGCAACCGCCGGGTGATCGAGGCCATCAAACGTCAGGCCGATGAACTGGTCTACGCCGGTCCGGGGATGGCCACGCCGGTGCGAGCCCGATTCGGCAAAATGTTGTCGGAGCTCACGCCTGGTGATTTGAACTGTTTCTTCTTCACCCTGGGAGGCGCGGAGGCGAACGAGAACGCCATCCGCATCGCCCGCATGGTCACCGGACGCCAGAAGATCATGGCCCGTTACCGCTCCTACCATGGGGCCACCCTCGGCGCGGTCAGCCTGACCGGCGATCCACGCCGCTGGGCCAACGAGCCAGGCATCCCGGGAGTGGTCCGCTTTTTCGATCCCTACCAGTACCGCAGCCACCTGTTTCGCGAGGGCGACACCGACGCGGAGTTCACCCGCGCCTGTCTCGCCGAGATCGAAGAGATCATCGCCTACGAAGGTGGGCACACCATCGCGGCGATGTTCATCGAGACCGTCACCGGCACCAATGGCCTGATCGTTCCGCCGGACGGATACATTCAGGGGCTGCGTGCGATCTGCGATCAGCACGGCATTCTTCTGGTGTGCGATGAGGTGATGTGCGGTCTCGGTCGCACCGGAAGCTGGTTCGCAGTCGATCAGTGGAAGGTCATTCCGGACATGATCACCATGGCCAAAGGCCTGACGTCTGCGTATCTGCCTCTCGGGGCCGTGGCCATGAGCGAGCGCATCGCGGCCTATTTTGACAAGAACGTCTTCTATGGCGGACTGACCTACAACGCCCATCCCATGAGCCTCGCCGCCGCCGAAGCCTGCCTGCAGGTGATGATCGACGATGACATGGTCGGACACACCCGGCGGATGGGGCGCGTCCTGAGCGAGCTGCATCAGGAGATGAAGCGGAAGCATCCATCGGTCGGCGACGTGCGTTCGATCGGACTGTTCGGCGTGCTGGAGCTGGTGAAGAGTCGGGTCACGAAAGAGCCGATGGCGCCCTTCAACGCCAGCAGTCCGGAGATGCAGAAGCTCGTCGGGTTCCTGCGGCAGGAAGGGATGTACGTTTTTGCCAACTGGAACAATCTCTTCACGAACCCACCGCTCTGCATCACGGAGGAGCAGCTCCGCGAATCGTTCGTGCTACTCGATCGGGCTCTGGAGATAACCGACGCGGCCGTGGTCGGATAGGCCGGCACGGCCGGCGGCGCTGGTCGCCCAAGGCTCCGCCAAGATCACGCTTTAAAAAGTTCTATCGCGCAGGCTCCTAGCTCTCAATCGTCCCTTACTTGACTGAAACGTCCGACGATTGCTCAGAGTCGGCGTGAAGGGCGGGCGGGAGCAAGGATCTGCAATCAAAGCCGATCGAGCGACCGCGGCTGAGGCAAAAATTGTGGCGGACGCTGTGCGAACAAACGCCGCCGGCCGTGCCGGCCTACTTCCACGGCTCCGGCTCGTCGATGGGTGAGAAGCGGGGGCGCATGGCCAGGTAGCGTTTTCTGCCTGCCCGGAAGGCTTCGAACTCCTTGAGAGCCAGCGAATCTGCGCTGAGAGATCTCCTGGCGGCGCCGATCGCTTTCCAGAGTTCGGGATGAACGCGGTGCCGATGCCAGAGCATCGAATCGCCCTCCGGCTTGCGAGGATCGTATTCACGGGCGTTTTCGACATAGGCGGCGAATGACTCGACGATCTCGGCGGCAATCGCGGCCTTGCCCTTCGCAGGCAGGGCCTTCCATGCGGCCCAGAAAAGCGTCTCGGGCTCGATCCAGTCACTCCTCAAACGCCCCGCTGAGCTCTCCAGGTTCGCCTTCTCAGCAGCCTTGTGAAGTTTGCTGAGGGTGCTCTCTCCGCCATGTTTCTGGATGGTTGCCTCGGCGTCGAGCAGGATCTGGTCCTGCAAAAGAGCGCCGGCGGCCTTCACTCTCATGTTCGGGTTCTGGGCGAGACGGCGGGCGTTGTGGACGTCGAGCAGCAGCGCCTCCACGAAGTCGCGCGCACTGGTGCGCCCCATCTGCGCGCGGTTCTCCCAACTGGCCTCGCTGTAAAGCATCGACTGGTCCAGCGGTTCCTGAGCCAGGGGCAGACGCTCCGGGTTGAGTACATCGCCACTTTTGACATGGAACTCGCCGGCGATCTGCAGCCGATTCAGATTGCCTTCGCTGTACCGCATGATCTGGTCGGGTCGATAGCCGACCTCGGCGGGATGGGCAGCCTGCCAGTATCCGGGTTGAACGTTCTGCGCACGCAGACGGACCGCGCGACCGAACGCGAAGTTGGTCTGGAACACCTCGCGCGGCGTTCCCACCGGCCCTTTCTTCGCGTCGACGAGGCCGGGTTGTCCCGCAGAAGGCACAAATGCCTGATCGAGGTAGACGTCGAGCGGGGTGAGCTCGCGGCCGCGCGCACGAGGATGGTATGAGCCTGACCAGTACTCTTCGATGACTCGGGTAAATGCGGCGTGTCGTTCCGGCGTGGCCCGGAACGATCGATCGTCCGGGTTGGGCCAGTCGAGAATCCACATCGCCAGCTCCGGCCGGTTCAACCGATCGGCGATCGTGTCCGCGAGAAGGCTGCCGCCCATGAAGGTCTTGGCCGACAGGGAGAACTGCGCGCCGCCGTGAGCGATCGAAGGAGTGAGTCCGGCAGCCAGGGGAGCGCCCCAGACAAACTTTTCGAGAAAACCGATGAAATGCTCGTCATAGAACCAGGCCAGCGGCACGGGCTTGATGCCGTATTCGAAGGTCTCAGGATCCATCGACCACTTGACCTCGAAATCGGCGGACGCCTTGTCATCCCAGCGGAACGTCACGTTCTGGCGGATGTCCTTCCATTGATCGAGCTCTTTGGTCCTCTTGACCGAGTGGAAGAAGCAGGCGGGATCCTTCGTGCTTTCCGCCTTGCGCCACGCCTTGACGAGCTGGCGGGCGACCTTTCGCAATGTGCCCAGCATGTACTGGTCGAGAAAGTAGGCATCCTCGCCCCCCTCCTTCGCAGCGAACTTGCGCCATTTCTTGACCGACTTGGGGCTCTGAAAGGTCGGCTCCATTCCGACCCAGGCATCTTCGAACCCGCCTGTGGTCGGATCGAGGCCCGTTGTGGATGCAGACTTCGGACTGTGGGGAACGTTGTTTTTCTGTTTTCTGGCCATCGGTTTGTGAGGATCCGGCAGAGAGGACTGCAATCTTGTCGCCGTGAGCGCGGCGGGCCAGGCGGCATGCGGTCCATTCGTAGGAACCTGACGACAAGGATCGGCCAGGAGCCTCCGCGGCAGATGTTTTGGAGCGTGATCTTGGCGGAGCCTTGGGCAACCAGCGCCGCCGGCCGTGCCGGCCAACGTGTCTGTTGTGTTTGTGATTGCTGACAGGCCCGGCCTGGTCACGAAACGGAGGGAGGATAGACTGATCCATCATGAAAAGAGCAACGATCGTCTTCATACTCTCGTTCACCGCGCTGTCCCTTTTCGCTTCTGACGACCACAAGAGCTGCGACATGAAGGGCAGCCACGGAAAGGCCGTCTCGATGACCGGCAAAGTCACCTGCAAGACCGACAGCGACTGCTCGCTGCAGACTTCCGGCAGAAAGAAGCCGTACACGATCTGCGAGATGAGTAAGGCCGACCTGCCGAAGCTCAGCGCCTCGGGAGCGATGGTCAAAGTCACCGGCAAGCTGATCACCTGCGAAGGTGCGCAGAAACTCCAGATCGAGCACGTGGCCTCCAGGTAGCTCTCGGAGTATTGCGCGAGTGTTGGCGCCGCGGGTTCGCGGCGCCGTTCGCGTTTCCTGGTTCTGCGATAATGCTGCGATTCAGCCAATCGCATGAGCCTCACCGCCGGCAGCAGACTGGGTCCCTATGAGATCGTCTCGCCCATCGGTGCGGGGGGGATGGGAGAGGTCTTCCTCGCTCGCGACACCCGGCTCGAGCGCAGTGTGGCCATCAAGATCCTCAACCGCGAGTTTGCTGACGACGCACAGTTCAAGCAACGCTTTGACCGGGAAGCGAAGACGATCTCGCAACTGAATCATCCCCACATCTGCACGCTTCATGATGTGGGTCACGACAACGGCACCAGCTTCCTGGTGATGGAGTTGCTGGAGGGCGAATCGCTGGCCGACCGGCTCGCGCGTGGCCCGCTTCCGCTGTCCGACGTCGTCAAGTATGGCGCGCAGATCTCCGATGCCCTCGATCGCGCACACCGCGCCGGGATCGTGCACCGCGATCTGAAGCCGGGCAACGTCATGATGACCAAGGCCGGCGCGAAGCTGCTGGATTTCGGTCTGGCCAAGCCCGCTGCCCTGGCAACCAACGCCTCGGTCACCCGCGCCACCGAGCAGAAGCCGCTGACGCAGGAAGGCACCATCGTCGGAACTTTTCAGTACATGGCTCCCGAGCAACTCGAAGGCGCAGAAGCCGACGCCCGTACCGACATCTTCGCGCTGGGCGCGTTGCTGTACGAGATGGCGACGGGAGAACGGGCTTTTCAGGGAAAAACACGAACCTCGCTCATCGCAGCCATCGTCGCGTCGGCCCCCAGACCGATCTCGGATATCCAGCCACTCACGCCCCCGTCATTCGAGCATTTGGTCGAGAAGTGTCTGGAAAAGGATCCGGACGATCGGTGGCAGAGCGCACACGACGTCGGGGAACAGTTGCGGTGGCTGGGTCAATCGCTGGAACAGGTTCTCAGTCCGAGAAAACGCGTTGCCTCTCGGGCTTTGGCCGCAGCCGCAATTCTGCTGTTGGGAACGACACTCGCTCTCGTTGTTCTTCTTTTCCAGCGCGGTCGCGCGGAAGCGCCCACACCGTTCTACAGTTCCGTGCTCGCACCCCCGGGAGCGGCGTTCGTGTTCGAGTCGGCACCCATGGCCATGTCGCCGGACGGGCGGCAGATCGCGTTCGTGGTGAGGCGAGGTTCGGAAAAGCCGGCCCTGTGGGTTCACGATCTCACCTCGAACGTGGCCAAAGCGCTGCCGGCGACAGAAGGAGCAGCGTTTCCCTTTTGGTCTCCCGACTCCCGGCTCCTGGCTTTTTCCGTTCAGAGCAAGTTGCAGACGATCGACGTCGAGACCGGAAGCCGCGAGACGCTCGCCGACGGGGGCGCCGGGGCGGGAAGAGGTTGGATGGGAGGTTCCTGGAGTCGAGAGGGGACCATTCTGTTCCGCTCCCCTCGCACAGGAGAGATCCTCCGGGTTCAAGTTGGCAGCACCGAAACGCCGCGCCGCGTCACTGCGAACGGACGGATTGGTCCTCACTATCCTGTGTTCCTTCCCGACAGTCGCCACTTCCTTTTTCTGGGACTGGCGACGCTCTCTGGCGATCCTCGCAGCGGCATTTACCTCGGATCGCTCGACTCGCCCGACGTCACGTTCCTGTTCCGATCGAGTGCGAACGCACTGTTTTCGCCGCCTGGATGGATCCTCCACTGGGACGCGGGAAGACTCAGGGCTGTGGGATTCGATCCCGCTAAGCTCCGGTTGACGGGCGAGGCGTTCACCGTGGCGGACAACGTTCAGTTCAACCCTGCCTCCCATGCCGGACACTACTCGGTGTCCAGTACAGGCAATCTAGTGGTCCGCGGAGGGACGACCACATTCAACTCGCGCCTGATCTGGTTCAGCCGGGACGGAAAGGAACTGGGCACGGTGGGAGCGGACGCAAACTATTACGCGCCTTCTCTGGCACCCGACGGAGAGCGGGTGGCCGTAGACATTTCCGATTCGGAAAACAACGGCGATATCTGGGTGGTGGAAGGCAAGCGGCGGGTGGCCAGCCGTTTCAGCATGCATGCTGCCGACGAATCCGCGCCCGTCTGGTCGACCGACGGGTTCATTTATTTTTTTCGGCATTTGGGCGGAACGCTTGGCAGCGACCTGTTGCGGAAGCGTGATACCGGGACTGCGGCGGAGGAACGGATCTATCACTCGCCGGAGCGCGTCTGGCCAACCGATGTTTCGCCGGACCGGCGATGGCTGCTCTTCGTGAAGCTCGGTGCGGACGAACAAAGCGATCTCTCTCTCTTGCAGTTGGAGACGGGAAAAGTCACGCCGTACCTTGCCACATCCTCCGACGAAGGGCAGGCCCGCTTTTCGCCCGATCAGCGATTCATCGCTTACAGCTCGAACGAGACGGGACAATCGGAAGTCTTTGTCCGGCCGATGGACTCTGCCGCTGGGAAGTGGCAGATCTCCGAGGGCGGCGGATCGATGCCCCAATGGAATCGCAACGGACGCGAGCTCTTTTACGTCAGCTTCGAGAAGGTCCTGATGAGCGTACCAATTCACCCTGAGCCGGCCTTCCGTGCAGACACGCCCAGACCGCTCTTCCAGACTGCCATCAAGGGGGGGCTGGGAGTGTCGTATGGGGTATCGCCGGACGGCTCACGCTTTCTCGTCGACACTCTGGTCGAGGATGCAGATGCGTCGTCGGTGACGCTGTTGCAGAACTGGCGCTCAAAAGCTGCGCGGAAATAGCGTCCGGAACGCATCTCCGACGCCCATGTCCTCGGGACCTCTCAGCGGATCGCAGGATGATGGCGGTGGCGATCAAGCTGGCACCGGACTTCGAATCGGGAGCGCCAGTTTCGCTATTTGAGGCCCGGCTTCTCGATCACGTGGCTCGCCGGGCATCAGTTGCTGTTGTTTCCGATGACCCGGATGAAGTTTCCGACCAGCTGCGGATCGTAGAAACTTCCGGCGCGCTGCTTCAGAACCTCGAGCGCCGCGGCGCGGCTTTGTGCCTGCTGGTAGGGTCGCGAGGTGGCGATGGCGTCGTAAGTGTCGGCGATGGCAGTCATGCGGCTGGCCAGTCCAGGCTCGCGGGGAGTGCGCAGCAGTGGGTAACTGGGGCGTTGGTCGTAACGAAGATGATGTTCAAAGGCCACAACCATCGATAGGGGGGTCGCGCCTTCCAGCGAAGCGAGGTGCCAGGCACCTTCCTCGCTGTGGCTCTTCATGACCTGCCACTCGTCCTCGTCCAGCTTTCCCGCTTTGTTCAGGACGGTCAAGGGCACGGTGAGTTTTCCGATGTCATGGAGCAACGCGGCCATCCCGAAGGAGTGCAGCATCGGCCCCCACATGCCGAAGGATCGCGCCTGCGCCAGGACCAGAAGCGATACGTTGACTGAATGGACGAAGGTGTATTCGTCATGCTCCTTCAGATCCGAGATGGGGAGGATGGCGCGCGTGGTCTTGCCGAGGGAATCGATGAAGCTCCAGACCAGCTCTTCCATCTGGTGGATCGGGAGTTTGCGCTCCACCCGAAAGCGTGCCCAGGCATCCCGTACGACCTTCAACTGGTCGACGGAGAGCTCGCGTCGCTTCTCCGGCGTTTCTTCGTGATCATCCACCACCAGACGCGCTTGACCGACGATGATGTGTGGCGAGGAAACGACCGGGTGATTGGAGGCCAGCGATTCCAGAAAGGCGTGCGCCTCTTCCGCCTGGAGGCCGGCGGCGAGCGTGAGGCGCTCGATTCCCCGCTGCTTGAGGATCTCCAGGAAGGCCTGAACGGAAATGGTGGTCCGGCGAATCACATCATCGCCGGCGACGAGATCGTCTCCGATGATGAGGTAGGTGACCGAGTCCTTGCCGCTCTCGCGTGTGATCTGCTCCAGCGTGGAAAGAAACTTCTCCACGCTGGAGAGGACACGCGGGTGGCTCGGAGGATAGAGAGCCCGCATGTTGGTGGCGGCGGCAATCTGGCTAGCAAGCGTTTCCATCACTCAGCTCTTCGGCAGGCGCTCACAGATCGCCCGCACCTTCAGGTCCGAAGAACGCAGGCCCTTCTCCACAAACGGCCTGCGGGCTTCTTCGGGATAGTGCTCCAGGGAGCTCCAGGCGACGTAGCGCTCCTCTTTTGCCGGCCATGGCAGCCGCGACGAAATGAGGAAAGGCTGCAGGCCGGTGAGGGCCGTGGCGTCACCGATTTCGCCGAGCGCTCGGATGGCTTTCATCCGGATGCCTCGCCGGGCACCGAAGAAGTCCTTTCCATGCAGGAGGCGCAGCAGCGGATTGACGGCCTCCCGGATTCCGTAGCTGCCAACCAGAGCGATCGCCGACTCCGCCAGCTTTGTGTCGGGATCGGCGAAGAGCTCGTCAAGAAGGGTGGGTGGCACTGCGGTATCGAGTGCAAACAGACTCTTGATCGCCTCCATCCGAACACGAAGGTCGGCATGGCGCGCCAGCTTCCGAATCTCCGGCAGCGAGCTGCGGTCGTGCACTGTTCGCAGAAGAACCAGTACGTTTCGGACGACGTACCAACGCTCATCTCCGAGAAAGCTGGCGGCCGCGGGAACGATGGGCGGCCCCAGCGACGCGATGAAATCGAACAGCCTGCGCCGTCGACCGCGATGATTCTCCTGAGCCAGCGCCGTGATCAGGCCTCGGAGGACGGAACTGCCCAGCACTTCAATGAGTCGATGCAGACGCTGGACGGCATCGGGCGGAGACTGATGGACCAGTTCGACGAGGACCGCAATGGTGTCCCCTTCAATGATGCGCGCGGTCGACGCTTCGATGGCATTTCGCAGCGCTTCGTTCGGTGTCACCCGCGCAATCTCCCGGATTTCATCGAGGATGGCCACGGCGTCGGTGAAATCGCCAGCAGCAAGGTAGGTTCGGAAAATCGTCTCGAGCTGCTGGAGAATCGCTGCGGGCGTGCGCGTGGGACCGAGGTTGGAGAGAAGATCGAGAAGAACCTGGGCCGTCTGCCGGGCAGCGGGAAGAGCATCGAAGTGAACTCCCGCCTGCTCCAGTGAAGTCACCGCCTCGAGAGGAACTTCGGGGATACGGACGGCCATCGTGGCGAGAAGCTCCTGATGCTCCGTCGGATTGAAGCGATCGATGTCCTCTTCGCCGAACAGGGTGACCAGACCTGCGATCACGTTGGTCGCCGATGAGGCCCCCGTCGTGTTGGACGTTTCCACGGTGATCAGTGACTGCAGAAGGTTGGTGGCCTGACCGGAGAGAGAGCCGATGGAATTGAGATAGCGGAGAGCGTCGAGCACCTCGTCACCGGGAAGCTCGGAGGCAAGCTTGTGCAGAAGAGCGCCGCTGGTCTCGTCATGCGTCAAGGCCTTGGCCACCGCGCGCAGCACCGTTCTGCGGAGCGCGGGGGGCAGCGCGCGAATGAGCTGGATGGCTTGCTCGAGCGAATTCGGCCGTTTCATCCCGCTGGCCAGCGACAGGTGCTCACCGATCGTCTTTTCCAGAAACCGGTGGATGTCGCCCTCTCCGGAACGCGACAGAACGCGGATTCCGAAGGTAGCGTCTGGATCGAAAGTTCGCGGTACCTCATTCGCTTCGTCCGCCACCTCTGCCAGCATTCTCGAAAGCTCGTCCGCGGAGTCCACACGGACACCCAGCTGTGCAGCGGCCTGCGAGAAGACCTTGCTTTCCAGGAGGGCCCGCAGGATGTCCTCCCACAGGGTCGACTCTGGTGCTTCGACCGGAGCGGCAAGGTCCTCGGTGACCTGAATCGCCGAGTAGTCGACCGGCTGGAGGTGAATGTTGATGACGCCCGCTGCGGTGAGATCGTCCCAGATCGGGCGGCGCCGTTCCCCCTGCGTGCCGGCGGCCAGGAGCCGCAGGAAGATCTCGATGTCGCGGGCCGTGGTCTCCACCCCCAGTCGAAGGATGGCCACGCCACGAACGTAGAGCGCCTGCGCGAATTTCTGGGCCGAGGTCGCGTCGACTTTGATCGGACCGTAAATCAACCCGTCGTTGGCGATCCCCAGCGTCACCTCTCCCGCCGGGCCGCGAAGCTCGGCCAGGCGCCGGTCGACGTCTGACAGGGAGTGCAGCAGCGCGGGGTGACCGGGAGGGTAGGCGGCGAGGTTCTTCCAGCAAAGAGCCAGAGAACGCACGAACTCCATGACCTGGATCGCCGCGGCAGTTGAAGACAAGGTTCTATCTTATCGCTGGATGAGGCCGCCTTTGGAGGATGCCAGCGCGCTCATGGCCATCCGGCCATGTGCCGTCATCCGTGACGAGGGACTGATCCGCCGAACACTGTCAGAAACGGGTCACCGCGGAGATCGATCCCACCTTGAAGGTCCGCGAGGTGTCATACGCCGCATCGATCTGGAAACGGGGCCAGGCCAGGCCGGCTCCGATCGAGAAGTGATTCTGCGAAGTTCCTTTGGGAAACAGGATCGCCTCGGCCACCGCGTCGGGGGTCGTCAGCGGACCGCGAAACTCGATGGCATGAGCCGGGTCCCGCCAGTATCCGGCGCGGATGGCGATGGGAACCTTCGTGGAGAAGAAGTACTCCGCTCCGGCGTGCAGTTCCGTAACGTCGCTTGCGTGATAGGCCTTGTCCAGCGATCGGATGGTGTCGTTGATGGAGATGAAGTCATCGACCAGGTTCGAGTAGGTCACGCGGACCGCGTCCGCGTTGAGCGTCAGTACCGGGATCGGTCGGAATGAGAACCCGACGCCGTAGACGTCCGGAATGTGGAAGGTGGTGTCCGCCGCCTTCACGAATTCAAAGTTTGTATTTTCGGTCGCAGCAAACGTCGGCGCTTTGAACTTCGCTCCCTGCTTGTAGGACGCACCGGCGCTGAATTTGTCGCTTGGTGCCCACTTCAAACCGCCGGTGAAGGTGACGTCGTGCTGATCTTTTGCCGATTCGTTGTTCTTGGTGATGTCGCTGGTGGCCTGGACGGAGATGCTCGAGAAATCGAAGGTGGGAGTTACGCGGAACGTGAATGCCGCTTCGTTGAAGAGCTGGTAGCGGGCAGCGCCGCCGATCGAGAAGTTGCCGATCTTCCAGGCTGCGGCCAGACCGAACGTCTTCTCCTGGATTTTGACCGCGCTTAGAAACGGAAGGATCGTGTATTCGAGACAGGCCAGCGGGTCGTTGGAGGAGTTCCGCAGCTTCTCGCACTGGGCCTGCGTGATGGGCCCGGTCCCCCCTCCTTTCGGCAGGAAGAAGTTGGGAACGTTCTCTTTCACGGCACCAGTGAATTCGTTGCGGGTGGGGACGACCTGGCCCGCCCCTTCATTGCGCAGTGGCTCGTGGTAGTACACGCCGAAGGTGAAATTCTTCACCGGCACCACCACGCTGGCGAAGGTCAGGTCGACGCGCTGACTGTAATGGCTGAACGCGGTGCGGCTCAGGTCAGGGTAGGTCCCGCTCGTGGTGAAGGATTGCTTTTCCAGATAGTTGCGCCCCTCAATGGTGATTTCGGGTTTGCGCAGGATGGTCAGGCCGGCGGGATTTGCTTCCGCCGCTGAGGCGTCGTCCGCCAGCCCGAGGAAGGCTCCGCCCATGCCGAGAGAACGGGCTCCGGGGTTGCCGAAGTTGAACTGTAAACCCGACAGCGACTCGATGTCGGTGTTTTGAGCCGCGAGAGGCAGAGCCATCAGCAGACCCAGGGCGAGCAGAAGTGAAATTCGGCGCATGCTTCCTCCAGAGACGATTTCTCGAAGGATAGCAGACAGAGCCGGAAGCGGAAGGGAAGCGGCGATGGGGCACAGACCATTCCCGTCCAAATGATCTTTGAAACCCTTCTCTATTCGTAAGCGTTTGCGATGACCGGTGACCGCAGCGCAGGCAGGGAAGAGTCCCCTCCGGCGGATTTTAGCCGGCGCAGCCGGCGAGAGACCGTAGCCCCCGGCGTTCAGCCGGGGGAAACCAAGAACTCCCATTTCGCGAGCCCGCTTCAGCGGGCGACAGAACTGCGGATTGACTCCTCGGTG
>JBKJQB010000361.1:0-2877 GCA_046594105.1 Thermoanaerobaculia bacterium
TCTGTTTGTCATCTTCTGCCGCCAGCCCTGCGGAACGCCGAAGCCTTTCGGAGCGCCGGCATCCTGCCGGCGGGTGCTCGCCAGGCAGCTCGCGGCGTGAAGAGAGCGCTCATCCAATCCCGTTTCAGGGATGCGTTGCGTCGAGGATCCGGATCTCCGTGCGCTCGAAACGATCGGGCATCCTTACTACGACCGACCCCTCGCGCGTGCTCCAGCCGCTCTCCGCTGTCTCCCACTCGGAAGGGCTCAGACGCGGGAGCGCCACATTCCCCACGGACACACCCGCGGCATCGGCCTGCGATCGAATGGTGAGGATCATCGGACGAGGTGCAGGACGGTAGCTTCCTTCCGCCGATCCGATCTCGATCCGTGTTGCGGAGGCTTCCCGTCGCGCAGAGAAGCGACGCCGTGCAAAGGCGCCCTGCCGATACTGAAACCCGTTTCCCTCGTCCTCGTAGAACCAACGCTCCGAAGAACCGTTGGGAAAGAGCGTGACCTCCAGTGGCTGGCCCGGCATCTCGCCGGTGTGCTGCACCACCCGCTGCGTGAAGAGGAACGCTCCGCCGCGCACGAAGAGAGGGATCGACGACATCGTTACCGGCAGGTTGACCCACTTCCCCCCTTCCTGGCGTTCGCCGGTCCAGAAGTCGTACCACGGTCCGCGCGGAAGGTAGACCCCGCGCGTGGTGACTTCCGCACGCAACACCGGTGCGACCAGGAGATCCGATCCGAACAGGAACTGGTCGTCCATCCCATACGTCGTCCCATCCTCGGGGTACTCGAGCAGCAACGGCCGCATGGCCGGCAGTCCGCTCTCCGCCGACTCCCGCATCACCGAATAGAGCGACGGAAGAAGTTGATACCGCAGCTCGATGGCGCGCCGGTTCCACGCCTCGTGCTCTGCGCCGTACGACCACGGCTCCTGATCAGGCGTTCCGAAGGCGCTGTGGGTCCGCATGAACGGATAGAACACTCCCGCCTGCAACCACCGCGTGAAGAGATCGGCGGTGGGCGCTTCGGCGAACCCACCGATGTCGGCACCGACGAATGGAAATCCGGACAGCCCCATCCCCAGAAGAGTCGGAATGCTTGCGCGAAGGGCCGTCCAGTCGCTGACGTTGTCCCCCGGCCACAACGCCGAGTAACGCTGGCCGCCGGCGAAGGAAGCGCGCGAAAGGATGAAGGGACGTTCCTCCGGCCGCAATCGCAGCAGACCTTCGTAGGTCGAACGGGTCATCTCCATTCCGTAGACGTTGTGGATCTCGCGATGATCCGTGGGCGATCCCTCATTGTCGTGGCGTACGTCCAGCGGCATGGTCCCCGATGCCGAATCGAAGACCGCCGGCTCGTTCATGTCGTTCCAGATCCCGGCCACGCCGGCGTCCAGCAACCCTGCGTACAGGCCTCCCCACCAGGCCCGCGCCGAGGGCTTGCTGAAATCAGGGAAGACGCTGGGAAGCTTCGAGGGCTTCGACCAGTCGGGCGCATCGCCGTCCTCCGCTCTGGACGGCCAGACCGGCGCTGCATAGATCGTCCCATCGGGGTTTTTCACAAATGCATCGGCGGCCAGACCGCTGTCGTAAGGCGCGTAACCGGGCTGCTTCGCCGGATGGGGATCGACGATGGTCACCGTGCGGAAGCCCTGCTTGCGCAAGTCGCCGATCATGCCGGCGGGGTCGGGAAAACGTTTGCGGTCCCAGGTGAAAGGCTTGTATGCATCCTGGTAATGGATGTCCAGCCAGATGGTGTCGGCGGGGATGTGGCGGGAGCGGAAGTTCTCGGCAATCGATCGTACTTTGGTTTCCGGGTAGTAGCTGTAGCGGCACTGGTGGTATCCGAGGGACCACAGCGGTGGAAGCGGCATGCGGCCGGTGAGTGCGGTGTAGCGTTCGATCACTTTCTTCGGCTCCGGGCCATAAATGAAGTAGTAGTCCAGCGCACCGCCGTCCGCACCGAACGAGAGCACGCCCGCGGTCTGATGCCCGATGTCGAAGTTGCTGCGGAAGGTGCTGTCCAGGAAGATCCCGTAGGCCACGCCCTTACGCATGGCCATGTAGAAAGGGACGGAGACATACAGCGGGTCGGTACTGGAGTCGTATCCGAATGTGTCGCTGTTCCACATCGTGAAGCTGTAGCCGCCCAGCTTCCAGCCGCGCTTGTTGAGGGGGCCGTTCTTCTCGCCGAGGCCGTAGATGTTTTCGTCGTCGGGAAGCCGCTTGGACAGGCGGATGCCCGATCCGGAGAGGGACGTCCCGCGCAGCGGATCATCCTCGGCGAGCGACTGACCGGCGCGCGTGGTGAAGCTAAGCCGGAATGGCGCGTGCTGGATCGACACGTGAAGAGAGCTGGTGGAGAGGACCGATCGCTTCGGCCCGACCGTGGAGGTAGCCGCAGCCACGCCGAGGCTGCGGTTCACCACCGCATAGGAATGATCGCGTCCGGCCGCACCGGGAGTGACGCGAACACGAATCACCTCCGGCGAGAGCGCCGTGACCGCCACCTCTGCCCTCGCGTTTTTGAACCGCAGCGCGTTGTTCAGTCGTGAGGGAGCCGGCATATCGCCGATCGCAGTCCACTGCGCTCCAGCTGCAGTGGCGATGAGCGAGGAAACGAACAGCAGAAAGGCGGCGGGACTGGCGAGCGTGCGCATGACCGGTATTTTAGCCGGTTTGATTTGTGAGTCTTCGCAGCGATGGAGAGCGTACTGGTGACCAAAAGCTACGATGCCCCGCGAATAAATACGAATGCGAACAGGACGAGCGAGCAGACTGATCAATGAAATCCACCGAACATATCCAAGAGCTCTGGCAATACAGTCAACCGGTGTGTTTCAGCACAATTCGGTCGCAGTGAATTGCGTTGGCGGCAATTCGAGGA
>JBKJQB010000081.1:0-3264 GCA_046594105.1 Thermoanaerobaculia bacterium
GGGCGCGGTGCTGCTGCGCGCCGCCAAGATCGTGACCATCTCCCCCGAAGTGCAGGCCATGCTGCACCTGCCTCAGACGACCGTGCCGCCGGCCGACGTGATGAAGGCGATCCTGCGCGCGAGGGCCGATCTGCTGTGGCTGGGCGGCATCGGCACCTACGTGAAGTCGGAGTCGGAAGATCAGACGGCGGCGCGCGACCGGGCCAACGACGCGATCCGCGTCGACGGTCACGAGTTGCGCGTGCGCGTGGTCGGCGAGGGCGCCAACCTCGGATTCACGCAGCTTGGGCGCGTCGAATTCGCCGCTGCCGGCGGAAAGCTCAACACCGATGCCATCGACAACTCCGCCGGCGTGGACACATCGGACCACGAGGTCAACATCAAGATCCTGCTGTACGACGCGATCTCCCGCGGCGAACTGGCGGGAATCGAGGAGCGCAACGCGATCCTCGCGGAGATGACCGAGGAAGTCGGACATCTGGTTCTGCGCGACAACTATGAGCAGACCGGCGCCATCTCGGTGACGGACGCGCTGGGAGAGAAAGTGCTCGATGAGCAGGCGCGCTTCATGCGCTCGCTCGAGCGCAATGGCCGGCTCGATCGAAAACTGGAAGGCCTGCCGGACGATGAGACGATCATGGAGCGGCACGCCGCGCATACCGGGCTGACCCGGCCGGAGCTGGCCGTGCTGCTGGCCTACAGCAAGATCACGCTGTACGCCGATCTGTTGTCGAGCGCGCTGCCCGACGATCCGCTGCTGGTCGAGGACCTGTTGTTCTATTTTCCGCTGCCTCTGCGCAAACGGTTCCGCCAGGCCATCGAACGCCACCGGCTGCGCCGCGAGATCATCGCAACCTTCGTGACCAACAACATCATCAACCGCATCCGCCCGACCTCGGTGTGGACGTTGCGCGAGGAGACCGGGCGATCGGCCAGCGAGATCTGTACGGCGTTCACCATCATCCGGGAGTCGTTCGATCTGCGCTCCCTCTGGGCGGAGATCGATGCGCTCGACAACCAGGTCGCCGCACGGATGCAGGTGCAGATGCTGATCGAAGTGGGGCAACTCCTCGAGCGGGCCATGCACTGGCTCCTGCGCAGCGAGGAAGGGCCGCTGGACACCGCGCGTTCCATCGCGGAGTTCGGGCCGGGCGTGGCGGCCATCGCCGGAAGGCTGACCGAGATTCTGCCGGCATCGCTGCTGGCTTCGGTGAAGACTCGTCAGGGCGAACTGGAGGCGGAGACGGTGCCGTCCAGTCTGGCCAAGCGCATCGCCACCTTGAGCGTGATGACCGCGGCGCTGGACATCGTGAAGCTCGCTCGGGGACGGGCCGTGGAAGAAGTGGCTCGCGTGTACTTTGGCGTGGGCGCGCGCTTCGGACTGGAGCGATTGCGCCAGGCGGGAGCGTCGATCGCTGCCGATACGCCGTGGCAGAAAGCAGCAGTGGCCGCAGTCATCGACGACCTCTTCAACTACCAGAGCATCCTGGCGTCGCGTGCGCTCAGCGAAAGCAACGGCGCGAAGGATCCGGTGGATGGATTCCTGAAGGGCCGCACCCGCACCGTCGATCGCATCGACCAGACCATGACCGACCTGCGCGCCGCACAAACGGTGGATCTGGCCATGTTGACGGTGGCGTCGAGACAATTGCGCGCACTGGTCGAAAGCTGAGTTTTTCGCGAACCCCGCCGGCTGGGAAGCCGGCGGACCGGCCGGCAAGGATGCCGGCGTTCCGGAAGGCGGCGAGCTCGGAACGCTTGCTCGCCGAGCGATCGCACGCCGGCGGTGGAACCGCTCTGCGGAGACCCGCTGCCGTCGGCCTTTCGGAACGCCGGCTTCCAGCCGGCCGGTCCGCCGGCGTCCCTGCCGGCCAGTCTCGTTGCGGTCTTTCGAGGGGAACAGACAGGAGTGTCTGCGCCACACACTTTCGATGTGCCAGCGCGGTGCCGTTACTTCAGCAACTCGATGAGCACCCGGGCGAACGCCTCGGCTGGCGAATCGCCGACGCGGTAGTCCTCCGCGGGCATGGTGTAACGGAACAGAACGCGGCCGAGGCGAAAATCGTGGCGGACGCTTTGCGAACCAACGCCGCCGGCCGTGCCGGCCGAGCCCCCTACGCTGACAGCTTCTCCCAGTCGGAATCGGGTGCATCGAGGGCCAGGGCCAGGCCGCCGTCGGATCCGACGAAGACGGGGTCTTCCATGTAGGTGACCTTGCCGCCGCCGACCTGTTTGAGGGCGGCTTCGAGTGACTCGGGGAGGTTCCGGATCAGGCCACCGCCGCCGGACACGATGATGTTCTTGCGCACCCGTTCCTGAAACTCCGGCTCCACTCGCGACAGGAGGTCGAGCATGGTCTCCACGGCTGGATCGAGAAGCGTTTCGCACGCGGCGCGCATCTCCGCGGTGATGTCGAGCTCCGTGGGCACTCCCTTGACCGGTGCGGTGACCAGCACCTGCTCGGGTGCCTCGCCGACGAAGCTGTTTTTCTCCTTCCACTCCCGGACCATGAAGACGGTCACGTTGGCTTGCGGATAGCGTGTCTGGATTCCTTTGAGCAGGTGCGCATCGATGGAGTCGCCGGCGATGGTGAGCGTCCGCTGGTCCTCCTCGGTCGGGTAGCGTCCCTTCATCACGCAGAAGTCGGTGGTACCTGCACCGATGTCGATGATCATCGTGTGGAGCAGAGCGTCCATTCCGTACGCGACCGCGAACGGCTCGGAGACGATCATCAGGCTGTTGACGATGCCCTTCATTGCGTTGCGCAGGTATTGCTTGTTCGTGCGAAGCGATGCTGCAGGAACGCCAACCACTGCGCGAACCTTTTCGCCTTCTCCATCCTTGACGCCTACGAGCGAGAGAAGATGTTTCAAGAGCTCGCGCACAGCCTCGACGTCTTTCTCCGAGCCCTCTTTCAATAGCCCGCGCTCGAGCGGGCGATGCAGGTCGAGCATCGTACGGTTCGCAAGCGCCTCGTGCCCGATCAGCACACTGCGCTTCAAGACTTTTCGCGCGACCATGTCCGCTGGCCAGCCGACGTAACTTTCAACCACGAACTTCTCACCGTTCGAAGCAGAGATTGCGCTCCGCGACGTACCCAGATCGATGCCGACCTGGAGTGCTTCTTTGGAATCCATATGACTATGTCCCTTTCTGTTCTGCCGCATTGTGACTCTCTGCATAGCGCCGGATTCCCGAGTACAGCGACTCGGCGATTTTCTGGCGGTGCGAGTCACTCTGCAGCAGCTTCGCTTCGTTTGGATT
>JBKJQB010000185.1:0-4564 GCA_046594105.1 Thermoanaerobaculia bacterium
CCGCTACGGCAAAGACCTCATCCGCCTGGTGGGCGAAGCGATGGCCCTCCCGGAAGAATCGCTGCCGGAGCGCGTGGCCTCCAAACCCTGGCTGCGCGACCGCGACATCGACAACAAGGTCAATCGCCTGAAGACCGTGCGCGACCGCGTCGCGAAAGAGCTGAAGATCGACGGCTCGGTGGTGGCCCCCCGCCACGTCCTGGTGGCCATCGCCGAAGGCGGCACGCTCGACGTGCCGGCCATGCGGGAGTGGCAGAAGAACCTGTTCGGCGAAGAGCTGCTCGGGGCGCTGAAGAAGTAGCTGGATGCGCATGTCGCTAACCACGAAGTATCTGACCGGCGTTGCCGTGGTGTTGGGCGCTTTTGCGATTGCGCTTCTCTTCGGCGGGCCGCGATACGCCATCTCTCAACTACCGCCTACCCAACGCGCCAATATGTCCGACTTCGATTGGATCGGAGTCGAGTGGGTTGAGGGGGCATTCGTAGTAGGCGTTCTCGCGGTCGCGGTGGCCACGTCTGCGTTCTGGGTACACAGCACCCAGCGCCGCAATCACACCTAACTCTGCGCTGCACCGGCTTGTCCCCGCAACCTGCGGAAGTCCCGGGTGCTAAACTTCATCCCGTGCGGGGCCAAGCCGGTGAGCTTGGGTCCGTTGGGCGTCACGGGAACCTACAGTCTCGCCACAGCACAAGCGGCGTGGCCGAGCACCGCGGGGCCGCCCTGAAGTTCACTTGCGGTCGGCCTCCAGCCGCGCTGCAAGCGGCTCGTCAAAAGTTCATCGGGTGATGGTCGGTGGTCCCACACGGAGACACTGAAGATCGCGCCCATTCACGAGGTGTCAAACACCAAGTATGCGTTCTCCACCGTGCGAAAGAGCACGTCGTGTGTGTATTCATCTTGAATAACAACATCGTCAGGCGCGATCCTCGGATCCTGGCTCAGGCCCCAACGTATCGCCTGTTCGAGGCTCTGGAGAGCTTTCGCTTCGTCGAACAGTCCTTCAGAGAATCCAACCATAGGTCCAGTTTAGCTCCGACCCGGCCCGAGACGCCCAACTCCGCGCTGCACCGGACTTCAGGAGGAGTGGCGTCGAAGAGAGGATCAACCTACAACGCGACGTTCGGAATGCGAAACCTTACCAGGTCAAGCAGGTCCGATCAGTGATTCTGAAGTACAGTTTGGTGGAGAGCGAAGAATGAACCGCTACGAATTCATCATCTTCTGGAGTGACGAGGATCAGGCATTCATCGCTGACGTTCCCGAACTGCCGGGTTGTATGGCGCATGGTTCTTCCCATGCCGACGCGCTCGAAAATGCTCAGGACGCGATCGCGCTCTGGCTGGAGACTGCACGGGAGCATGGAGACTCCATCCCCGAGCCAAAAGGGCGCCGACTTCTCTACGCCTGAACGTCGCCCAACTCGACACTGGAGCGGACATCGGCCCAGCGTCTGCTGCGCCTACTTTCACATTCCTCGCGTGGGCCCAAGGCGTTCAGTTTCGGGACGTTGCGGCGACACCAAATCCCGCCATGCTTCCGCCTCGACGAAAACCGTCGGCTGGAGGTGGCGGTCCGGTTGGCTGAGCGGAGGAACGGCGCGATGCACCGTTGACGGCGTGATGAACGATTTCGTCATCCTGAGGCGCGGAGACGCCGAAGGATCTGCAATCACGAAACTGTCCCAGGCAAGGCTCTCGTGATTGCAGATCCTTCGCTTACCGCCCGCCACCCACGCCGCTCAGGATGACGGTTGGGGGATTTCTTCACAGCCTCTGAGTTAGGGCATGGCGCGTGCGCCGGTGAGTGGGAGAGGAACGTGCGCTCCGTGGTTCTGAGCGGAGCGAACGTAGCGCCGGCATCCTTGCCGGCCGTGGCGTCGGCTTCCAGCCGGCGCTCCTGGGCGAGATCCCGCGGGCAGGATGCCCGCGAAACTGCCGGCAAGATGCCGGCGCTCCGAAAGGCCGTTCAGAGCCTGTGAAGAAATCCTCAAGCAATCCAAGGCGGCCGAGTGAACGCGACTGATGCGAAAATCGTGGCGGACGCTTTGCGAACCAACGCCGCCGGCCGTGCCGGCATACAATCCCGCCCCCATGGAACGAAACTCCGAATATCGCGTCATCGTCGTCGGTTCCGGACCCGCCGGATGCACCGCGGCGATCTACCTTTCCCGCGCCAATCTTGCTCCGCTCGTCCTGGAGGGGATGCAGCCGGGCGGGCAGCTCACCATCACCACCGACGTCGAAAATTATCCTGGCTTTCCCGACGGCATCCTCGGGCCGAAACTGATGGACCTGATGCGCCAGCAGGCAGAGCGCTTCGGCGCCGTCTTCAAGATGGAGCAGATCGAGAAGGTCGATCTCAGCCGGCGACCTTTCATCCTGACCACCGATTCGCGCGAGTACCAGTGCGAGGCGCTCATCATCGCGGCCGGAGCCTCAGCCATGCAGATCGGGCTTCCGTCGGAAAAAGCGCTGCAGGGATTCGGAGTCTCCTACTGCGCGACCTGCGACGGATTCTTCTTCAAGAACAAGGAGATCGTCGTGGTCGGCGGCGGCGACTCGGCGATGGAAGAGGCCACCTTCCTCACCAAATTTGCCAGCAAGGTCACCGTGGTGCATCGCCGCGAAGAGCTGCGCGCCTCCAAGATCATGCAGGAGCGCGCGCTGAGCAATCCGAAGATCGCCTTCCGCTACAACACCGCCGTGGAGGAAGTGATCGGCACGAAGGACGGCGGCGTCACTGCTCTCATGGTGCGAAACCTCAAGACCGATGCGGTCGAGGAGATGAAGACCCAGGGCTTGTTCGTGGCCATCGGCCACACCCCCAACACACGACCGTACGCCGGACAACTCCAGCTCGACGAGCGCGGCTACATCAAGCTTCCCAGCCCGCACTCGACGGCCACCAACATCCCCGGCGTGTTCGCGTGCGGCGACGCGGTCGATCACGTCTACCGGCAGGCCGTCACGGCGGCCGGCACGGGATGCATGGCCGCTCTGGACTGCGAGAAGTGGCTCACGCACGAGCGCATCACGGAGCGCTGGGATCTGCCGGCAGGCGAAGAGGATCGCGTCTGAACCGTGGCCGGCACGACCGGCGGCGCTGGTTCGCAAAGCGGCCGGCACGGCCGGCGGGGTTGGTTCGCAAAGCGTCGGCCACGCTCTTCGGGTCAGCCGCATTTAGTCCGACGCCGCTGGCCCAAAAAACAAGAACGGCCGGCTTTTCAGCCGGCCGTTTTGTGATGCTCTGATGCCAGAGACTAGAAGGCGTTGAGGATGTACTCGAGGGGGTTGACCGGGTTGTTGTTGAGGCGGACTTCGTAGTGGAGATGCGGTCCGGTGGAGCGGCCGGTCGAGCCGACGTAGGCGATGATGTCGCCGCGTTTCACATGCTGGCCCGGCTTGGCAGCGTACGAGGAGAGATGCCCGTAACGCGTGGAGTAGCCATAGCCGTGCGCGATGTAGATCACGTTGCCGTAGCCGTTGGCCCATTCTGCCTTGACCACGATTCCGTCGGCCGGTGCGCGGACGGCCTGGCCGGTGGCGGAGGAGATGTCGACGGCATTGTGCGTTCCCGGTTCCCCGGTGAAGGGATCGGAGCGGCCGCCGAATCCATCGGTGAGGATTCCGCGCACGGGCGCGATCGAGGGAGTGGAGGAGAGCAGCTGCGACTGCGCCACCAGCTTCTGCTCCAGGACGGAGAGGTCGGTGTCGACGCGTTTGGAGCGGAAGGCCATCTTGTCGAGATCGTCGCGATAAGGATTCTGCCCGAGCTCGATGGGCCTCAGTCCGCCCACTCCGCCCTGGTTGCCGTCGTCAAGAGTGCTGATGCCGGCGAAGATGGCCAGCTTGCGCGTGCGGTCCTCGACGGAGTGAAGCTGCGTTCGGAGTGATTCGACTGATTTGCTGAACTGCTCGTTCGCGCTCTGGAGCTCGTGGTTCTCGTGGCGTAGTTTGGAGAGCTCGTGGGTCTGGGACAGTGAGGTGAAGTACTGGACCGAGAAGAACGTCGAAAGGCAGAGGGAGGAGCTGACCAACGAAACGATCGAGAAGAGAAGGCGATGAGACACCTTCAGCTTTCTGAATTTGGCCCGCGCATGCGGGACAAAAATGATCGTTGAGTAACGTTTATCCATTGAGTGCTCCCTGGTTTCCTTCCATGTAGCCGTAGGTGAACGCGTATTCTATGAATTGACGAGAGAGAGTCAACGCAAAATCACCAGTAAGTCGCTGCGCGGCAAATACTTCCGAGCGTTGAATATGGCGTATCCTCATATTCCATTGCGCTGGCTTACGTACTTTGGCGATGACTACAGATAACTAAATTATTTGCCGATGTGGATTGGTCAACCGGCAACGATGGGGCCCGGTGATCTCGAGCGTCCGATCACGCCCCTTTGACGCCCCAGCGACATCGGGTCGACCGCGGACCGACCCTTTCCGCGCGTGGGTCCAAAAAACCGCTCGGCTCTCCGGAAAGGGACTTCTGACATCCGGCAGTGGAGACCACCGTGCTATTCTCCCGCCGCCCTTTTCGGGGCAATTCCACGCAAAAAGTCAGGTC
>JBKJQB010000234.1:0-63150 GCA_046594105.1 Thermoanaerobaculia bacterium
CTTGCGAAAAACTCCCCAACCGTCATCCTGAGCCGCGCAGACGGCGAAGGATCTGGAACGTCGCAACTGTCGCCAACAACATCCTCGTGATTGCAGATCCTTCGCTTCCCGCCCGCCACCCACGCCGCTCAGGATGACGGTTCTGGGATTTCTTCGTAGCCTCTGAATGAGGGCACTGCGCCGCGGCTCAGCGATTGATCGCCATCGAATCGAAGTCCGTCGCCGATCTCGGGCTGGAAGGAGGGGAATTGCTCTTGCCAGAGATTGAAGCACCCCGAGGGGCGATTGAGCCTGCCTAATGCCTAGTGCTGGCTCAGAAGGACGGAGAGGTCGCGTGCCATCCTCTGGATGACCGTGTTCTCGAGAGTGTTGATGGCCGGCGGTTCGCCACCCTCCTTTTGCTATCCTCCTGCTCTCATGGCAACGGAAGCGCAACCGACCCTGGCAGCGGGTCCGCCCAAACGATTCGTCATCGAGGAGGGATTCCGCTTCCAGCAGGGACAGACACTCGCTCCCTTCAGCATCCAGTACGAAACGTTCGGGACGCTGAATCACGACCGATCGAACGCCATCCTGGTCTGTCACGCGCTGTCCGCGAGCGCGCACGCTGCTGGGCGCTACTCGGCGGAGGATGAGAAGCCGGGCTGGTGGGACGGGCTGATCGGCCACGGCAAAGGGATCGATCTCGATCGCTACTTTGTGGTCTGCGCGAACATCCCCGGCTCCTGCTTTGGAACCACCTCGCCGTCGAGCGTCGATCCTGCAGAGAGGAGACCCTACGGCTCCCGCTATCCGTGGCCGGTCATCGAGGACATGGTTCATTCGCAGAAATTGCTCCTGGACCATCTGGGCATCAAGCGATTGAAGTCGATTGCCGGGGGATCGCTCGGCGGCATGCAGGTACTGATGTGGGCGGCCTGCTACCCAGAGATGACCGAGTCGATCATCGCTATGGCCGCAGGAGCCGCGGTCCCGGTGCAGGGAATCGCCTGGCACATCATCGGACGGAAAATGATCGAGAGCGATCCCCGCTTTCATGGCGGCGACTATTACGATGAAGCGGATCCGCTGCGAGGTCTGCAGGTCGCCCGCATGGTCGGACACATGACGTATCTGTCCTCCCGCGCTCTGCAGTCGAAGTTCGCCCGCCGCCGGCGCGGCACCACCCGGCAGTTCGAGATCGATTCGTACTTTGAATATCAGGGAAAGAAATTCGCGTCGCAGTACGACGCGAACTCCTACATCCGTGTGCAGGCGGCCATGGACGAGATGGACCTCGAAGAACAGCACGGCTCTCTCGATGCCGCGTTCGCGCGCTGGAAGGGCCGCACGCTACTGATCTCATTCGATACAGACTGGCTTTTCCCTGTGGAAGAAGTGGACCGGGTGGAGACCGCCATGAAAAACAACGGCACACCGGTCGAGCATGTGCGGATCGCGTCACCCAGCGGTCACGACACCTTTCTAATCGACTACGACCTGATCACGCCACCAGTGCGCGAGTTCCTGCGCTGAGGCCGGCCGTGCCGGCCCAGGCGCTGGCGGCGTCGGCGCCGCCGCCGCCGGTGACTTTCTCGCGGTATCCGCACTCGGCGTTGTTGCAGTACTCGATGTGCCCTTCCTTTTTAGTCTCTTTCTCCAGGAGGAAGGCGGCTCCGCACTTCGGGCAGGGGCGCGGAACGGGGCGACTGTTCAGCGTGAAGTCACACTTGGGATAGCGCGAGCAGGAGAAAAAGACGCCGCGGCGTGAGCGGCGCTCCACCAGATCCCCCTCGTTGCATTGCGGGCATTTCACGCCGGTGGGTTTGGCCGCACCGCCGGGCCCGGTGCCGATCTTGCGGATGGTCTTGCAGTCGGGATAGCCGGAGCAGGAGTAGAAGGGGCCGTAACGGCCGCTCTTCAGAACCATCTCTTTCCCGCAGTTCTCGCAGGGCGGTTGCGGATCGTTGGGGATGTTCGCCTTGAGCAGACGCGGATCTTTGGTGTTCTTGCAGTCGGGGTAACCGGTGCAGGCGAAAAACTGACCGAAGCGCGATCGCTTCAATTGCATGGGCTTGCCGCACTTGTCGCAAACCACCACTTCGCCATCGGCCTGTTCGGCGTCGGTGCTGCGCGCGGTTTCTTTGGTGTTCTTGCACTCGGGGTAGTTCGTGCAGGCGAGGAATTCGCCGAAGCGCCCGAACTTGATGGCCATCGGTGCGCCACATTTCTCGCACTTCTCGTCAGTCTCGACGCCGGTGCGCTTGACCTCGATCATCTCTTTGCCGGCCCGCTCCAGGTCGTGGCTGAACTTGACGTTGAAGTCGCGCATGGCCTGCGTCCACTCCAGCTTGCCGTCTTCGATCTCGTCGAGATCTTCTTCGAGTTTCGCCGTGTACTTCTCGTCGATGATGTCGCCGAAGGATTGCTTCAGCAGCCGAGCCACCAGAAGGCCCAGTTGGGTGGGATGGAACTTGCCGTCGTCTTTGTAGGTGTAGTCGCGCGCCTGAATGGTGGTCAGGATCTGGCCGTAGGTCGAAGGGCGGCCGATGCCGTTCTCCTCCAGCGCTTTGACCAGCGTCGCTTCCGTGAAGCGGGGCGGTGGCTGGGTGAAGTTCTGCCGGGTATCGAGATTCAGCAGCTTGAGCGCTTCTCCCTCTTCCATCGCCGGAAGGGCCCGTTCATTCTCCGGCTTCTCGTCCTCTTCGGCCGGCTCGACCCCTTCGACATTCGCGTCCCGGAAGACCGAGAGAAATCCCGGGAACTTCAGCACTTCACCCGAAGCGCGGAAGGTGTACGCCCCGTTGCGGATGTCGACGTCGGTGACATCGAACAACGCCGGTTTCATCTGCGAAGCCACGAAGCGATCGAAGATCAGCTTGTAGATGTTGTACTCCTCGCGGGTGAGCTGGTTCTTGACAAGCTCCGGATCGAACTCCGTTGAGGTAGGCCTGATGGCCTCGTGCGCTTCCTGGGCCTGCGCCCCTTTCTTCACTTTGTAGATGTTCGGGGTGTCCGGAAGAATGCTCGCTCCGTATTTCGCGGCGATGTAGGTCCGCACCTCGCCCAGTGCGTCGTCGCTGACGCGGACCGAGTCGGTGCGCATGTAGGTGATCAACCCAACGTGCCCGAACGAACCGCCCAGCTCTTTGCCTTCGTACAGCTTCTGGGCAATCTGCATGGTGCGCTTCACCGGATACTTGAAGCGTCGATAGGCTTCCTGCTGCAGTTTGGAGGTGATGAACGGAGCGGCTGGCGACTGCTTCTTCTCTTTCCGGGCGATCTTCTCGATGGTAAACTCGCCGCTCTTGACGGCCGCTTCGATGGAACGCGCCAGCTCTTCGTTGCCGATCTCCGCTTTCTTGCCGTCGATCTTGGTCAGCTTGGCGATGAATTGCGGGGGGGATCCGGCGGCCAGCTTCGCCGCGAAGCTCCAGTATTCATCGGGGATGAATGCCTTGATGGCCTCTTCGCGCTCGGCGATCATCTTCATGGCTACCGACTGCACGCGGCCGGCAGACAGTCCACGACGCACTTTGTCCCAAAGCAGAGGCGAGAGCTTGTAGCCGACCAGGCGATCGAGGACGCGCCGGGCCTGCTGCGCGTTCACCTTGTTCATGTCGATCTCCGTCGGAGACTCGATGGCCTTGATCACGGCGTTTTTCGTGATCTCGTGGAAGAGAACGCGCCGGACCTTCTTGGCGTCCTTGCCCAGAAGGCTCATGACATGCCACCCGATGGCTTCCCCTTCGCGATCAGGGTCGGAGGCGATGAAGATGATGTCGGCTTTCCTGGCAGCGGCCTTCAGCTCGCTGACCACTTTCTCTTTCCCTTCCAGCACCTGGTAAGTAGGGAGGAAGGTTTCCTCATCGACACCGAGCTCGCTCTTCGGAAGGTCACGGACGTGGCCCACCGACGCTTTCACGATGTAATCGCTGCCGATGAACTTGTTGATCGTCTTCGCTTTCGCAGGAGACTCGACGATGACGAGGTGTTTAGCCATTGAGGAACGCCCAAAACTCAAGCGGTCACAGCCAAAATTCCTCGCGCGGGCGCTGCGGGCGCGCGCGAAGGAAAGCGAGCTGAACCGGGGCGACGCACAATATCAGAGGGGGAGTGGAAACCAGAAACCAGAAGGCAGAAAGTCGTAGGTCTCCAGATGACGGTGGCTCGTTGTCTTTTTCTGGTTTCTGCTTTCTGGTTTCTAGTTTCCCCTACTCTTCCTCTTCGTCGTCTCCGCCGCCGGCCGCTTTGTACTTTTTTGTCTTGTTGTACAGGGTCTTGTACGAGATTCCGAGAATCTCAGCAGTGCGACGGCGGTCGCCGTCAGTCATGTGCAACGTCTCTTCAATCACAAGCTTCTCGACCTCTTCCATCGGTTGCCCCAGAGGAATGGTCATCGAATTGTGGCTGCGTCGTTTCCGCGCGCCCAGGAACTTGTCCGGCAGACACTCCACGGTCAGGGAGGCCGTGCGGGCCATGATGAACGCGCGGTTGATGACGTTGCGAAGCTCGCGGACATTGCCAGGCCATTCGTACTGCTGCAGCGCCTCGATGAAATCAGGCTCGATGTCCTCCACCGTCTTCTCTTCCGTCTCGTTGAGCTTCTGCAGGAAGAAGTGGGAAAACAGCGGAATGTCCTCGAGACGTTCGCGGAGCGGAGGGACTTCGATGGGGAACACGTTGAGCCGGTAGTAGAGATCCTCGCGCAGCTTCCCGTCGGTGATTGCCTTCAGCGGATCACGATTGGAGGCGGCGATGATCCTTGCGTCGATGTTGATCTCTTCATTGCCACCCACGCGCCGGAACTTTCCTTCTTCCAGCACGCGCAGCAGTTTGACCTGCAACTCGATCGGCATCTCCGTGATCTCGTCGAGGAAGACCGTGCCACCCTTGGCCATCTCGAAGTAGCCTTCGCGGCGCTTGATGGCGTTGGTGAAGGCCCCTTTCTCGTGTCCGAAGATCTCCGACTCGATCAGGGTGGGGGAAATCGCGCCGCAGTTGAAGGCGATGAATGGTTTGTTCCTGCGCCGGGAGAGCGAATGGATGGTGTTGGCAACCACTTCTTTGCCCGATCCCGACTCGCCGACGATGAACACGTTGGCGTCGGTGTTGGCCACCATCTCGATCTCTTCGAACAACTTCTGCATCCGGGGAGATTTGCCGACCAGATGACCGAGCGCTCCCATCTTCTGCAGTTGGCGCCGAAGCTCGAGAATCTCCTGCTTCATCAACTGCTTGTCCTCGACCGTCTTGAGGATCACCTGCAGGCGCGGCAGGTCCACCGGCTTGGTCACGTAGTCCTCGGCGCCTACCTTGAGGGCCTTGACTGCGGAGTCCACCGTGGCATGTCCGGTCAGGATGACGACCGAAACATCGGGATACACCTCTTTGATGCGATGGAGAAGGTCGAGGCCCGAGCCGTCGGGCAGTTTGAGGTCGACGATGGCTACGTCGGGGACCAGCTTCGAAACCGAGGCCCAGCCGGCTTTCACCGTGTCGGCTACTTCCGCTTCATAACCCCACTCTTCGACGATGTCGGCCATCCCGGCGCTGGTTGCGCGGTCATCGTCTACGATCAAAACTCTCTTCATATTGACCTAGGTGGGGAACTGCAGCCTCAAAGTGACCTTATCACGATCCTGAGAGGCATTCAGCTCACCTCCATACGTTTCGGCGATGAGGCGTGCGGAGGCCAGCGAAAGGTCCGCGTTCCCTGCAAGATCGGTGTAGTAGAACTTGAAAATCTTGGTCGGTTCGAAGCTTTCAGAGGCCGGCTCGCCGGTCGCCTGGAGCTCAAAGTGTCCGTCGCCATCGCCGGCTTCGAAAACGGTGGTCCGGCCTTTAAAAAGCCTCGACACGCCATCAAAAAACTGGCGGAAACACTGCCGGATTCTGGATTGATGTCCCTGAACCGTGAGAGTGAGAGGATCCATGACCAGGTCGACGCCTGCTTCGGTCGCGATTTCCCGGCAGAGAGGTCCGAGCTCGACGGGCCCTGGCTCGCCTTCTTCTTTCGGCGGTGTGGAGAGCACGAAGAAGGTGTCGAAAATCTGGGCCATCCGGCGCAGCTCCGTCTCGATCGCTCCGGCGTACCCGGCAAGCTTTTCGTCCGCCTGGCTCCCGCTCACCTTGCCGACCCGCATGCGAAGTAGCTCGAGATTGAGCACGGCGACATTGAGGGGCGTTTTCAGGTCATGCGCCGTGTCGCTGCTGCGGCGCAGGTTGGTGGTGGCGAATTTCTCGAGCCAGCGGTCCATGATTTGGTTCTCACAACGTGCAAGCTTAGGGCCTCGACCTGACAGGAACCGAACGCGCGAATCCGTCAGGAGCGGTGAACTCTAATGATCGCGACCCAGTCCGATCACCGCGATCGATTCTTCCAGCCGAGCCTCGACCAGCGCGAACTGTGGGTCGTGAGAACTGAGATCTGCCAGCTCGCGCTCCGCCTGCTGCCTCTCGTCCTCCGCCGCCGCCGCGTCGACCTCTTCTGGCAGGCGGGCCGTCTCCGCCATCACGATGACCCTGTCAGGAAGCACCTCGGCGAATCCCCAGGAGAGCACCAGTCGATGCATCGTGGTGCCCACGCGGTAGCGCATCTGCCCGATCTTGAGCGTCGTCAGTAGCGGGGTGTGCCCCGGCAGGACGCCGATCTCGCCGTCGCTCGCCGGCAGAACGACCTCATCGACTTCGACATCGATGATCTTCCGCTCGCGCGTGACGATGGTGAGACTGATTTTAGTCGGGAGATCGGCCATGGTTGTCTCTTATGCAGCCGCTGTTTTGTACTGCTCGGCTTTCTCGAGCACGTCTTCGATCGTTCCCTGCAGCAGAAAAGCCTGCTCCGGAATGTCGTCGTGCTTGCCTTCCACGATTTCGCGGAAGCCTTTGATGGTGTCGGCGATCTTGACGTACTTGCCCTTGATCCCAGTGAACTGCTCGGCCACATGGAACGGCTGCGAGAGGAAGCGCTGGATCTTGCGGGCGCGGCCCACGATCACCTTGTCTTCTTCCGAGAGCTCGTCGATTCCCAGGATGGCGATGATGTCCTGCAGATCCTTGTACTTCTGCAGCACCGCCTGAACGCCGCGCGCCGTGTTGTAGTGCTCGTCCCCGAGGATGCGTGGGTCGAGAATCTTGGATGTCGACGACAGCGGATCGACGGCGGGGTAAATGCCCAGCTCGGCGATCTGACGCGACAGAACGGTGGTGGCGTCCAGATGGGCGAACGCGGTAGCAGGAGCGGGATCGGTGAGATCGTCCGCCGGCACGTAGATGGCCTGCACCGAAGTGATGGAGCCCTTCTTTGTCGAAGTGATGCGCTCCTGCAACTCGCCCATCTCCGTGGCCAGGTTGGGCTGGTATCCGACGGCGCTGGGCATGCGGCCGAGAAGCGCGGAAACTTCCGATCCCGCCTGAGTGAAGCGGAAGATGTTGTCGATGAAGAGCAGCACATCCTGGTTCTCGACGTCGCGGAAGTATTCGGCGACGGTGAGTCCGGTCAGACCCACGCGCAGGCGGGCACCCGGCGGCTCGGTCATCTGACCGTAGATCAGCGCCGCCTTGGACTTCGAAGGGTCGCCGGGCGTGATCACGCCGGTCTCTTCGAATTCGAGATAGAGATCGTTTCCTTCGCGGGTGCGCTCGCCGACGCCGGCGAAGACCGAGAATCCACCGTGCTGTTTGGCCACGTTGGTGATGAGCTCGAGGATGAGAACCGTCTTGCCCACTCCTGCGCCGCCGAACAGGCCGGTCTTGCCGCCCTTGGTATAGGGCTCCAGAAGGTCGATGACCTTAATGCCGGTCTCGAACATCTCAACGCCGGTGGACTGCTGATCGAAAGGCGGAGCCTCGCGATGGATGGACCAGCGCTCCTTCGATTCCACCGGGCCGCGATTATCGACGGGCTCGCCGAGCACGTTGAGGATGCGCCCGAGGCACTCGCGGCCGACAGGAACCGTGATCGCCGCACCGGTGTCGATTGCCTTCATGCCCCGGACCATTCCGTCGGTCGGCTTCATGGCGATGCAGCGAACCTGATTTTCGCCGATGTGGTTGGCCACTTCCACCACCACGTCGATGGGCACCTTTCCCAATTCGCCGTTGTCGACGATGCGGACCGCGTTGTAGATCGCGGGAAGGTATCCCTCTTCGAATTCGATATCGACGGCGGGGCCGATGATCTGAATCACTTTCCCGATCTTGTGGTCGGCGCCGGCTTTTGTGTCTGCGGTGGTCATGGGTTCTCCGTTTGCTGAGCGTTCTGCTGGGCAGTGCGCGTGCGCACCTGGTTCGTCAATTCGCTGCCGCCGCGCCAGACACGATCTCGATGATCTCTTTGGTGATGGAAGCCTGGCGGATGCGGTTGTAGGTCAAGGTCAGAAAGTCGATCATCTCGGAAGCGTTCTTGGTGGCCGCTTCCATGGCGGTCATGCGCGCGCCCTGTTCCGCGGCGGCCGATTCGAGCAGGATTCGATAGAGCTGAAACTCGATGTGTTTGGGCAGCAGCTCGCTGAGGATGGCCTCCAGGCTGGGCTCGTACAGGTAGTCGGTCGTCACTTCCTGCTTATCCCAGGCCCGCTCGATCGGCAGCAACCGCTCCACCCGGACATCCTGCGACATCACCGAACGAAACTCGTTGTACACGGCGTACACCGCGTCGAACTCTCCGCTGATGAAGGCCTCACTGATTGCAAGCGCGATCTCCCGGGCCGTCGCCAACGAGAGCGCCTGGAGTGCGTGTACCTGCTTCCGTATGGGAATGGTTCGACGCTTATAGAAATCGCTGGCCTTCCGACCCAGGGGCAGCACTTCGATTTTCTCCCAGCGATGTGCGGCGATGGCGTTCTGGGCGGCCTTGATGGCGTTGGCGTTGAACGCGCCGGCCAGACCCTTGTCCGCGGTCACCACAATCACCAGCGCGCTCTTCTCCTCGCGCACTTCGAGCAGCGGATGCTTGAGCTCTTCCACACGCGTGGCCACGTGGGAGAGCACTTCGCGCAGAGCGGCGGCATAGGGGCGCGCCGCGAAGATCCGATCCTGCGCGCGACGCAGCTTTGCCGCCGCGACCATCTTCATGGCCTTGGTGATCTGCTGCGTATTCTTGACGCTGCGGATGCGGCGCCGGATGTCGATCGTGCTGGGCATGGAGTCTTATGCCGCGAGGACGCCTGCGTTGTCCTTCACGTAACCCTCTTTGAACTCCGTGAGCGCCGACTTGAATTCACCGGAAAGGGCCTCATCGAACTTCGTGGCCTTCTCGATGCGGTCGAGCAGGTCCGCGCGCTCGTCGACCAGCCACTGGTGCAGAGCCGCTTCGAAGGGGCGAACGGAAGCCACGGTGAGGTTGTCCAGAAATCCCTGCGTTCCGGCGAAGATCGACGCGGTCTGCAGGCCGATGCGCATCGGCTGATACTGTCCCTGCTTGAGGATCTCCACCAGTCGCCGGCCACGATTGAGCTGCGCCTGCGTGATCTTGTCGAGGTCCGAGCCGAACTGCGCGAAGGCGGCGAGCTCGCGGTACTGCGCGAGATCGAGCCGCAGCGTCCCGGAAACCGAGCGCATGGCCCGAATCTGCGCCGATCCGCCAACGCGCGAAACCGAGATGCCCACGTTGATGGCCGGCCGCACGCCGGAGTGAAAAAGGTCCGTTTCCAGAAAGATCTGGCCGTCGGTGATGGAGATGACGTTGGTGGGAATGTACGCCGAGACGTCGCCGGCCTGGGTCTCGATGATCGGCAGCGCCGTCAGCGATCCGCCCCCGTTCGCATCGGAGAGTTTTGCCGCGCGCTCCAAAAGCCGCGAGTGCAGGTAGAACACGTCGCCGGGATAGGCCTCCCGTCCCGGTGGACGGCGAAGCAGCAGGGAGATCTCACGATACGACTGCGCGTGCTTGGAGAGATCGTCGTAAATGATCAGGGCGTGCTGGCCGTTGTAGAGGAAGTACTCGCCCATGGCACATCCACCGTACGGCGCGAGGTACTGCAGCGGAGCGGGGTCGGAGGCCGACGCGTTGACCACGATGGTGTAATCCATCGCGCCGTACTCCTCCAGGGTCCGCACGATCTGCGCCACGGTCGATTTCTTCTGGCCGATGGCGACGTAGATGCAGATGACGTCTTTGCCCTTCTGGTTGATGATGGCGTCGACGGCCACGGCGGTCTTGCCGGTCTGACGGTCGCCGATGATGAGCTCGCGCTGTCCGCGACCGATGGGAATCATCGCGTCGATCGCTTTCAATCCAGTCTGCAGCGGCATCTTGACCGGCATGCGGTCGATGACGCCGGGCGCCAGCCGTTCGATGGGGTAGGTTTCCGTGGAGACCACCGGACCTTTTCCGTCGATGGGAATGCCCAACGGGTTGACCACGCGACCGATCATGCCCCGACCGACCGGAACGGACATGATCTTGCCGGTGCGGCTGACCTGATCGCCTTCCTTGATGGCGCTGGGATCGCCGAGGAGCACGATGCCGACATTGTCTTCTTCCAGGTTCAGGGCCAGGCCGGTGATGTCATGCGGAAACTGAACGAGCTCGCCGGCCATGACGCGATCCAGACCGTACACGCGCGCGATTCCGTCGCCGACCGAGGTGACCGTGCCCACTTCCGAGACGTCCACGCCCCGGCCGATTCCCGTCAATTGCTGACGGATAATCTCTGTGATTTCATCAGACTTTAAATCCACGGCCATAATATCTCCCGAAAATGGCTCAGCTTAATGAGGCGCGAAATTTCTCGATCTTGCCGACTACGGATGCATCGTAGATCTCGCTTCCAACGCGAGCCACAAACCCACCGAGCAGGGTCGGGTCGACCGTGACGTCCATCTCCACCTTCCGCCCGAACTTCGTCTCCAGCGTCTCCCGGAGCGATTCGATCTCTGCCGGACTCGGTTGCGAAGCGGTGCGCACTTCGGCGGCTACCGTGTTGGTGGCCATGCGGATCATGGCCGACAGCGCGGCGACGATCGCACCCAGGTCGTTGATCCGATGATTGCGGATCAGCAGGCTGACCACTTTGACCGCGAGATCCGACAGACCGAGACGCCGGGCGATCTCCGCGCTCACCTGGATCTTCGCCTCCGGCTCAAACCCCGGATTGGCGTACAGCTCCTGAAGATCCCCGGCCGACTGGCGAACCTTTTCGAACGCGGCCAGTTCGTCGCGAAGCTTTGATGCTGCCTCAGGCGACTGCACGATATCCATGATCGCCCTGGCATAGGGGCGGGCGAAACGGCGGATCAAGAGCGGACCTCGCCGATCGCTCGCACGCTCTCCGCGAACAGGTTGTGACGATCCTGCTCGGTGATTTTCTCGCGGAGGATCTGTCCAGCGCGCTGAGAGGCCAGCTCCCCTGCGTACTCCGTCAACTCGTGGCGTGCGAGCTTGACGCGATTGTCCACCTCGTTGCGCGCGGTCGTCAGAATCTTCTGTGCTTCCGCTTCCGCCGCGGCGAGGAGTTCTCGCTTCTGACGCTCACCCTCCACCGCTGCACGCTCGTGGATGGCCCGAACGTCCTGCTCGATCTGGGTCAGCCTGGCCTGAATATCGGAGGCCAGCGCGTCCGCCTTGGCCCGGCGGGTCTTCGCTTCTTCCGCCTCGCGGCGAACGTTCTCGTGCCGTTCTGCCAGCGCCTTCTTCACCGGTCCGCCGACCAGCCAGCCCAGAACCCCGATGAACAGGACCACGTTGGCGAGCTTGAGGATCCATCCCGGGATTCCGAAGTACGTTTTGGGCGCTTCGTTTTCCGCGCCGTGTGCCTCGTGCGGATGAGCGACCTGGTGCACGTCTTTCTCCGCTCCATGGGCTACGTCGTTCGGGGCATTCCTGGCGTGTTGCGCCGAGAGCGAGACCGGGGCGAGGATCAGAACCAGAGCGAGCAGCAGCCGGCGCATCAGACCGACCTCCCGAGAATCCGTTCCGCAGCGAGGTGTGCCAGGCCTTCGGACTCTTTCACGATGTTGGTTCGAGCCTCGGCAACGTGCGCCGTCAGCGTGACGTTCGCGCTCTTCACGATCGTCTCGGCCTCCGCCTGCGTTTTTTGAATGACGGCGTTGCGATGCGTAGCCGCTTCCGCCCGGAATCGGTCGCGCACGCTGGACGCCTCACGCCGGGCCACATGGAGTTGCTCTTCCATGCGGGCAGTGGCTTCATTGAAGCGGGCCATGGAGGCCTCATAGACTTCGTTGGCCCCGCGCACCTCAGCCTCGCGCGCTTCCAGCACCTCGTTGATCGGGCGGAGGAAAAACTTGCTCACGACGATGGAATTGATGAAGAAGATCACCATGATCGCGAGCAGAGATAGATCGGGCGTCAGATTGATTTGCATTCGCGGTTATGGGCCGGGAAAGCTGCGGCGGGCAGACACTTAGCCCTTCCCCAAGGCCGCGGTTGTATACCACACTGGAAAGAACGTTGTCACCAGCCGGGTTGTACCCTGTTGATCCCTTAACTGGCAGGCGACTCTGCCGATTGCGATGGCCGACCAGAGCTACAGAAGCATCCTGAAACGGGCGGATCAATTCTTCCGCACCACGCTTCAGGAGCAGCCTCAGAACTTCCAGTGCGGCAAGGGCTGCTCGCTCTGCTGTTACGGGCTGTTCGAGATCAGCGCGGCCGACGTTCCCGTCCTCGCCGATGGTCTGGCCGCGCTGCAGCCTTCGCAACGTCTGTCCGTCGTTCGCCGCGCGCAGGAGATTCTGGCGGACACCGCACACCCCGACCTGCGCGAATGTTCCCGGCGGGAGAAGAAGAAATTCTACGAGCGCACGGCGACGGTTGCCTGCCCCAACCTCGACGCGTCCGGTGCGTGTCTGGTCTACGAACACCGGCCGCTGGTCTGCCGGACTTTCGGCCTCCCCATCCGGGACGGGAAGCGTTATCTGGGAGACATCTGCCAGTTGAATTTCGAAGAGGCGACCGACGGGGAGAAACAGTCTGCTGCCTGGAACCTGCAATGGGAGGATGCCGTCGGAGCTGCGGACGAATACACCATTCCCGAAGCCATCGTCATGATTGCGCGGATGCGCGATTGGTAGCCGCGCTGGACTGGGGCGCGATCAGGCTTTCGCCGCGATGTTGGTGACGTTGCCGCTCTTCTTGTCACCCATCACGCAGTTGCCTTGAAAGATGGCGCCCTCTTCGATGATCAGAGCCGGCGTATCGACGTCGCTGTAGACCTTTCCATTCCGGTGAATTTCCACGCGCTGCGTCGCCACGATCTTGCCGACCACCGTGCCGCTGATGGCGATTCTCCCAACGTGCACATCCCCTTCGATGTGAGCGCTCTCGCCGACGATCAACTCGTTCTTCGACACGATCTTGCCGGAGAACCTGCCGTCGATGCGCATGGTGTCTTCAAATTCGAGCTCCCCTTTGAAGGATGAGCCCCGGTCGAGAAATCCATTGAGTTCGCCGCTTTTGTTCTTCATGTTCCTGACTCTCCTGATGATGTTTTGCCTGATGCAGCGCGGCCGGCGTCAGCGGCGGCGACCCATCATTTCGTCGACGACGCGGATCAGTTCTTCCTCGCTCCCATAGCGAACATGGATCACTCCGCCTCGCCGTTTCCGATCGATGTCGACCTTCGTTCGCAACGCCCGCTGGAGCTTCTCCTCGGCGTCGCGAGTGAACACATCCTTTTCCTTCTCTTTCTTCTCAGCAGTCTTCGTCGAAGTGGCCGAGGCCAGTGTCTCGGTCTGCCGCACGTTCAGGTTGCGGCGCACCACGCGTTCTGCGAGCTGCTCCTGTTTCTTTGCTGATTCCACCGCCAGCAGCGCGCGCGCGTGGCCCATCGACAGCCGGCCGGCCCCCAGAAGCTTCTTTACGGAGTCCGGAAGCTTGATCAGGCGGAGAAAGTTCGCCACGGTGGAGCGCTCTTTTCCCACACGCTTCGAGATTTCCTCCTGGGTCAGTCCGAAATCCTCGTGCAGCTGGAAGTAGGCGTGCGCCTCTTCCATCGGGTTCAGGTCCTCTCGCTGGATGTTCTCGATCAAGGCAATCTGAAGCGCATCTCCGTCAAGAAGCATTTCCTTAATGACGGCTGGGATGGAGCGGAGGCCCGCTTTCTGCGCGGCGCGGAAACGGCGCTCACCGGCGATGATCTTATAGCGATCGCCGGAGCGTGTGACCACGATGGGCTGCACGATGCCGTGCTCGCGAACGCTGCGCGCAAGTTCCTCGATGGAATCTTCATTGAATGTCTTGCGCGGCTGCAGCGGGTTGGGCTGAATCTGGTCGATCGGAATCTGAGCCAGACCGGCAGCCTGACCGCGCGCCGGTTCGGACCGCTGAGGAATCAGCGCGCCCAGACCGCGCCCGAGGACTTTTTTCTGATTCATGGGAGGACGTTCTCCGCGCGCTGGATGAATTCTCTGGCCAGGCTGACGTAAGCCTCGCTGCCACGCGAACGAATGTCGTACAGGATAATCGGTTTCCCGAACGACGGTGCCTCGCCGAGCCGGACGTTGCGCGGGATGACGGTGGCGTAGACCTTCTCCCCGAAGTGACGCCGCACTTCTTCTGCGACCTGCTTCGCGAGGTTCATCCGGTCGTCGTACATGGTCAGCGCGATTCCCTCGATCTCGAGATTCGGATTCAGTGACTCCCGCACTCGCTCGATGGTGTTGAGGAGCTGCGAAGCTCCCTCCAGCGCAAAATACTCGCACTGCATCGGCACCAGGACCGAATCAGCGGCCGTCAGGCCGTTCACTGTGAGAAGACCAAGCGACGGAGGGGAATCGATCAGGATGTAATCGAACCGTCCCTTCACGCTTTCCACCGCATTGCGAAGCCGGAACTCCCGCTGCTCGACGCTCCCCAACTCGACCTCCGCCCCGACAAGGTCCACCGACGAGGGGGCGATCCAGAGGGTCGGAATCTCAGTCTCACGGATGACCTCGCTCAGAGCGATCTCTTCCATGAGAACGGGGTACATCGAATTCTCCTCGTTCTTGCCGATCCCCAAGCCCGAAGTAGCGTTCGCCTGGGGATCCAGGTCGATCAGCAGCACGCGCCGCTCGCAGGCGGCGATGGATGCCCCGAGATTGATTGCGGTCGTCGTTTTTCCGACGCCGCCTTTCTGGTTCACCAGCGAGACGACTTTCGTCATGACTGTTCCACGTGAAACTTCATCGTTACCAGGTAATTTGAATCGCCCCTCGGCAGGGTCCAAGCCGCGTCAGGCTGAAAACCGGGAACGGGTTGAGTCTGGCGAGTTCCCTGAAACAAGGCAGCTCTCCCTTCCGGTTCCATCCAGGCTCTCAACGACGGCAGCCACGTTTCCGGACTGCCGACCGCGCGGGAGGTGACGAGTGAGAAACGAAGCTGCGGAGGGAAGCGATCCAGAGCCCTTTCGAGCCTATCACCGTAAATGACCGCGTTCAATCCACACTCCCGCACGACGTGCTTCAAGAAAACCCACTTCTTCTGCTCCGATTCGACCAGGTGAAACCGCGCCTCGGGCGACGCGATGGCCATCGGGATCGCCGGCAGTCCACCTCCGCTGCCGAAGTCCAGCACTTCGCGCTTCGGTTGCAGGAGTTCGGCCGCGGCGAGCGATTCCGCCACATGCGCGTCGAGATTCGCCTTTGCTTCGGGACCGATCAGATTGATCTTTTCGTTCCAGGAGAGGAGCAGGCGTTTGTACAGGTTCAGCTGGTCTGTGTTCATGACGAGTCGCCCAGCATGGCAAGAGGCGCGGCGACGCGCAACTTCCGCCCGCGCATAAGAGCAGCTAGGAGCCTGCACGGCAGGAAGTCTTGGGGCGTGATCATGGAGGAGCCTTGGGCAACCAGCGCCGCCGGCCGTGCCGGCCTACGCCGTCGCGGCTCCGAGGGTGATCGGCCCTCGACGGAGGTGCATTCGGAGAATCGAGATCGCCGCAGGTGTTACCCCTGGAATGCGAGCCGCCTGGCCGAGGGAGGCCGGCCGGATGCTGCACAACTTCTCTACGACCTCGGTCGACAGTCCCGGAAGTGCGAATACCATCGCCCTCGGAATCGACAACAGGTCATCCTCGGCCGATCGATCCGCTTCCCGTCGCTGCCGATCCACATAGCCCGCGTATCGAAGCTGACTGACCACGCCCTCCAGTTCCTCGCTACGCAGCGAACCAAACGCCTCGGTCAGCCCCGAATGCTCATTGGATAACGCATCCATCAAAACCTCGACGCTGAGATCGTGACGCTGCAATAGCCGGGCGACGGACGCTTTCTCGTGGAGAGAAACTCCGAATGGGGCCAGCGCGGTGAGTGTCCGCTGATCCGGTGTGAGCGTGGTGGTCTGCGCCAGAGTGCGCGCGCGATCCATGCGATCCACCCGCTGCTCGACTCGTCGACGGCGCTCCTCATCGACGATGCCCAGGCTGACTCCGATCTGCGTCAGACGCTCGTACACTGAGTCGCAACCTAGCAGCAACCGATGTTCGGCGCGGGAGGTGAACATGCGGTATGGCTCCTCCGTGCCCAGTGTGACCAGATCGTCGATCATCACTCCGGAGTATCCCTGGTCGCGCCGGATGGTCACCGGCGCTCCGCCACGGATCTGCTGCAGCGCATTGATTCCCGCGATCAACCCTTGCGCCGCGGCTTCTTCGTAACCGGAAGTGCCGTTGATCTGGCCGGCCAGATACAGGCCCTCTACGTCCTTCACCCGCAGAGTCGGCTCGAGTTGCTGAGGATTGACGAAGTCGTACTCCACCGCGTAGCCGTACCGCGCAATCACAGCCTGTTCGAATCCGGGAAGAGATTGGACGACAGCGTCCTGCACATCTGCTGGCAGCGATGTGGAGATGCCGTTCAAGTAGAGCCACGGATGTTCGAGGCCTTCCGGCTCCACGAAAATCTGATGCCTTTCCTTCTCTGCGAAGCGCACCACTTTGTCTTCGATCGAAGGGCAGTAGCGGGGACCGGTGGCCTCGATCTGCCCGGAGTACATCGGGGCGCGATGCAGGTTCGCGCGAATCAGATCGTGCGCGACCGGCGACGTATACGTGACGTGGCAAAGTACCTGAGGCAGCTCGATACGATCGGTGAGGATGGAGAAGGGTCTGGGCACCTGGTCGCCCCGCGCTTCCTCCATCTTCGAGAAGTCGACCGAGTCCTTTCGTATCCTCGGCGGCGTTCCGGTCTTCAGCCGGCCGAGGCGTAGACCCAACTCTCGGAGCGAGTCAGACAATGTCGCTGCCGACGGCTCTCCGAACCGGCCTCCAGCGGTCTTCGATTCTCCTGAGTGCATCAACGCGCGCAGGAACGTTCCCGTAGTAATGATCGTGGCGGCGGCCGTAAGGTGAGAGCCGTCGGCCAGGATGACCCCTCCCACGGCAGGACCGCGGAGAAGGAGCGCAGCGACGACTCCCTCGACAACATTGATCGAGGGCTCCAGGCGGAGAATGTCCTGCACAGCGAGCGCGTAGAGGTCGCGATCGCACTGAGCTCGAGGACCCTGCACAGCCGGACCTCGAGAGCGGTTCAGGATTTTGAACTGAATGCCGGCTCGATCGGTGGCCTCGCCCATCAGGCCCCCGAGGGCATCGATTTCCTTGACCAGATTTCCTTTGGCCAGGCCTCCGATCGCGGGGTTGCACGACATGCGGCCGATCGCCTCCGCCTGCATGGTGACCAGCGCGACGCGCGCGCCTCCCCTGGCACAGACGCGAGCCGCTTCCGCTCCAGCGTGGCCACCTCCCACGATGATGACGTCGAATCGGGTTTCCATGTGTTTCACGTGGAACACTCGCCCGCGCTGAGGTCATCCCTCCGCAGGGTTCTCACTTGCCGATACAGAATTTCGAAAAAATCTCCGCCAGGATCTCGTCGTTGAGGATGGCCCCGGTGAGGGTGCCAAGCGATCGCGCTGCCCGATGGAGATCGACCAGCACGATCTGCTCTTCGTACCCTTCAGCGATGGAGCGACTGGCCTCCCTCAAGCCTTCGAGGCACCCTTCGACTGCCAGGCGCTGCCGGTCGTTGATGACGCTCCCGGGCGCCGCGACGAACTGATCGCGTACCTGCTCGTCGAGCCGCCGGAGCAATTCGTCGACGCCCTTGTCCTCGGTCACGCTGATTCCGAACTCGCCCGCGGGCGCTGGCGCCAGGTCGGTCTTTGTGAAAATGACCTGAGCGTGGGTGACCCTCGTCAGCTCCAGCCGATCTGCTTCAGTCAACCCGATCTGCGCGTCCACTAAATACAGGACGAGATCGGCGCTTCGAGCGGCCGCTCGAGCGCGCTCGATGCCGATCCCCTCGACCGGATCCTCGCTTTCGCGGAGGCCCGCTGTGTCAGCGACGGTCACTGGCAACCCGCCGATCTCGAAGGTCTCGCGAATGATGTCTCGCGTCGTGCCGGCAACGGAAGTCACGATGGCCCGGTCGCTCCCGACCAGCCGATTCAGCAGGCTGGACTTGCCCGCATTCGGCCGCCCCAGAATGACCGCAAACAGTCCGCTGGACGTCGCTGCCCCGCGCTGGTACGTACGGCTCATCGCCTCCACTTCACCAGTCGCACCCCGGATGACCCGCTCGAGCTCGACTCGGTCAATGAAGTCATACCCCTCTTCAGAGAAGTCGAGCGTCGCTTCCAGCCGGACGATCGCATCAAGCATGGACCGGCGCACCGATGCGGCGCGACGACTGAGGTCGCCCTGAAGATTGCCAAGGAGAAGCTGAGCCTGCAGAGCAGTTCGCGAATTGATGAGCTCGGCGATCGCCTCCGCCTGAACGAGGTCGATTTTTCCGTTCAGCACGGCACGTTCGGAAAACTCGCCGGGCTCAGCATGGCGAGCCCCCAGCGAGACGATTTCCCGGATCGCGCGCTGCACGAGCGCCGGGTTCCCGTGGAGAGTCAGCTCCATCAGGTCGTTGCCTGTGAAGGACGACGGCCCGAAGAAGGGCGTCAAGACAACGTCGTCCAGAATCGCTCCGTCTTCTTTCCATAATTCCACATGAACCGCCAAACGCGGCGTGAACGAAGCCCTGCGCGTCAGCGTTTTAAGAATCCTGACGCTGTCCGGACCGTCGATGCGAATGACGGCCAGCGCGCTTCTGGCGAGGGGCGTCGCAGCGGCGACGATGGTGTCGTCCGGACGCCTCCCCGCTGCACTCACGGCGAAGTCGAAGGAGGTTCTGCGGCAGATCCGGGCGCCCGCTTGACGATGGCCACCCGCTTGTAGAAACCCTCGCCTCGTGACTCTGTGGCGACGTCGCCCGCGTCCCGCAGCGCCAGATGGATGATGCGGCGCTCGATGGGAGTCATCGCCGGAAGCAGTTGCTCGCGACCATCCTGCCGGACGCGATCGGCCACTTCCCGTGCTGTCTGTTCGAGCGCGCCGGTGCGACGCTCCTTGAAGGCATCGCTGTCGAATTCGATGGGCTTCTCCGTCTTGCGACCGACCAGCGCTTTGTTCGCCAGTACCTGGATGGCGTCGAGCAATTCGCCGTGCTGATCCACCAGCTTGACGGTGTCCCGCCCATGCAGGCGGACAGCGATCTGCTCGTCGTCTTCTGAGGTGCGCACGACGAGCTCGAGACCCGCGGTTTCGATGAGCTCCTCGCACCACAACCGCACGTCGCGGGCATGCTCGGACTCCGCTCCCTGGGGGGGAACCTCGGCAGCGAATCGCTCGAAGTCTCCCGATTGCAGCGCTTCATCTTGACGAGGCTCGCGAGAACCTCCACCGCTTCGAGAGCTCCCACCGCCTGATCGCCGCCCTCGGCTGCGGGGCCGGTCGCCCCGACTGCGGTCGCCAGCCGGCGCCCCGCCCTGCGCGCTCACTGGTTCCCCAACCGAGGATCGCTGCGTAGTCGCGGCTTCCGCGGAGCCCGTCGCAGCGGTCTGGTTGACTTCGGCCTCGATGACCACATGCTTCACCGCCCCAAGAAACCCGCGCTTCTCCTGGACGACGTGATAGGTCAGTTGGTAGCGATCGACACTGAGGGCCTGCGCCGCCAGCGTCAGTGCTTCTTCGAGATTCTTTCCTTCGAATTGCTGAGCCATGTTGTGGTCCTTGTCGCGTCAGACGGTCTGCGTCTCTGCCGGCTGATCCTTCCAGAACTTGTTCATGATCAACTGCTGCAGGATGGTCAGGACATTCTGCATCAGGTAGTAGAGCACCACGCCGGAAGGCAGCTCTTTAAAGATCCAACCCATGACCAGCGGCATGATGAGGAACATGCGTCTCTGCATGGCATCGCCGGTGGTCGGTGTCATGGCCTGCTGGATGAACATCGTGATCATCATCAGCAAGGGAGTGATGTAGTAGGGATCTTTCGCGGACAGGTCGTGGATCCAGAGAATGAACGGCGCGTGACGCAGCTCAATCGCGTGTGAGAGCAGATTGTAGAAGCCCCAGAGAATTGGTACCTGCAGCGCGAACGGAAGACAGCCTCCGGCAGGATTGATCCCTTCCTGCTGGTAGAGCTTCATCATGTCCGCGTTCATCTTCTGCCGCTGGTCGGGGTCGGTCTTCGCCTTCTTGTAGCGTGCCTTGATGGCCTCCATCTTCGGCTGCATCTTCTGCATCTTCTTCATCGACACGATCCACTTGTGCTGCAGCGGATAGAGCACGATCTTGATCAGAATGGTGAGCACGATGATGGCGAATCCGTAGTTGTGCGTGTACTTGTTGATCGCGGTGAGCCCGACCAGCAGGAAGCGCGCGATGATGCCGAACATCCCGTACTGGAGAGTCTTTTCGAAACCGTACTGGTCGAGGGTGTACGTCTCCTTCGGACCGAAGAAGGCCGACCCGGCGAGCTGACCGTCCGGTCCGGCGTTGACGGCGGCGTACAGCTCGCGACGAAGGTCGTTCTTCGCGCCGGCCGGGACATCGATCGCGTGAATAACGCCTACCGACGGCCTGTCCGGGCGGAGGACCGAGAGGAAATAGTTGTCTTCGATGCCGACGTACTGCACGGTTCCCAGCAGGCTGGTCTTGTCGGCCTTCTCGCGCGCCACGACCTTCAGGCTGTCGTCGCGCTGCACCACACCATTTCCCGTGATGATGAACTGGCTGTCCTTCTCTTCGCGCTCCAGCGTACGGATGCCGGGGCCGATGGCGATGCGGTAGGCCGTCGAGGGACTGACGGCGACCTCATAGTGGAAAAGGTACTGGCTCGAAATCCGGAACGTCTTGGTCACCGAGAGCGAACCGTCGGAGAATCGATACTCCAGAATCCGAGTGCCGCTCTCGGTCCGATCATTCAATTGATAAAGGGCGCTGTTCGCCTTGCGCGATAGGTTTGCGTCGCTCGACTCGATGGCGAACGGAAAGTCGGTCCGTCCTGCATCGCGTGCCTTGACCAACTCGACCTGGCTGCCGTCTTTTGCCTGGTAGTTCTTGAGCTGGAACGAGACCAGCGTCGCTCCGCGGTTGGAGAAGCGGGCCACGAAGTTGGGCGCGTCCACGATCGACTCGGTCAACTGCGAGCCGCCCACGGGGACCACGGCGATCGGGGCTGCGACTGGAGGCTGGCCGATGGAGGTTGCTGCGGCGGTGGAGGTTGCTGCGGCGGTGAGAGGCGTCGACGTGATTGCCGTTGCCGTCGGGGCCGGGCGGGGCGGGGTCGTCTCCGGGACGAGCGTGGACGCCGCCGGCACGGGACGCTTCATCAGGTCGGGGAATAGCTTGGGAGCCAAGGCGGCCCAAAGCCAAAGCAGTCCGATGGAGATCAGAACGGCGGAGAAAATTCGTTTTTCCATTTCAAGGGACGGGGTCCCAGCCTCCAGGGTTCAGCGGGTGACAGCGGACGAGCCGGCGAATACCCAGCCAGACCCCTCGCGCGGCCCCATATTTTTCAATCGATTGCATCGTGTAAATCGAGCAGGTCGGCTCGAAGCGGCACATCGGTGGCAGGAACGGCGAGATCGCCTTCTTGTAAAACTGCAGCAACGCCAGAAGAGGAGTCCGCATCGCTCATCGGCTCTTGCCGTCGGGAGCGCCCGCGCGTTGAAGTGCGCGCTGAAGATCGACACTGTAATCCAGATACGAAGCGGCCGCGGCGGCTGGTTTGACGTTGACCACGTAGTCGAAATGACGCGCGTCCAGCCCCAGCGGTTCGCGCTGACGACGATACGTTTCCCGAGTCCAGCGCTTGAGGCGATTGCGGACCACCGCACCGCCGAGCTTCTTGGTCGCGGTCACGCCAAGGCGCGAGTGCGCGAGGTCGTTACCCGAGAAGAAGACGACGCAGTATCGGGAAAACATCTTCCGGCCCGCCTCATAGACATGCAGAAACTCGCGACGTTTCGCGAGCCTCATGCTTCTGGGCAGGGCCTGCGAAGGCAGCTCCACTGATTGCTTCTGCGGGCGCGGGGCCGCGCCAGTCCGCCGTTCTCGCACGATCAATGCTGCTCGCACCGGGCATTGTCGCAGCCGTCCAGCAGCGGATGCTTCTCTGGCGGCGACAGGAACGCTTGAAGGGGACAGGCTAGACGGCGAGGCGCTTGCGGCCTTTGCGGCGGCGCCGCGACAGCACTGCCTGACCATCCTTGGTCCGCATCCGGACCAGGAAGCCGTGCGTGCGTTTGCGACGGCGGTTGTTTGGCTGAAATGTACGCTTCATGTTGAGTGAACCCTCTGAAAGGAAAGCGGTGAGTGTAGCGCGGTCCGGTATTCGACAAATCGAACCGCAAGCGACGGGCCTCAACGTGAGCCCCTGGTGCCCTATTCCACGCACCGGTCAAGGCTCCCATCGGTCCTTCTTTCCGTCCGTGGGGATCTCAATTCCTTCCCCCAGCAGATCCCTTGGGAGTCGGTTTGTGCTGTGCTAGACTCCCGCTCCCGTTTTCCGTCCGCGATTTCCACAGATGTGGAAAAGTTGTGGATTTTCAGAAGGATAGGCCGTTCCCGCCCGATGAATCTCTGGAAGCAAGTGCTCGACCGTCTGGAGGAGTCCATCGACCGGACGGAGTACGAGAACTGGTTTGTCCCTACCCGCTTTCTTGCTCAGAAAGGGGACACCATTGACGTGGGCGTTCCCTCCCAGCGGTTCATCGACGTCATCCGCGATCGATACGCCTCCCAGATTCGCTCGATCCTTGACGAGCTGTCCACCGATCGTCTGAACCTTCACCTCATCGCGGAGCGCCAGGAACCAGGGGCCGAAAGCACACCACAGCTCCTGCCCCCGGCCGCTGAGCTCCCCTCTTCAATCTTCAATCCCCGCTACCGCTTCGAAACGTTTGTGGTCGGAAAATCCAACGAGCTCGCCTTCGCCGCATCGAAGTCGATCTCCGAGAATCCCAGCGGCTCGTTCAATCCCCTCTTCATCTACGGAGGGGCCGGCCTCGGCAAGACGCATCTCATTCAGGCCATCGGTCAGGAGATCCGCAGCAAAGGACGACGGCTGAAGGTGGTCTACATGTCGGCCGACTCATTCGTCACCGAGTTGATCACCTCGATCCGCTACGACCGCATGCAGCAGTTTCGTGACCGCTACCGGTCGGTCGATGCGTTGCTACTCGATGACATCCAGTTTCTGGCGGGCAAGGAACGGACGCAGGAAGAGTTCTTCCACACCTTCAACGCGCTCTACGAAGCGCAGAAGCAGATCGTGTTCACCTCCGACGCGCCGCCCAAAGACATTCCCACGCTCGAGGAACGGCTCCGCTCCCGTTTCGAATGGGGACTGATCGCCGATATCCAGCCGCCGGACCTGGAAACGAAAGTGGCCATCCTGCGAAAGAAAGCGGAAGAGAAGAAGCTCGACTTGCCCCATGAGGTCGCGCTGTTCATCGCCGAGCGGGTTCGATCGAACATCCGCGAACTGGAAGGACACCTCAATCGCGTCACCGCATTTGCTTCCCTCACCGGCAATCGGGTGTCCATCGATCTGGCAAAGGAAGCGCTCAAGGATCTGCTGTCGAAAGACAACAAGCCGATCACATCGACGGAAATCCAAAAGGTGGTGGCAGCGCACTACGGCATCAAGGTCTCCGATCTGAAATCGAAATCCAATTCGCGGCCCATCGCCTACCCGCGCCAGGTAGCGATGTATATCTGCAAGCAACTCACCGATCTGTCCTATCCGGAAATCGGCAAGCAGTTCAACAACAAGCACCACTCCACGGTCATGTACTCGGTGGAGAAGATCGAGCAGCTGATGCAGGACGACCAGCAGGTCGCGCGCACGATTGAGATGCTGACCAAGCAGTTCCGCTGAGCCTGCGGAAAGGTCCTACGAAAAGCTGTGGAAGGTTCGACCCTCGGTCGGCGTCCCTCCGTGGCCTGCGGAAATCGCCTGCGTTTTCCGGCGCTTTTCCTCGACGAAACCCGCAGGTTCGCATGAGTGAGAACTGCTATACTTTCGAAACCTTTGCAGCCAATCCTGTGTTTTTCCTCACGCACCCACTACCACTACTACTAAAAAGAAATACTCTGTTTTAAGGAAGAGGCGTATGGAGCTCACTGTCGCGAAATCCGATCTCCAGAAAGAGCTCCAGCTCTGTCAGGGGGTCGTGGAAAAACGTTCGACCATTCCCATCCTTTCGAACGTCCTTCTGAAGGCTGCCGATGGCCGGCTTCAGATCGCGGCCACCGATCTCGACGTCACCATCCTCAGCTCCTGTCCGGCGAAGATCACCACGCCCGGCGGCGTCACCATCGAGGCAAAACGACTCTTCGATGTGGTTCGTTCTCTTCCCGATGACGACGTGCATATCGCCATGCAGGAAAACAACTCGATGCTCATCGAGTCGGGCACCGCGAAATTCCGCTTGCTCGGTTTGCCGGCCGATGACTACCCGACCCTTCCGACCGTCAACTCCAGCGACGCGTACATCCTGCCCCTGGCGGAATTGAAGACCATGGTGGGCAAGGTCAAGTTCGCCATCACGCATGAAGAAACCCGCTTTCAGCTCAACGGAGCGCTGCTGAAGATTCAGCCCTCAAAGATGGAGATGGTGGCCACCGACGGGCATCGCATGGCGCTCATCAATTTCCCGCAGGGCAACGGAAAATCGAAATCCGCCGAGCTGACCATCCTGATTCCGAGGAAAGCGCTGGAGGAGATCCTGCGGCTGGAGTCGGGCGAAGACGGAGTGGTGCGCTTTGGCGTGTCCGAGAACCACCTGTTCTTCGAGGCGGGAGAGCGTCGCTTACTGGCGCGCATGATCGACGTGAACTTCCCGAACTACATGGAAGTCATCGCCCGCGACAATGACCGGCATGTCATGGTTGACCGCGAGCGTCTCCTGGCGACGATCCGGCGTATTTCGCTGGTAGCGAACGAACGGACGCGCGCCGTTCGTTTCGACTTTGCGCCTGGGAAGCTCACGGTTTCCTCCACGAATCCGGAACTGGGAGATGCTCGGGAAACAGTTCCCATCGACTACGCGGGCAACCCCTTCTTCGTGGGATTGAACGCTGCCTACGTCACTGACTTTCTGAGCGCAGTGGATACGCCGAGCGTGGCCCTCGATCTGAAGGACGAGAACAGCCAGTGCATCGGCCGCCCGTCGAAGAACGACGATGACCTGCCCTACGAGTACCTCTACGTCGTCATGCCGATGCGGCTGGCCTGAGGGAGCGCCCTCGGCGGTGCTGATCAGTCCCCGGGCGACTGCCGGATCCAGGTCCACAGTCCCGTCATGATCCTGCGATCTCTCACCGCTCAGGATTTTCGCAATCTCGATCAGGCGGAGATTCTTTTTCATCCGCAGGCGAACCTGATCGTGGGCCAGAACGGGCAGGGCAAGACCAACCTGCTGGAGGCCATTTACTTTCTGGCCACCACGAAGTCGTTTCGGACTTCGAGGATCGGCAGCCTGTTCCGCTTCGGCGCCACCAGCGTCTTTGCCTCCGGCACCCTCCATCGTTTCGGCGTGGAGAAAACGCTTTCGGTCGGACTGGAAGGAGGCGAGTCGCGACGACGTGCGCTTCTGGTGAATGGCCAGCGGGTCTCTCTCTCCACCTATGTCAACACGATGAGCGTCTTCGCCTACTCAGCGGCACGGCTGGAGATCCTGCGTGGGACTCCTGACGAGCGGCGCCGATTCCTCGATCGAGGAATCGCCAGCGTGGATCATGGATATCTGGATCGGGTGACCCGGTATGCGCGCGTGCTCAAGCAGCGCAACGCGTTGCTGCAGAGCGGCCACGCCAGCCGATCCGCGCTCGACGCCTGGGATGAGGAGTTCGTGCAGGCGGCGACGGCGCTGCAGGAGGCCCGCGCGGCCTACACGGTCGCTCTCTTTGACTCGTTCCGGGCCATCGTCCAGGAGCATCACTATCGGGTGCCCAACGTACGGATGGACTATCGCCCATCGTCCGTTGTCGAGTTGCGCACCTTGCGACCGCAGGAGCTGCGCGCGCGGGTCTCTCTGGCTGGTCCTCAGCGGGATTTGCTGGAGTTCACGGTCGACGGCCGGCCCGTTTCGGAGGTGCTTTCCGGCGGTGAGCAGAAGATGATCGTGCTGTTTCTTAAATTCGCCAAGCTCGCCCTGTTTCGACGTCGTTACGATGAGCCAGCGTTGTTTCTGCTCGACGACATCGACGCCGAATTGGACCTGGAGATTCTGGAGACTCTACTCTCTCGTCTACCGCTGGCCACGCAGGTTTTTGCGACCTCGGCGAAGGATCGATTTCTGCGCACGCTGGAAGCAGGACCTCACCGACGCTTAATGGTTGAAAATGGGCGGGTTACGTTGGCCGGCAATTCGTAAGAAAAGCCTCCGGAAACAGGCAATTCCGCGGTACAATTTGGCGTTCCACTTGACGGCGACACCCTCGAAATTCCGGCTCGTTGCGAAACGCGCCGCCCTGCCGAGCAAATAACCCAAAAGAAGGCGCCGAGGAAGCACATCCGGATGGCTGAAAACTACACCGCAGAAGACATCAAAGTCCTCAGAGGACTCGACGCCGTGCGCAAGCGCCCTGGCATGTACATCGGCGACACCGATGACATCACCGGGCTGCATCACATGGTTTACGAAGTGGTCGACAACGCGATCGACGAGGCTCTGGCAGGCTACGCCGACCGTGTTTCTGTGGTCGTGCATTCCGACAACTCGGTGACTGTGGAAGACAACGGCCGCGGCATTCCTGTGGACATGCACAAGGAAGAGGGTCGCTCGGCCGCCGAAGTGATCATGACCGAGCTGCACGCCGGCGGAAAATTCGACAACAACTCGTACAAAGTGTCCGGCGGACTCCATGGCGTCGGGGTGTCCGTGGTCAACTTTCTCTCCGAGTGGCTGGAGCTGGAGATTCATCGCGACGGACACGTGTGGCGTCAGCGCTACGAGCGCGGTGTTCCGAAGCACAGCATCGTGAAGGGCGAGAAAACGCAGAGGTTGGGCACCAAGGTCAGCTTTCTGGCTGACACGCAGATTTTCTCGATCACCGAGATGAATTTCGAGACCCTCTCGCAGCGGCTGCGCGAGCTCGCTTTCCTGAACAGCGGAGTGCTGATCGAGATCCGCGATGAGCGCTCAGAGAAAAAGCACGAGTTCCGCTACGAGGGCGGGATCGTCTCGTTCGTCAAAGACATCAACAAAGCGAAGACGCCGCTGCACGACGAGCCGATCTTCATCCGCGACGAAAAAGATGGAGAGGGTGTGGAGATCGCCCTGCAGTGGAACGAAGGCTATAGCGAGAACATCTTCTGCTTCACCAACACCATCAAGAATCTCGATGGCGGAACGCATCTGGTCGGCTTCAAGGCTGCTCTGACCCGCACCATGAACAAGTACATCGAAGAGTCAGGCATCCTGCAGAAGCTCAAGATTTCCATCGAGGGCGACGACATCCGCGAAGGGCTGGCCGCCATCGTCTCGGTCAAGGTTCGCGATCCAAAATTCTCCTCGCAAACCAAGGACAAGCTCGTTTCCTCACACGTCAAAACGTGGGTGGAGCAAGTGGTCGGCGAGCGCCTCGGCGAGTTCCTGGAAGAAAACCCGCGCGAAGTCCGTCGCATCGTCGACAAGGTCATCGAGGCTGCTCGTGCACGCGAAGCGGCACGAAAAGCCCGCGACCTGACCCGTCGCAAGGGCGCGCTGGACTCCGCGTCACTCCCCGGAAAACTGGCGGACTGTCAGGAGCGCGATCCCCGGTTCTGCGAGATCTACTTCGTGGAGGGCGACTCGGCAGGAGGGTCGGCCAAGCAGGGACGGGACCGGCGCTTCCAGGCCATCCTTCCGCTGAAGGGCAAGATCCTGAACGTCGAGCGGGCCAGGCTGGACAAGATGCTTTCCTCGGAAGAAATCCGGCTGATGATCACCGCCCTGGGAACCGGAATCGGGGCGGGCGATTTCAACATCGGCAAGCTCCGCTACCACCGCATCATCATCATGACGGACGCCGATGTCGACGGGTCTCACATCCGCACACTGATCCTGACGTTTTTCTTCCGCTACATGCGGGAGGTGATCGAGCGGGGGCACCTGTTCATCGCCCAGCCGCCACTGTTCAAAGTGTCGCAGGGAAAGAAGGACAGCTACGTAAAGGATGAGCTGGAGCTTTCCCGCTTCCTGCTCGCCCGCGTTTCCGAGAACATCGAGGTCTCCACGAGCGCCGGCACCGCGGTACGGAGCGATGCGCTGGTGGGCATGGTGCAACGGATGGAAGAATACCGGGGCCACGGGCGCAAGCTGCAGTCTCGCGGAGTTCCCCGGGAAGCCATCGATCTTCTGTTCAAGGAAGGCTTCAACGATCGCGCTGCCCTGGGGGACAGGGAACGTCTCGATGCCCTGGTCGAAGCGCTGCAGCAGGATGGTTTCGAGCACGTGCGCCACATGACCGATGAAATCACCGAGACGCCGAAACTGCAGTTCCAGGTCGGCAACAATGGCAACGGACGCAAGATCACCATCGACAGCGAGTTTCTGTCTCAGTACGACTTCCGGCAGATGGCGAAGGCCCAGGAGCAACTGGCGCTAGTAGGCCTGGCGCCCTACACCCTCCGCCATGGCGACGACGCAACGGTTTTCGGCTCGATCGACGAGCTCGTCGAGCGGATCTACGAGCTGGCCAAGAAGGGGCTGGCCATCAGCCGCTACAAAGGCCTGGGCGAAATGAACCCCGAGCAGCTCTGGGAAACCACCATGAATCCTGAAACACGGCGCCTGCTCCAGGTCACCATCGAAGATGCCATCGGTGCCGACGCGCTGTTCACGGTGCTGATGGGCGATCTGGTCGAACCACGACGGCAGTTCATTCAGGACAACGCTCTGGAAGTGAAGAATCTGGACATCTGACGCGCCGCGGCGCACCGGCAGAGTGAACGCGCGAGAGCTCGGCAACCAGCGATGGTGCCCTGCGACCTCTGCGATGACTACCCAAAAAAACCATGTCTGAATTTGATTACACAGGCCATCAGGAGCCCCGGAACCCCGTCAACATCGAAGACGAGATGCGCAAGTCGTATCTCGACTATGCGATGTCCGTCATCATCGGTCGCGCCCTCCCGGACGTGCGCGACGGATTGAAGCCCGTCCATCGCCGGATTCTCTACGGCATGTACGAGCAGGGAAACACCGCCGGCCGCGCCTACAAAAAATCGGCACGCATCGTCGGCGATGTCATGGGCAAATATCACCCTCACGGGGACAGCGCGATCTACGACTCGGTAGTGCGCATGGCCCAGGATTTTTCGATGCGCTACCAGCTCGTCGACGGCCAGGGGAACTTCGGGTCGCTCGATGGCGACAATCCAGCGGCGATGCGTTACACCGAAGTGCGGCTGACGCGCCTGGCCGAAGAGCTCCTGCGCGACGACATCGACAAGGAAACGGTCGACTTCATCCCCAATTACGACGGGACCGAGCGCGAGCCCTCTGTCCTGCCTGCGAAATATCCGAATCTGCTGGTCAACGGCTCCTCCGGCATCGCCGTCGGCATGGCCACCAACATTCCGCCCCACAACCTCGGCGAGGTTATCGACGCCTGTCTGATGATGATCGACAACCCGGCCATCACCACCCGCGAGCTGATGACTGTCATGCCTGGTCCCGACTTCCCGACGGCCGGCTTCATTCATGGCATCGACGGGATCCGCCAGGCCTACGAAACCGGCCGCGGAATCATTCAGGTCCGCGCCCGGGCCATCTTCGAGGAATCGAAGCGGCAGGACAAACAGCAGATCGTCGTGACGGAGATCCCGTACATGACGAACAAAGCGCGGCTCATCGAGAAGATCGCCGAACTGGTTCGGGACAAGAGGATCGAGGGCATTTCCGATTTGCGCGACGAGTCCGACCGGGACGGCATTCGCGTGGTCATCGAACTGAAGCGCAACGAAGTGCCGGAAGTTGTTCTGAACAATCTGTACCGCTACACGCAGATGCAGACGACCTTCGGGATCATCTTCCTGGCCATCGTCAACAACAAGCCGGAGGTCATGAACCTCCCGACGCTGCTGCGGCACTTCATTGAGCACCGCAAAGAGATCGTGGTGCGACGGACCCGTTTCGACCTGCGCAAAGCGGAAGACCGCGCCCACATCCTGGAAGGACTGGTCAAGGCGCTCGACGTCCTGGACGAGTTGATTTCGCTGATCCGGGCGAGCGGGACTCCAGGAGAAGCCAAGAGCGGATTGATCGAGCGCTGGCAGTTCAGCGAGCTGCAGGCCCAGGCCATTCTGGACATGCGTCTGCAGCGTCTGACCGGTCTGGAGCGCGACAAGATCACCGCAGAGTACGAAGAAGTGCGCGCGTTCATTCAGCGGCTTCGCGAGATCCTGGCCTCGGAGCAACTGGTCCTGAATATCGTTTCCGGCGAGTTGCGTGAGATCAAAGAAAACTACGGCGACCCCCGGCGCACCGAGATCGTGCTGCACTCCAGCGACATCTCCATCGAGGACATGATCGCCGACGAGGACATGGTCATCACCGTATCGCGCGGCGGATACGTCAAGCGCTCCCCCCTGTCGATGTACCGCTCCCAGAGGCGCGGCGGCAAGGGCCGGATCGGGATGCAGACAAAAGAAGAAGACATCGTCGAGCATCTGTTCGTGGCCTCCGCTCACTCGTACGTGCTCGTATTCACCGATCGGGGACGGCTGTACTGGCTCAAGGTTCATCAGATTCCTGAAGTTGCGGCAAATGCACGCGGGAAAGCCATCGTCAATCTGCTGTCGGTGGAGCCCGGCGAAAGCGTTCGCGCCCTGCTCACGGTCAAGGATTTCCATGACGCGAAGTACGTGGTCATGGCCACACGGGCGGGCCGGGTCAAGAAAACCGAGCTCACTGCGTTCTCCAATGTCCGGCAGACCGGAATCATCGCCATCGACATCAATGAAGGTGACGATCTCTATGCGGTCAGGCTGTCTGATGGAAACAGTGAGATCTTCATCGGTACGCACGAAGGCCGGGCCATCCGCTTCGACGAGGCGGAAGTGCGCCCCATGGGCAGAGGCGCGTCCGGAGTGAAAGGCATCTCGTTGCGAGGCGACGACTATCTGGTGGAAATGGACGTCCTGCGAAAAGGCGCCGACTCGGTGCCAGTGGATCCGGACTCCGTTCCCGACGACGATTCGCTCGCCGCGGCGGAGCCTGTGGTGGACGAGGCCGATGGATCCGAGGACGAACTGGTTGCCAGCGATGATCGCGGTTACATCCTGACGGTGACCGAACGCGGCTTCGGCAAGCGCACTCCCGTCAGCGCCTATCCCGTCCGTCACCGCGGCGGAATGGGTGTCATGAACTGCCGGATTACCGACAAGAACGGCAAGATCGCCGGCATCTCTCACGTTCTGGAAGACGATCAGCTCCTGCTGATCACCGAACAGGGAATGCTCATCCGAGTCCCCGTCTCTGGAATCCGCGCCATGAGCCGGAACACCCAGGGCGTTCGCGTGATCAATGTGGAAGACGCAGATCTGGTGGTCGGCGCGGTCAAGGTAGTGAAAGAAGAGGAAGTGGAAGAGTCGAGTCTGGACCCCGATTCTGCTGAGGATCCGGGAGCTGTGGACGACACTGGGACTGAGCTGGGCGACGAGAGCCGGGAGCCAGCGGTGGACACGGACGACGACTTGATCCACTGATCTCCGAATTGACGTGGGGCGCGGCCGTCCCCGGCCGCCCCGTGAGATCGCTCGTATTCGGCTGCGTTCTCAACCGCGAAAACCTGCAGAATGCGGGCGGTACCTTCCCCCCGCTTCCCGCTTCGATGTTTCTTCACCAAAACCCGCGGCCGGGCATCGTACAATTCGGGCATGCACAAAATCTCGCGCGAGCGGGTCAACCAGCTCGCGCGCGACCTCCTCGAAGCGATGACGCGCACCAAAGCGGTCAGCCTGCTCAAGGACCGGGAGATGGTGCGCCAATCCATCGCGCACGCCCTCGCCGATGAGCTGAAGCGCGAAGAAGAGCGCGAGGAAAATGTGCTGCGCCGGATCGCCACGATCAAGCACGGCCCCACCGTCGGCTCGCGAGACTACGAACAGCTCTTCCGCAAGTACATGGAGGAGGAGTATGTCCGCGAAGGTCTCGACACATAGGGTTACGGGAAGGGGCCGGGAACGGCGCCGCGGCCCGAACTCTACACGCCGGTGATCTGACCGCCGGATCCGGACTCGTCCTCGTGGGCGGTCAAGCCGTTCCGCAGCGAGGCGGTGTCGTCATCGTCGTGCATGCTCTGGCGCCAGCGCTGCGCTTTCATGCGCTCGAAGATGCCGCCAGCCTGTCCCGCAGGAATCCAGCTGTTCCCGCCGCACTTGGGGCAGCGACCTCGGAAGGCAATGTTCTTCCCGCAATCAGGACAGATGATCACCAGCGAGTGGGAGAGCTCGAACTTCTGCTCCCCTTCCGCGTCCAGATTGTTGAGGAACGCTGCGAGATTTCCAAAAGTCTCTTCGAAGGACATGATGACCCGGCGGGCAGAAGTGCACAGCGTATGCCGCTTCTGCCTCAGCTGGGCCCGTCCGGAAGGGCCACGACGCGAGAGCGGCGGGAGCGCCTTCGCTCCCTCGCCCACCACCCACGCCGCTTCGAATGACACGCTGGCGTGTCGTCCGCAATCAAGGCAGCCGAGTGTATGCCGATGAGGCGAAAAATCGTGGCGGACGCTTTTCGAACCACGCAGCCGGCCGTGCCGGCCCGGCTCAGAACTGCATCACATCAAATTGCTCGTGATGCAGCGAGTCGTCGGGCTTGAACACGAGATGGATCACCAGGTTCCGCTCGATCTCTTCAAAGATCGGATCGCTGGCAGCGTGCAGTGTTCCGTACACGATGGGATTTACGCGGACGATGACGTCCTGGCCCTCGTGCAGATCCTTCAGCTTCATCAGCTCGCGCCAGATCTCCAGGGCAATGGTCGCGTTGGACTTGATGCGTCCGGTGCCGCCGCAGTAGGGACAGGCCTGGGTTAGCGAACGCTCCAGGCTCTGGCGCACGCGCTTGCGGGTCATCTCGATCAGGCCGAATTCGGAGATCTGAAGAATCTTGGTCTTGGAGCGATCCTTCTTGATCTCGATCTCCAAAGCCTCGAAGAGCTTCGCGCGATTGCCGATGTCCTCCATGTCGATGAAATCCAGGACGATGATGCCGCCGAGGTCGCGAAGCCGGATCTGCCGGACGATCTCTTTCGCCGCCTCCAGGTTCGTCTTGAAGACGGTCTCCTCGAGATTCTTCTTGCCGACGTACTTCCCTGTGTTCACGTCGATGGCCACCAGAGCTTCGGTCTGGTTGATGACGATGTACCCGCCCGATTTGAGCCACACCTTCGACTTCAGAGCCTTGGCGATCTCCGCGTCGATCCCGAACTCCTCGAAAATGGCCTCGTCGCGGCGATAGAGGCGGACGCGCGAAACGAGGTTGGGCTGAATCTGGTTCAGAAACTCGACGACCCTCTGGTACTGCTCGACCTCATCCACCCAGACGCTTTTGAACTCAGGGGAGAGCACGTCGCGGATGGTGCGCAGGATCAGGTCGAGATCATGATGGATCGCGGTCGGTGCCGACACCTTCTCCCCGCGCCGTCGGATGTGTTCCCACAGCTCGGTGAGGTACTTCAGGTCGGCGCGAAACTCTTCCTCATCCCGCTCCTCACCCGCAGTACGAACGATGAAGCCGCCGGCGCCGGGCGGCTTGATGCGCTCGAGCATGTCCTTTAGCCGGATCCGCTCCGCTTCGTTCTCGATTCTGCGGGAGACGCCGACGTGATTGACCGTCGGCATGTAAACGAGAAAGCGACCGGGAAGGGTGATGTGGCTTGTGATGCGCGCGCCCTTGCCGGCAATGGTGTCCTTGGCCACCTGCACCACGATCTCCTGGCCCTCGCGCAAGAGATCGGAAATCGAAGCCTCGGGGCGCGCCGGCGCGACGTCCTCGATGTTGAGATCGTCGGGGGCTTCGCTCTCGTACTCCTCGAGATCCTCCACCACATCAGAAACATAGAGAAAGGCGTCGCGCTCCAGGCCCAGATCGACGAAGGCCGACTGCATCCCCGGCAGGACCTTGGTGACCCGCCCTTTGTAGATGTTCCCTACGATGGTGCGCTGCCGGGTCCGTTCGACCCAGAGCTCCACGACCTGCCCCTCATCAAGGACGGCGATCCTGGACTCGTGACGGGTCGCATTGATCACAATCTCGCGCGACGACATGAGGCGTGATTGTAGACTGCGCCTCGTGCCTCTCACCATCTACTTCGCCGGCTCCATCAGTGGCGGCCGCGATGACGCCGGCCACTACCGGACTCTGGTGACGGCGTTGGAAACCGACGGCCATCGGGTCCTGGCGGGAGCGGTCGCTTCGGAATCGGTTGGAGCGGGCGGAGAGGCACTGGATGCGGAGGCCATCTTTCAGCGCGATCTTCGCTGGATTGCCGAGGCAGACCTGCTGGTGGCGGAGGTCTCGGTGCCTTCGACAGGAGTGGGATACGAGATCGCCACGGCACGCTACCGGTATGGAATCCCGGTGATCTGCCTCTACCGTCCCGCGTACACGAAGCGTTGCACGGCCATGATCGCTGGCGACCGGGAGATCACGCTGGTGGCCTACGACCGGGTGGAAGAAGCAGCCCCCGCGCTCCTCCACGCCGTCGCGAAATACATCCCGCCCGGACCCCGTTAAGCGCGTTGCCAGGTTTGACGCCGCCCCCCGCCTTTGCTATTTTGCGGCGCCTTTCGCCAAGTGTTCCGGCATAGCTCAGTTGGTAGAGCAACGGACTGTTAATCCGTGGGTCGTAAGTTCGAGTCTTACTGCCGGAGCCATTTGCGCGATCGCCTTCCCTGAAGATCGTGGCCGTCAGTAGGCCTCCGTGATCGAAAACATAAGATCGCGCTTGCGCCTTGGAGGCGAAAACGAGTGGAGATCCCGATTCTCACCGTGGCCGGACTCTGGAACTCAGGGCCACAACACTGGCAGACGCAGTGGGAGTCGAAGAATCCGCATTGGCGGAGAGTGGCGCAACGCGACTGGGATCATCCCGACCGCGATGAGTGGGTGGCCACACTGGACGCGGCTGTTCGTCACTGCCCTTCGGCGCCGCTCCTCGCGGCTCACAGTCTCGGTTGTGCCCTGGTCGCGCAATGGGTGGCGGACCGAGGAGGGCACGGCGTGCGCGGGGCTTTTCTGGTGGCGCCGAGCGACGTTGAGGCACCTGACTATCCGGTCGAAGGACGCAGCTTCTCGTCGATGGCGCTTTGTCCGTTGCCCTTCCCAAGCGTAGTGATCGCCAGTTCCGACGATCCCTATGTGTCCGTGGCGAGGGCGAAGCAGTTCGCTGAGGCGTGGGGCAGCCGGCTCGTCGACATCGGCCCGCAGGGCCACATCAACGGTGCTTCGGGGCACGGGGTTTGGCCGGAGGGGGAGGCCATGCTCGACCAATTTCTCCAGACGCTGACCCGAGGGCAGAGTTGCTGAACGAATCTTCCGCGCGACCTCAGTTGGAACCGAGAGCGGAGCCTGAGATCAGAGGATCGTGGACATGGTCGAGCATCGCCAGAACCTCTTCGATGCGATCCGATTCCTTCGCATTCCCGGTCAGCTGAGTTCGTCGGCTCAGCTCCCTGGCGATCCACTCCTGATCATGTGGTCTCGCGCGATAGTGACTGACCAGAGCGATCTCGAACGCATGAAAGTCGGTATCGCTGTAATCCGCGATTCGTGTGAGCGTGGCCCGCAACGCCATCGCAGGCCAGAACCCGTCGCTTTTTGAGAGACTCACAAGCACGGATTTCGCAGGAAACGTGCCATTCAATGCGGCCTTGTCGCATAAGGGCGCTTTCTATTTTCGGGGACGGGCGACGCCATTCCTGGACAGGCGGATCGTTGCCGACCTAAGGAGTGGACGTTGAGGATGTGGATGTCGCCGGGAGCTCCTTGTACTGGAGCGCGATGGAAGCCGTCCCCACTTCCCGGCCATTCACTTCAGCGTGCGGGTAGATGAAGAAATTGAGCGGCTCGGCCGTGCGTGGCGTCAGGTTCAGGTCGCGGCCCATGGTGAAGTGCACGCGGTCCGGATCGAGATTGCCGAAGAGGTAGGCCCGGCGAGCCGGATCGCTCGATTTCGAAGCCTCGGAGGGATCGACCGGAATCCAGCCCTTTCCCTTGACGTAGAACTCCGCCCAGCAGTGGTAGCCGGCCACCGTTCCCGCACCGCCGGTGGCAGTCATGGGAAAGCCGATCACAAAGCGCGAAGGGATTCCCTTGGCGCGGGCCATGGACATGAAGAGCGAGTGGAAGTCGGTGCAGTTGCCGGCGCGGATGTCACAGGCACGTTCGCTGTCACCCTTTCCCCAGCCGGGGATGGTCTTGTCGTACTTCATGGTGGCCAGAAGGTGGTCGTAGATGGCCTGGGACTGCTCGATGGGCCCCGTTTTTCCAGCGGTGACTTCGTTCGCCAGTTTGCGCAGCCGAGGTGAGAGCGTGACCATCTTGTCCGGCTGGAGAGCGCGGCGGATCTCTGCTTTCGTTGCATCGCGATCGGGCAGCGTGGCCTGGGTGATCTCGCGCCGCGTGCCGATGAAATGGACCGGTATGCGCAACTCGCCCGCGGGAGGGTTCACGATCGTCGTGAAGGCGTAGAGATCGCCGAACTCCTTCTCGGTTTTGCGGCGCCAGTCGTAAGGAGAGTCGATGGTGACGGCTTTGATGATCTGTCCATCGCCGCTCACCGGCAGAGGGATCCAGACGCTCATGATCGACGTTCCGGCCGGGATGTCCTTGATCGTGGCGATGTAGGTCGCCTCGAAACGCTTCACGCTCTCAACGGCGGTTAGCGGAAGAGCGGAAACTGCGAGTGCAAACAAAATGGCAATGCGGCGCATGGTGAGTCTCCTCCAGCGGGGCGCGATCTTATCTGAAAAAATGCTGCAAATCGTCCGTTGACAAGTTTCAAATCGATGCGAACTGCAAGGGTTGGCCAGCTTTGGCAGGCGATGGAAGAAACAGGTGAACGCCTGTGTAGTCATTCGCTTAACCGGGCTTGCGCGGTGCCGTCGTTGTTCCGTACGCAGCAGGAGCGGGGAAATCGCAGAAATCACTTCGTGGCTGCGTCCCTGCCAGCGCCGCCGTCCATCGACTGAATCCAGACCGTCTTCACGTTGACGAACTCACGGATTCCGAAGACCCCCAACTCCCGTCCGAAACCGGAGTGCTTCACTCCTCCGAACGGCACGCGCGGGTCGGAGGCCACCATCGCGTTGACGAATACCTGCCCTGCCTCGATGCCATCGATGAAGCGCTCCGCTTCCAGCGGGTCGTTCGTCCAGACGCTGGAGCCCAAGCCGAAAGAGGTGTTGTTGGCAATGGCGATGGCCTCGTCAACGTCGCGCACACGAAAGAGCGAGGCGACCGGTCCGAAGGTCTCCTTCGTAGCCGCGGGAGAGTCCGGCGGGATGGAATCGAGCACCGTCGGCAGATAGAAGTTCCCTCCCCCTTCCCTCCGCCGGCCTCCGGTGAGCAACCTGGCCCCGGCAGCGACGGACTGACGAACCTGCTCTTCGATGTCCGCCAGGATTTGAGGAGTTGCCAGTGGACCGACCTCCGTGCCTTTTTCCATCGGATCGCCGACGCGGAGCGCTTCCATGGCTGCGACGAATTGCCTGGTGAATTCATCCGCGATCGCCTCGTGCAGAATGAAGCGCTTGGCCGCGATGCAGGACTGCCCGTTGTTGACGATGCGGGCCTTCACGCCGACCTTCACCGCCTGGGCCATATCGGCCGAAGGCATCACGATGAAGGGATCGCTGCCACCGAGCTCGAGCACGGTCTTCTTGATGCGCTTCGCCGCGATGCTGGCCACCGAGGCGCCTGCCGCCTCACTGCCGGTGAGGGTGGCCGCCTTGACCCGATCGTCGTTCAGAATTGACGGAATGGCATCGGAGCCGATCAGAAGAGTCTGGAACTCGCCGTCGACGAACCCTGCCTGGCGAAACACATCCTCGATGGCCAGAGCGCACTGCGGAACATTCGAGGCATGTTTCAGAAGACCGACGTTGCCGGCCATCAGGGCCGGTGCGGCGAAGCGGAAGACCTGCCAGAAAGGAAAGTTCCAGGGCATGACGGCGAGCACCGGGCCGATGGGCTCGTAGCGGATGAACGTTCGCCAGGCGTCCGTGAGCACCGGCTCGTCGGCGAGGTAGCGTCCCGCCTCGTCCGCGTAATGCCTGCACACCAGAGCGCACTTGGCAACCTCGGCGATGGCGGCCTCCAGGGGCTTGCCCATTTCGAGAGTGATGACTTCTCCCAGTTCGTCCCGGCGCTCTTCGAGGATGTCCGCCGCCCGGCGCATGCGCATTGCTCGCTCTTCAAGACTTCGCCCCCGGTTGACCCGGAAGGCATCGATGGAGCGAGATAACGCCGCCTCGATTCCACCCGCATCGAGCGAGGTGAAGGTTTTGATCGTTTTCCCGGTGGCCGGGTTTACCGTCGCAATCGCCATTTCGATTTCAACCTCTGCTATTCTCGGCAGTCATCCAGCAAGTTTGATGTCCATCACCACCAAACCCTCGGTAAGGAGTTCTCATGAACACTTTGAAACCAGCGCGTTTCGTGATCCTGCTGTGCCTGCTCGTTCTGATGCCTGTCGTCTCATTCGCACAGAGCAGCAATGGATCCATCTCCGGTAATGTCACTGACCTAAGCGGCGGAGCGCTGCCGGGAGTCAGCGTTACCGCGTCCAACATTGCCACCCATGCAACTCGCGTGGCAGTCAGTAATGGGAGCGGCCATTACGACATGCTCCTGCTGCCGCCCGGAACGTACTCCGTATCGGCTGAACTGGCCGGCTTCCAGGCGGTACGGTACGAACGGATTGTGGTGAACGTCGGGACCGGCACGGGCCTGAACCTCAAGATGGCGCCGGGTGTCACCGACGTTCTGACGGTTACCGCTTCCGCGCCGCTGGTGGAGACGACGCGTTCCGAGGTCAGCTCAGTGGTCAACGAAAAGGCCATCCAGAATCTGCCGGTGAACGGGCGCAACTTCCTCGACTTCGTCCTGACCACTCCAGGCGTGGTGCGCGATCCCCGGGGAGGGGACATCAGCTTCGCCGGTCAGAAGGGCACGCTCAACAGCGTCATCGTTGATGGCGCCGACAACAACAACACCTTCTTCGGCCAGTCCCTCGGCCGCACCGGCGTCCGCGCTCCCTACCAGTTCTCTCAGGACGCGGTGAAGGAGTTCCAGGTCAACACCAACGCCTACTCGGCGGAATTCGGGCGTGCCGGTGGCGCCGTCATCAACGTCATCACCAAGTCGGGAACCAACGAGTTCCAGGGCACACTGTTCGATTTCTACCGCGACAAGAAGTACCGGGCGAACGACTACCTGAATCAGCTGCGCAACCTACCGAAGAGCCCTTACCACTTCGATCAGTACGGTGGAAGCTTCGGCGGGCCGATCGTGCGCGACAAGCACTTCTTCTTCGCCAACTACGACGCGCAGAGAAACTCGATCCCGAACGCAACATCCCTCGGCGTCTCCGGCGTGCCTTCGAACGTCGCCGCGGCAGACGTGCCGGCGGCGCAGGCCGCACTGCAGTTCCTTTCCACGAAGGCTCTGGCCTACAGCAACAAGCAGAATCAGGACGTCATCCTGCTGAAGACCGATCACGAGCTTCCCGGCAGCAACCATGTGGCGATCCGCTACAACCGCCAGAGCTTCACCGGCGCGAACTTCGAGAATGGTGGATTGCAGAGCGCTGCCGAGCACACCGGCGACTCCGTGGTCCACACCACCACGCTGTCCGGGGTGGCCACGTCCATTCTCAAGAACACGCTCTTCAACGAGGTTCGCGCGCAGTACGCCAAGGATCAGGAACCGGGCCGTGCAAACAGCGCCGACCCTGAGGCGACCATCCGCCAGGGCGGGGCAACCGTTCTGGTCATCGGACGCAACAGCTTCAGCCCCCGCGAGACCACCATCCATCGCGCCCAGATTGCGGACACCGTGACCTATCTGTTTTCCACCCACACCGTGAAGGGCGGTTTCGACTACAACCGCGACAAGATCTTCAACTTCTTCCCGGGCAACTTCTCGGGTGTTTACACATTCAACTCGCTGGCGGACTTCACCAACAAGAAGCCGGCCACGTACCTCCAGAACTTTGCTGGCGACGGCACTTCGGGCGGGACGACCCATCCGAATCTGACCGATCAAGCGGTGTTCGCCGAAGATCAGTGGCAGGTCATGCCTGCGTTGACTCTGAACCTGGGAGTTCGTTACGACCGGCAGGTCCTGGCGCAGCCCAGCGTTCGCAATCCCGATGCGAAGCTCCTAGCCGCCGGTCTCGACACCAGCCGGATCCACCAGGACAAGAACAACTTCGCCCCCCGTCTCGGTTTCGCCTGGACCCCCGGCGCCGACGCCCGCACCGTCGTCCGTGGCGGCTACGGTGTCTTCTACGGCCGCACGCCGGCGATCATGGTGGGCACCGCGCATTCGCAGAACGGAATCCAGGTGAAGTCGATCAACTTCCCGGCTGCGCTGGCGCCGGTCTATCCCGGTCGCTTCGATGCGCTGCCATCGGCCCTGGCCAACCTGCCGCAGAACATCTTCGTGTTCGCCCCCGACTTTCAGAACCCTCGTATCAGCCAGTCGAGCGTCGGCGTGGAGCGCGCTCTGACGAATGACCTTTCCCTGGGCGTGAGCTACCAGTACGTGACCGGCAGCTCGCTTCCGCGCACGGTCGACTCGAACATCGGCACCTCCACCATCGTGAACACGCCGATCTTTGATGTGAACAATGTCCAGATCGGCACCGTCGATCACAAGGTCTATTCGAGTGCGGGGCGACCCTTTCCGACCTTCAACCGCGTGCTCCAGGCCCAGAGCAACGGACGTTCGAAATACAACGGCGTGACCCTCGATCTGAACAAGCGCTACTCCGACAATTTCCAGGCCCGGCTGGCGTACACGCACTCCAAGGCCAGAGACAACCGCCCGGATGCCACCATTGTGGTCGCCGGTGTGGACGACGCCCGTGAGGTGCAGGACGCGAACAACATCGCCGATGACTATTCATTCGGCGATTCCGATGTACGGAATCGCGTGGTTCTCAGCGGGGTGTGGAACCTCCACTACTTCGACGCCCTCCAGAGCGCGACCGCGCACGCATTGCTCAGCGGCTGGTCCTTCGCGGCCATCGCCGCCTACCAGAGCGGACAGCCCTACACGCCGATCATCAACGGTGACTTCAACAACGATCTGAACCGCAGCAACGATCGCGCGCCTGGCTTCGCCCGCAACTCGCTGCGGCTTCCCTCGCAGGTTTCCATCGATCCGCGGCTGACGCGCGACATTCATCTCTTCGGCGCATCACACCTCCAGCTGATTGCCGAGGCGTTCAACATCACCAACCGCTCCAATGTGTCGCGCGTCCGGAATACCTACGCGTCGTACTCCGGCGCGACGACCAACAAGCTGACCCTCGGTGCGGTGAATCCGATCAACGGGTTTCAGTCGGCGTCGGCGACCAGCGGTCCCCGTACGTACCAGTTCGCCGCCAAACTTCTCTTCTGACCCGATCGTAACGGAATCAAAAAAAAGGCCGCCGGGCAAACCGGCGGCCTTTTTTGTCTGATGCCCCCGAACGCTTCTGCCCCTGAAGGGAGACCATCCCTTGACAACCGTAATTAGTAACTATACGTTAAGTTACTAACCATGGGACGTCCTCCCCGCATCACCCGGATCCAGGTCCTCGAGGCTGCCCGCTCCATCTTTGTTCAGAGAGGTTTTGAGGCCACCACACTTGCGGAGATTGCCGGCGGTCTCGGCGTGACGCCTGCCGCGGTGCTCCGCCACTGCGGCTCCAAACAGAAGCTGTTCACCATGGCCATGCAGGGCGCCCCAGTGGAGTTGCCGGAATTCATCGCGGACCTTCGCCTGATCGATCCCTCCACCGATCCCCGGACGGTGCTGCGCAACCTCGCGGAGCGATTTGTCCCCTTCGTCCAGGCCACGCTCGGCGCGAATCTCGCCGTCTACATGCACGGCCGATCGCAGACCTCCTTCGTCATCCCGTTCGACACCAGCAGCAACGACACACCACCGCGGCGCGGCCTCCGCATCGTCACTGACTATTTTCGGCGGGCCGCTAATGCCGGTGTGATGCGCGTTCAGGATCCCCGCGCCGCCGCCCTCCTCTTCATGGGATCTCTGCAGTCCTACGTATTTCTTCATCAGGTTCTCAACGTCGCCGCGAAACCCTTCCCGCTCTCCATCTGGATCGATCAACTGATCGATGTCTGGACCTCGGGAGCCATCGTCACCGGAGGTCGCCATGTCCCTTTCCAGACCGCAACTCGTCAAACGGATTCTGCTTCTCTCCCTCCTGGCAGCCCTGGCCGTCGCGGCGTTTCTGTGGGTTCGGGCAAGCCGCCGACCGCAGAAGATGGTGGTGTCGGGGACCCTGGAAGCACGGACAGTCAATGTCGGGTCGTTGTACGGCGGCCGCGTAGTCGCCGTCCTCGTGGATGAGGGCGTCACGGTAACCGCAGGCCAGAGTCTGGTCCGTCTGGAGACCGACACCATTGACCACCAGATCGCCGAACAGCGCGCCGCGATCGACTCCGCGCGATCGCAGCTGGCCAAGGGGTTGGCTGGCCCTCGTTCCATGGAGATCTCCAGGGCCTCCTCCGTGGCAGCCAACGACGAGCGCGAGCGCAGGCGGATGGTGGCTCTCTACCGAGCCGGAATCGTTGCGAAGCAGATGCTCGACGATGTGACCACCCGAGCAAAAACCTCGGCCGACGATGTGCGGCTGTTGCAGCAGGGGACGAGGAAGGAAGATCTCGACGCCTTACGCGCGGCCTTGGAACAACAGCAACGCCGACTGGAGACGCTCCTCCGACAGCGAGCGGAAACCGATGTTCGCTCCAGCGTTGCCGGAGTGGTGCAGTCGTTCGCGCTCCGTCCGGGAGACCTGGTGGCACCGAACCAGCCAGTTGCCGAGATCCTCGAGTCCAGCCAGTTGTGGGCTCGCGTGTACGTTGCTGAGACGGACCTTGGTCACGTGGTCGTCGGCCAGAAGGTGCGCCTCCGCATCGATACCGCCCCCGACGTCTGGTTCGCGGGAACCGTCGGTTCGATCAGCAGCAAGGGGGAGTACACCCCTCGAAACATCCAGACGCGAGCGCAGCGAGCGGAAGAAGTCTTTGCAGTCCGAGTCCTGATCGAACCCGACCCACGACTGAAGGCAGGCATGGCCGCCGACGTCGATCTGGGACTCTCCGAGGGTTCGAAGTGAGCACGGAACTGGGGGTGGACGTTCAACAGGTGACGCGCGACTTCGGCAGTTTTCGGGCGCTCGATTCCGTCACACTCCAGGTTCCCCGCGGCCAGATTTTCGGCCTGCTGGGACCGAACGGCTCAGGGAAATCGACGCTGATCCGGGTCCTGTGCGGGTTGCTGACGCCGACGAGCGGAAATGCCAGGGTCGACGGTTTCGATGTGGCGCGGGAAGGCGAGGAGGTACGGCGACACATCGGCTATGTCTCTCAGGCCTTTTCGCTGTATCGCGATCTGACGGTCCAGGAGAATCTCGATTTCTTCAGCTCCATCTACCGGCTGAAGGGAGCTGAGCGCAAGGAGCGGATCGAATGGGCCATCGACCTGACTCACATCGGACCGTATCGACACCGGCTTGCTGGAGCGCTGTCGGGAGGCTGGAAGCAGCGGCTGGCCCTGGCCGCCTCGCTCATGCACAGGCCGCGAGTGATTTTTCTCGATGAGCCGACCGCGGGGATCGATCCCGTAGCCCGCCGCGAGCTTTGGGATCTGCTCTTCGAGCTCTCTGCTGGTGGCGTGACGATGTTCGTGACCACTCACTACATGGACGAAGCGGAGCGCTGCGAGTCCGTGGCCTATCTGTACATGTCGCGGTTGATCGTCGCCGGGAGACCGGACGAGCTCAAGAAACTCCCCGAAGTTACACCGGAAGGAACACGGCGAGTGCAGGCGGAGTGCAGCGAAGGTGTGGCCAGACTGATGACGTCCGCGCGAACGCTCCCCTACGTCCATTCCGCCACGATCTTCGGCACGTCATTGCACCTGCTGGTGGCCGCGGATGTCTCGGACTCGAAGCTCGGGAACGACCTTCGAGGTTTTGGGATCGGCGAGGTCAAGCTCAGCGCGATCGACCCATCGCTGGAAGACGTCTTTGTCAGGCTGACCGAGACCCGGGGAAAGGAAATCGAGACGGCAAGGCTGGGAGCGAAGTCGTGAGCGGGTTCGCGGCCGTCTTCCGCAAAGAACTGACGCAGATGATGCGCGATCGGGCCACGGTGATGTTTGCGCTGGCCATCCCGGTGTTCGAGATGATCCTCTTCGGCGTGATCGACATGAACGCCAAAAATATCCCCACGGCAATCCTCGATCAGAGCCGAACCCAGGAAAGCCGCCAGCTGGTGGAACAGTTCCAGGCCACTTCCTATCTTCGCGTCGTCGACTACCCCGCCTCGCGTGCGGATCTGCAGCACGCCATCGTTGCCGGGCGCGCGCAAGTGGCCATCGAGATTCCGCCCGACTACGCGCGAAATCTCTCTGCCGGCCGGCACGCCGACGTCCTGGTGATGATCGACGGATCTGACTCCAGCATCGCCAACTCCGCGCTCGCTGCCGCCAATGGCGTGATCCTGAACGAATCCCTTCGCAGATTGATCGAGAGCGCCAGACAAGCACCGATGATCGACGCGCATCCGGTCATGATGTTCAACCCCGACATGCGCAGCGCGAACCTGCTGATCCCCGGCCTGATCGCCATCCTGCTCACCTTCTCCGGCACGATGCTGTCCGCGTTTGCCATCGTGAAGGAACGCGAGCGCGGGACTCTGGAACAGCTGATGGTGACGCCGGTATCACCGCTGGCGGTGGTGGTCGGCAAGCTGCTTCCTTACCTCGGGCTGGCCTACGTCCAGCTCATTCTCATCGTCTTCCTGATGAACGTGTTGTTCCGAGTGCCCATCCACGGAAGCGCCACTCTGCTCATGCTGCTCTCGCCAATCTACCTGATGTCGCTGCTATCGGTTGGTCTTCTGGTGTCTTCGAGGGCCACGACGCAGATGGAAGCCATGCAGAGAGCGATGGCGGTGATGCTGCCGTCGGTGCTCCTGTCCGGTTACGTGTTTCCGCTCTCCTCACTGCCGGCACCGCTGCGGGTCGTCTCGTATCTGCTGCCGGCGACGCACTTCATCAAGATTGCACGTGGAATCGTCATCCGGGGAGCAAGCCTGGCTGATCTCTGGGAGCCGGTCCTCGCTCTGGTGGTGATCTCGGTTGTGCTGGTGGCGGCCAGTGCTCGCGCGTTCCAGAAAACGGTGGCCTGACCGAACGCCTCAGCGAACGGCGACGATCTGCACGTTCTTGCCTTCCCCTCGCTGGCCGAACCCGGACCCAGCGAACGAAGACTCGTAGCGTGTGACCAGCAGCCGGTCGGCATAGCGTGAGAACACCCAGGACTGCCTGTTCTTCATCTCACCCTTGAGAAAAAGAAAGCCGGCCGTGCCTCTCTGAATCCGTTCCGCCGCCAGCGGGATGTTGTCTGCGCCCACCCAGAGTCGCAGCGTGTCGTCCGAAAAATTAACGTGGAACACCGTGGTCGCTTCCGGGTTGAGTCTGGGATTCAGCTTCATGACCAGAAGATGGGCCGGGTGCCCCTGCCAGACCGTCTTGCTGTCGCTGATGGGTTTGGCAATCGCCAGCAGACGGAGCATGGCTCGGGCGTAATCGAGATCGTCCGAAAGAGTGGTCGCGTCGATCTCCGCCAGCGTCGAGCGTACCGGTGTCGACTTCTTCGGATCCCACTGATGCTCCACCGCTTCGGTCGTGGCCCGCTCCAGAAGTGGCTGGGAAAAGGTGATCCGCAATCCCGTGGGGTCCGCCACGACATCCACCGTTGCCGAACCGTTGGACTCGTTGTTGGCGAATCGCCCCTGCGCTTTGCGGGACCGCTGCAGCTCGAAGGTGGCGTGGATGGGCGCAGCTCCCCGGAGCGAAGCCAGTGCCGTCCGGATGTCCGCGGTGGTGTCGGCGTTGATGACCGAGGGACAGAGCAGGAGAGCGATGAGCAGAGGCGTTTTCACAGGATGTACCGGCTCAGGTCTTCGTCCTTCACTGTATCCGCCAGGACTCGTTGCACGTATTCGGCATCGATGTTCACTTCCTGTCCGCCCATCTCGCTCGCTTCGAACGAGAGATCGTCGAGCAGGCGCTCCAGGATGGTGTGCAGTCTCCGGGCGCCGATGTTTTCGGTCTTCTCATTGACGACCGCTGCATAGTGCGCGATCTCCCGCACTGCGCTGTCGGAAAAGGTGAGCGTAACCCTTTCGGTTGAGAGCATGGCGGTGGCCTGCATGGTCAACGCATTCTTCGGTTCGCGCAGAATGCGAACGAGGTCCTCTTCCGTCAGCGATTCAAGCTCCACCCGGATCGGAAATCTTCCCTGCAACTCGGGGATGAGATCGCTCGGTTTGGCGACGTGGAAGGCTCCTGCGGCAATGAACAGGATGTGGTCGGTCTTGACCATGCCGTACTTGGTGTTCACGGTGGTTCCTTCAACGATGGGGAGAAGGTCGCGCTGGACTCCCTCGCGGGAAATGTCGGGACCCTGCGAGGCATGCTGCCGCCCTGCGATCTTGTCGATCTCGTCGAGAAAGACGATTCCGCTCTGTTCCACGCGTTCGATGGCCTCGCGCGCGACCTTCTGCTGATCCACCAGCTTGTCGGACTCCTCTTTGATCAGGATGCCGCGGGCCTCACCGACGCGCATTTTCTTCTGCTTCGAGCGGTTGCCGAACAGCCCGGGGATCATGTCCTTGATGTTGACGCCCATCTCTTCCACGCCTTGCGGGGTGAAGATCTCCAGCGAGGGAAAGCTCTGTTCCTTGACGTCAATTTCGATCTCGCGATCATCCAGTCGACCGTCGTCCAGCATGCGCGCCAGCTTGTCGCGAGTCTCCGTCGTCGCCGGCTCGCCGGGAGCGTCCGAACCAACGAACGCAGGGCGCGGGGAGGAACGTCGGGTGTCGGGCAGGAGCAGGTCAAGGATGCGCTCGCGGGCGTTCCGCACCGCCGTGTCGTGATGCATGCGGGCGTTGTCGTCGCGAACAAGTTTGATGGCGATCTCTGTGAGGTCGCGGATCATCGACTCGACGTCACGGCCCACGTAACCCACCTCGGTGAACTTCGACGCTTCGATCTTCAGAAAGGGCGAGCGGGTGAGACGGGCCAGTCGTCGGGCGATCTCGGTTTTCCCAACCCCGGTGGGGCCGATCATGATGATGTTCTTGGGCGCGATCTCATCGCGCAGCTCTGCCGGGAGCTGCTGCCGGCGCCAGCGGTTGCGCAACGCGATGGCCACCGCCCTCTTCGCCGCTCCCTGCCCGACGATGTAGGCGTCCAGCTCCGCAACGATTTCTTTCGGCGTCAGCCGCTCCATGTCTCGGGAGACTTCGTCGACGCTGCCGGGGAGGTGGATGACCATGATCAAAGGAGGCTCAAAGCGTTTCGACCGTGATGTGGTCGTTGGTGTAGATGCAGATCGATGCGGCCACGCGAAGGGCTTCCCCTGCGATTTTGGCGGCGTCCATGTCGGTGTGCTGCAGCAATGCCCGCGCCGCCGCCAGTGCGTAAGGGCCGCCGGAGCCGATCGCCAGCAGGCCGTCGTCCGGCTGAATGAGGTCGCCCGTGCCGGAGATCAGGTAGGCACGCTCCGCATTGGCCACGATCAGGAACGCCTGGAGCTGGCGAAGGTATTTATCCATCCGCCAATCCTTCGCCAGTTCGACCACGGAGCGCTCCATGTTGCCCCGGTACTCCTCGAGCTTCGCCTCGAAGCGGGCATACAGCGCGAACGCATCGGCGGCACTTCCGGCAAACCCCGCAAGAATCTTGTCGTGGTAGAGCCGCCGGACTTTCGCCGCCCCATGCTTCATGACCGTGTTGCCTACCGTGACCTGACCGTCGCCGGCCATGGCCACGGCACCGTCGCGGCGGACACAGAGCACGGTGGTGGCGTGGATGGTGAGCGGTTCCATGGCCGGCAGATCGTATCAAAGAGAGCGGGGACGCTCCGGTGCGGTTCGGTGAACGTCAGCGACCTGTACCGCTTCGTCAGTCACTTCCGATACGCGTCAAACTCGAGGGGTGGTGCGGCGACCAGTTCCCCGAGTGTCGCATGCTCCAGTTTCCAGGCGTGCAGCATCAGCCGCGGCGCCGGCGCGCCTCCGTACCGCCGATCGCCCACGACCGCATGTTCGATCGACGCGAGATGGACGCGGATCTGATGCGTTCTGCCGGTCTCGATCTCCGCTTCGATCAAGCGGCCCCCGGCAGGGCGGATGCTGGTGATCGCGCTCCTGCCTCCGACCTCTGTATCGATGGTCAACGTCTCGCTGAGGGGACGATCGATGGCCGCGAGATAGGTCTTGCGCATCTGGCGGTTCGCGAATAGCTCGGAGAGCCGCGCGGCGGCGGACCGCGTCGTTGCGAACAGGACAATTCCGCTGGTGGGGGTGTCGATGCGGTGGACCAGGTAGATCTCTGGCGAGCGCAGGCGGAGCAGTTCCTCCATCGATCGCCGGGAACGATCGGCGGGAGGTTGCGTGGGCATGCCGGCTGGTTTGTTCACGGCAATCCAGTCGGAGGCCGAGGCGATGATTTCCACCGGCGGAAGGTCGTCATCGACGATTACGATCCGATCGGAATCAGCGGTGTGACGGGAGGCGATGGAGACCGGGCGGTCGTTGACCAGAATGCGCCGCGCAGCGATCAGCTCCCTGGCCTGGCGGCGGGAGATTTCCGGGAAGCGTGCGGCGATGGCCTGATCCAGTCGCATAAAAAAAGAAGGACAGACGGGTCAGGTCTGTCCTTCGGAATCCTATCGCAGGCGACCAGGTCGCCGGATGGGGATCAGCGAGCTGCCGCTTTGCTCACTTTGGCCACCGCAGGCTCGGCGGCGCCCCCTTCGATCACTGTGAGCTCGGGAGGGCCGATGCCGAGGGCTTTGCGTACTCTGGCCTCGATCTCGGTAGCCAACTCGGGGTTCTCTTTGATGAAGAGCTTGGCATTCTCGCGGCCCTGCCCGAGACGCACGTCGCCGTAGGAGAACCAGGAGCCGGACTTCTCGATGATGCGGTGCTCGATCCCGATGTCGACCAGTTCGCCCATCTTGGAGATGCCTTCGCCATAGCCGACATCGAACTCGGCGTAGCGGAATGGCGCGGCCACCTTGTTCTTGACGACCTTGACCTTGACCCGCGATCCGATCACTTCCTCACCTTCCTTGATCTGGCCGGTGCGGCGGATGTCCAGGCGGACCGAGGAGTAGAACTTCAGGGCCCGGCCGCCGGTGGTGGTCTCCGGGCTGCCAAACATCACACCAATTTTCTCACGAATTTGGTTGATGAAAACCAGTGACGTTTTTGACTTCGCTAAAATGGCCGTCAATTTGCGCATGGCCTGAGACATCAGCCGGGCCTGCAGTCCGACGTGGCTGTCGCCCATCTCGCCTTCGAGTTCAGCGCGGGGAACCAGTGCGGCCACAGAGTCGATCACGATGAGGTCGATGGCCCCTGAGCGGACCAGCACCTCGGCGATCTCCAGAGCCTGTTCGCCGCTGTCCGGCTGGGAGACCAGCAGGTTGTCGATGTCCACGCCAAGCTTCCTGGCGTATTCGGCATCCAGTGCATGCTCCGCGTCGATGAATGCCGCCAGGCCGCCCAGCTTCTGGGCCTCGGCGATGATGTGCAGCGAGAGTGTGGTCTTTCCTGAGGATTCCGGCCCGAAGATCTCGATGATCCGGCCGCGGGGAATGCCGCCGACTCCCAGCGCCGCGTCGACGCCGATGGACCCGGTGGAGATGGCGCTGATCGGCACGAATTCCTTCGCGCCGAGCCGCATGATGGCCCCTTTTCCGAACTGACGCTCAATCTGCGTCAGTGCGGTTTCGCACGCTTTCAATTTGTCAGTGGGAACGCTGCTGCCCATGTTGGCTGCTCCTTGTTTTCGATCGTGTGGAAGAGAAGAAAGACAGTGGCTCGGACCGATGAGTCATCGTGTGGTGAAACGAGTCTAGCGCCCTTTCTGGAGTCGTCAAGAAACTCCACAATGGGTAGTTTTTTCGGGGTGATTTTTCGTGTGAGGAGGGCTTTCGCGGGAGCGTCACTCATCCGCCTTCGGCCTTCGCTCAAAGTGCGAAAAACCGCTGCTACGAAACTCCCAGGTTTATGCGGATTTGCGAGTCCCGTAGGGACGATTGACCTTAGCCCAGGACTTCAGTCCTGGGTTTGATGCCCCTAAAAAGTGAGTCCCGTAGGGACGATTGAAAACGTCGCAACGAAGCATCGTCAATCGTCCCTCCGGGACTCGTCTGGGGGAGCCCCTCAAGTCCCAGGACTGAAGTCCTGGGCTAAGGTCAATCGCGCCTCCGGCGCTTTGCCTCCGGGCCCGTTTCTTTCTCTCAGGCGCAGCGTGCGCGCTGTCCATTGCTTCTAATGACGCGCTCGCGCGTTATCCGCAATCGAAGGCGGCCGAGTGAAGGCGACTGAGGCAAAAATCGTGGCGGACGCTTTACGTACCAACGCCGCCAGCCGTGCCGGCCTCAGGATGACGATCGGGGACTTCTTCGTGCGCTGATGGTTCGCGATGTCCCTTCACGACGTTGGCGAAAGTGCGATCGACGAACCGACCCAGGTGAACTGCTTGTTGAAGTCGACGCCGAGCATTTTCCCGCGGGAGAGGCGCACCAGATTCTGAGCCAGGGTCATCGAGGTCGCGCCATCGGGTCGAAGGAACATCATGCGGATCTCGATCTTCACGCCGCCGCCATCCGCTGCTTCGAGAGCCGGCTCGTATTCGATCTTTTGCTGAACGCACCAGTTGCCGCGCTCCTTCTCCGGAATCGCTGCGAGATCCGCAGCAGTCGGCTCGATGTTCACGCCGCCGCCGGCGAAGGAGAACAGCGGCTTGAGGACGTAGCGGCGCGAGAAATCGTCCGGCACTCCCTGTAGATCCGAAACAAAAGTCGCCTTCGGCACAGAGGGGTGATCGAGAAAAGGGAGCGAGTACTTCGACCAGACCCAGTACCAGTTCGGATGCGGTGCCCATTCGACATCGAGGTCATCGCGGTAGTCGAACGGCAGCTTCGTGCCTTTGTTCGCCAGTTCGTCGAAGACCACTCGGTTGTAGATCCGCTTCACCGGTGTGCCATCGTCGCGAAACAACTGACGGCCGCGCCGGATCAGAGTCGTGGGATCGACGGCGTCGACATCGAAGAGGATCTTCGTCGCCGCAAAGTCGACATAGGTCTTCTGCTGCAGCGGGTCGAGGTCCATGAGAATCACCTCGCGCGGATCGTGATCGCCCACGATGGTACGGCGAGCCAGCTCGAGAAAGCCGCTGCGGTCCAGACCGGAGTACCAGCAGGACCATTCGAGATCGAGGCCCTCCATGGTGCGCATGGCGTCGCGCCAGACATCGCGTTGAACCACCTGCAGGCAGGTCAGCGAAGGGAAGCCCTGCAGCTCGATGAGCTTCGGAACGAGCACGCCGTTCTCGCGGACGACGGCGAAATCGACCTGGGCAAAGCTCGGCAGCGCGTCCATCCCCGGGGTGTTCCAGCGCTCGGGGATGGCCTGCTTCATTCGGGCGATGCGGTCGGGGTCGGAGATCTGGCGGACGATGGCGTTCGCCGCCTCGACGATCCGTTCCTTGAAAACATCTGGCAGGAAGAGCGGACTCTCCGCCAGCCGGAAGCCGAACCGGCAACCGAGCCGCCGCTCCAGTTCATCGGAGTACCACTGGAAACGTTCCGCCGTGATCTGCGCATTGAAGAGCCTGCGGTAACGATCCTCCATGGGCGATCAGGCCGGTTCCGCACCGACGCCGCAGCGATCGAGAACGACGCGCTCGATCTGACGCCGCAGCGGCTCGATCAGGGTGTAATGAGAAGTCCGCTGACTCTCTCGCTCCGCCTCACCGTGGAACAGATTCTTCATCGTTGCGGCGCGCTCCCGGTACCAGTCTTCCGTGACCATGTCGTGGGCGCGCTTTTCCTCGAGCACCGCAAGGATGTGCTCTCGATCGATGATCTCGGGATGAAAGTTGACTCCAAGAATGCGAGGCGTGCCGTCGGGATGACGAGCCATCTCCATCATGGTCAGGGCGGAGCTGCCCACTTCTTCGAACGCCAGCACAGTGGCTCCCGCCAGGTTGTCTACGACGAGGTCGAATAGCCGGTTGTCGACCACGCGGAAGTGCGTTCGATCGGGGAGCTCGGCAGCGAACGCCCGAAAGTACGGATGGGCTCTCGCTTCTTCGGAGAGAGCGTTCATGGGCATTCCGGAGCTCTTCACCTCTCGCAACTCGGGGTGGGCTGCGCCCGACCAGCGGCAGAGCAGCCCGAAGGAATGGCACACCGCCAGAAGGGTGGCCGTGGGATGGTCGTGAATGGCTTCGAAAAGGCGGAACAGCGGCGCTTCCCAGTCGGAGGTCTCCTCAATCCCCTGGCTCCACTCTCCGATGCCGTTATTGAAGCGCGGATCGAGATGGCCGGGACCGCCGGTCCCCAGGAACATCGGAAAGCGTTCGACCGAGGAGGGGAGGTTCGTGGTGCGGCGGATGTCGTAGGAGAGGACGCGTACCCGGAGGCCCGCCGCTTTCAGTTGAGCGCCGAGTGGCTCGGCCGCTTCGAGGACGACGTGAACCAGCCCATCGTGACCGAGGTTCGGCCAGGAATGATTCATGTCCAGGAGAGCCACATCAATTCGATCGGCGCGCTCCGGAGGCTCGGCACCCTCGACGCGAACGTATTCGAAGAACTCGGATCCGTCGTGGATGTCGTGGTGCGCAGCGGGAGAATCAGACGACGCCATGCTCGGTCTCGCGGATGATGTAGTCGACGACGTCATTCAGGTCCTGACGATGTTCATAGGCGGCCAGCTGACGGTCGGCGCCGGTCCCTCGCTTCAGGATCTCTTTGACGTAGTGGACCTCGTCGCGCGACCCCAGCTCATCCACGACGTCATCGACGAAGAGCAGCAGCTCGTCGAGCAACTCAGTGAAGGGCACCTCGGCGCGCTTGCCGAAGTCGATCAGCTTGCCGCCGATGCCGAAGCGCGCGGCCCGCTGTTTGTTCTCGTTGAGCAGCGAGCGCCGATAGAGGCGCCAGCCCATGTTCTGGCGATACAACTTGTGCAACTTCACGGTGATGGCCTGGAACAGAGCGGCGAAACAGATGGTCTCGTCGACGCGCATCGGCACATCGCAGATCCGATACTCCAGCGTCGGGAAGAATGGATGCGGCCGGACGTCCCACCAGATCTTCTTCGGGTTGTCGATGCAGTTGGTGGCGATGAGGGTGTTGACGTATTCGTCGTAGTCGCCGGAGGTCCGGAAATTGTCGGGAAGGCCGGTGCGGGGAAAGCGCTCGAAGACCTTGGCCCTGTAACTTTTCCAGCCGGTGTTCTTGCCGCACCAGAACGGTGAGTTGACGGAGAGGGCAAAGACGTGCGGCAGGAAGTAGCGCGCCGCATTCATGATCTGGATGCGCGTCTCGTGGTCTTCCACCGCCACGTGAACGTGCAGGCCGAACACCAGGTTCGCGCGCGCCAGCATCTGCATTTCGTAGACGAGCTGATCGTAGCGGGCGTTCTCGGTCATCTGCACGTTCGCCCAGTGCGTGATCGGGTGCGAGCCTGCCGCGCCGATCCGCAGTCCGTTGGCATGCACGAGTTGAATGATCTCCCGGCGCAACCGGGTGACCTCCACGCGCGCTTCGGCGATGTTCCGGCAGATCGGCGTGCCCACCTCGATCACCGGATCGTGCATCTCCCGTTTGATCTCTTCCTTCAGCCGCTTCTCACCCTCGGCGAACATCTCCTGGATGTGCGAGCGGAGCTGCCGCGTCTCAGGATCGATGACCTGAAATTCTTCCTCGATGCCGAGAGTGAATGAAGGTTGAGAGGCCATGCCGAAAGCATAACCCAGCACATCGGGTGCGGTCAGCGCGCCGTTTTCGGGGCGCCTTTCGACCCGGTGACGAGGGGTTCACCCGCAGCCTTTGCAGTATTCATGACCGAGGGCCAGTTGCCGGTGAGCTCGAGGGGCTTTCCCGACAGGACGATCTCGATCAGCGTCTCCGCCATGTTCTGGACGACCCACTTGAAGTTTTCCTCTCCCACGGAGGCTCGATCGGCGTCGGGAGCACAGTTCATGAAGTCGATGGCGTAGGGGATGCCGCCGCGCACGGCAAACTCGACCGTATTCATGTCGTAGCCGAGGGCCTCGCAGAGGGCGGAGGCGTCGCGACGGATCTTCGCCTCGAAGGCTGGCTCCATCGGAGCGGGATCCTGCACGTAACGCTGATCGTGAGGCAGCCGCGGGTCGTACTGCATGATGTGGACGCGGTTGCGGCCGATGACGTAGCAGCGGTAGTAGGCGTCGAAGTCGATGGCCTCCTGCGCCATCATGGTCAGGTCGCGCGACTGGTCGTAGGCAGAAAAGAACTCGTTGCGATCGTCGCACTTGTAGACGTCCTTCCAGCCACCGCCGTACGCCGGCTTCATGAAGATGGGGAAGCCGAGGTACTCGAAGACCTCGTCCCAGTTCACCCATTGCATGTTGCGGAAGGACTGGGAGGTTGTGTTGGGCGGGTACTCCTTGTGGGGAAGCAGGACGGTTTTCGGAACCGCGACGTCGACCGACTTGGCCACCAGGTTGTCGAAGAACTTGTCGTCGGCCGACCACCAGATGGGGTTGTTGACGATCTTCACGCCGGAGGCAGCGGCGCACTTGAGCATGGTGCGGTAGAAGGGGATCTCGTGGCTGATGCGATCGAGGATCAGGTCGTAGCCGAAGACGCCGTCATCCTTGAGGTAGGAGATCTCCACCGCGCTGGCCTCGACTTTGCCGCTGCCCCGCTTGTTGATCTCCTCGATCAACGCCCAGGGAAAGGTGTTCTCCATCCCGAACAGCAGTCCAATCTTTTTCGTGGTCATGGCGATCTCCAGGGGGGCGGATCGTAATCAAAAACGCGGCCTGGCGGCAATGAGAGTCTGGCGTGTGGTGCGGCCGTCCCGGCCGCCTCGCGGGGGTCGAGGCTGGGCCGGCACGGCCGGCGGCGCTGGTTGCCCAAGGCTCCGCCAAGATCACGCTCCAAGACGTTCTGCCGCGCAGGCTCCTAGGAGGCCGTCCTTCGCGACCGGGACCCAGTCTGCGGCCGGGGACGGCCGCGCCACACGGCCGCTCAAGGAAGGGTGATCAGCGAGATCGCGAGGGCCTTCTCGGGCATTTTGTTACGCAGACCTTGTTAGGATCGCAACTCGCAGTTGCGGGAGCTAGAGGATGCTTCGCCGTATTCGCGGCGCAGAATGGCGAAAGCGGACGGCGCATTCGCCGTGAGGGAGTCACCAACATGTACCGCGAAAACGTTCAGTGGCACAGCCCCTCCCTCGGTCGCACGATGGAGTTTCTCTGGTTCGGCAAGTTCGGCCGGCCGGTGATTCTCTTTCCCACTTCCGGCGGCGGTTTCAATGAAAACGAGGATTTTCACCTGACGGGAGCGCTGTCAGACAAGGTGGAGCGCGGGGAGATCCAGCTGGTCTGCGTCGATTCCGTCGATCAGGAGAGCTGGTACAACCGCTCGGTCCATCCGGCCGTGCGGGTCGCGCGGCACGCTCAGTACGACGCGTACCTGCGGCACGAGCTGGTTCCCTACGCCGTGAATCGCTCTCAACGGGAGGACCTCGCTGTGTACGGAGCGAGCTTCGGCGCCTACCACGCGGCCAATTTCGCCGCGCGCTATCCCGACGTCGTGCGCCGCGCCATCTGTTTCTCCGGCGTTTATGACGTCCACTCGTTTCTCGACGGCTACTGGGATGAGAACTGCTACTTCCACTGCCCAGTGGCCTACATCCCGAACCTCGACGCCGAGGGTGCGCGACGGGTGGCCAGTGTGGAGTGGGTCATCGCCACGGGCGAATACGACTCGCTGGTGCAGCAGAACCGCGACTTCTCCTCCATGCTGAGCGGGAAAGGGATTCCCAATCACGCGGAGTTCTGGGGCGGCGTCTTCGGCCACGACTGGCCCTGGTGGCGTGAGCACATCCGGCGCTTGGTGTGACGCGCGGCGGGAAACCGCTCGACCGCATTGCTCGCGGCTCCACGCAGCGCGCGCGGACAGGTCAAACCTGTCCGCGCGAACGAGGTCAGCGAGTGGAGTGGGAGGACGACTTGGCCACCCAGCTGCGGAAAGTCTCGCCGGAGACGGTTCCGGAGACGGTCACTGAGTCGTCGCTGCGCGAGACGCTGAACTTGCGAAGCACGGAGACGAGATCCGGCGATTTGTCCTGAACGGCAAGCCGCAGGGCCGACAGACCGCCGCGGATGGTGTCCTCAAGAAGGCCGAGGGTCTCGGTATCGCGGGAGAGGCCGATGGCGGACAGCTTGAGCGAGTCGCCGGAGTCAGTGGCCCACAGCGCGACGGTGGACATGCTCTTGAGCGCGCCGCCGATCATCTGCGCGGACGATCCGTGATCGCCCATGTGAGGCGCGCCGGCGAGGCGCTGAGCGCGCGCGACATCGACCAGGACCCACGCCGTGGCGCGAGGATCGATCCGTGCCTGATCGCGACCGAGGCCACTGGCAGTGCTGAAGCCGGTGCCGCCGGAAGCGCGATTTGCCAGCGCCTCGAGCACAGCCCCTTCGGAACCGAGAACTGCGAGATGCGAATCGGGGAAGGCCACGACCATGGGGCCACGATCATGACTGTTGTCGCTGTGTGGAATGAGCAGGTAGGAACCATTCGGCGAAGACTTGCGCGTGGCGCCACGGGTTACCAGAGCGCTGGAGAGACGCTCGACGTTGAAGCGGCCGTCGGCAGCAATGAGGATGTCCGCCTCGCCGCCGAGGGTGGTGCGCGGTGAGGTGGTGAACACGATCACGTCGACGTCGCGGGTCGGCTGTAGTCCGGAGTCGCGCAGGAACTTCACCGCGTCGTCATCCATGCTGACGTGCGCCGTCTGCTGAAAGAGAGCGGACGAAAGCGGGCTGTTGCGCATGTCGGCCAGCCGGACCACCCCGACCGACACCGCGTCGCTGGGGATCAGCGACATTGCGTCATTCTTGGCGAATGCCGCGGGAGCGATTGCCAGGATCAGGGCCACAAGGGAAAGCAGGTGCTTCTTCATGTCAAAACTCCTTTCGTTGGAAAAGCCAGGAAGCGAGAGCGAGGCAGGCGACGCCAAAGGCCGCGGTCGATAGAAAGGGCGCCCAGCTGAGAGAAGCCGCGATCCTGGCGGGGGCCTGATTGCCCGACACGAAGGCGATGACTGCTCCACCCAGCTCGGCGGTCTTGGGAACGATCCAGTACAACGTGTTGATCACCCAGGCCTGCCACTCCTTCGAGACGGCGGCCGCGATGCGATCGTGGCCCACCAGCATCAGTGCGAAGAAGAAGAGACCGTACGTGGACATGATGGAGACACCGGTGGACGAGGTGATCACGCCGACCAGAAACGCAAATGCCATCAGGGTGGCGATGACGAACAGGATCACGCCGCCTGCAAAGAAGAAACGCGGATGGACCACGTGCGTCTTCCAGATCACGATCAGCCAGATCGATCCGATCAGGTAGAGCACGTTGCTGCCGGCCAGAATCAGCCCGGCGACGTACCGGGAAAGGATCAGCTTCAGCCGCGACACCGGCCGGGAGAGATAGAGGTCGATCGTCCCTTTCTCCTGCATGCGCGGCACGAGGTGCGCCGTGGCGAACACCGCCAGGAAGGTGCAGAGGAAGTAGAGAACTGCGGAGAACCCCGACTCGAATCCAAGGACCAGCTTCTCGATGGAGATGGCCTGGTTCATCTCCACGTTCTTCCCGAACAGTCTGGCGCTGGCCAGCGAGCCATCGACGATGTCGAGATTGATCGCTGAGGCGAAGATGAGAACGAAGATCGAGGAGAGGCAGAAGTAGGCGATCAGCGTCCAGCGCGCTGCAGCCTCACGCATCACGTCTTCGATGTTGGCGATGAGAGCCTTCATAGCTGCACCTTCATTTGATGGACTTCCGGAGCGCGGATCAGATCGACGAACACATCTTCGAGCGAGGAACGGATGGGAGCGAGCTCGGTGATCAGTCCCCCCGAAGCGCGCAGCCGATCGACCAGTGCGTTGAGGTGCTGGACTCCCTCGACCGAAAGAACCACGTGCCCGTTGACTCGCTCGGCCCCCGCGCCGGTCTCCCGGAACGCTGCGAGCAGGGCGTCGTCGACGGGGGAAGCCACCAGTTTGTAACTCGATGTCGGGCGGGTGAGCTCTTCCACCGATCCGCCGACGGCGACCTTTCCCCGGCGTAGAACCGCCACACGGTCGCAGGTGAGCTCGATCTCGGACAACAGGTGGGAGTTGAGCAGGACCGCGGTCCCCCCCCTCGCTTCTTCGCGGAGCAGATCGCGGATCTCCCGTCTTCCCACCGGATCGACTCCATCGGTCGGCTCATCCAGCAGGAGCACTTCGGGGGAGTGCACCAGGGCTGCAGCAAGCCCCAGTCGCTGCGTCATGCCCTTGGAAAACTTCTTGACCCGCACGTCCATCCATTGCGACAGCCCGACCCGCTCCAGCAGAAGGCCGGTGCGCTGAACGATCTCTTTCGACTCCATCCCCGACATGCGCCCGAAGATGGACAGCGTCTGGCGAGCGGTCAGGTAACCAGGAATGCGATGCCCCTCGGGAAGGTAGCCCACCCGGCGCCGGCTCTCCGGATCGTGAACGCTGCGGCCGCCAATCCGGGCGTCGCCGGAAGTTGCCCGGGTGAGGTCGAGCAGGATCTTGACCGTGGTGGTTTTCCCCGCTCCATTAGGACCGAGCAGCCCGAACATTTCGCCTGGCTCCACGGTGAAGTCGATACCGTCGAGGGCAGTGATCGGAGCCTTCCCCATGGAGGATCGGTAGGTCTTCCGGAGAGCAGACACTTCGATTGCGTGTGGACTCATGCTTCCTTTCCTCTACGGGCAAACCAGGGAGAGGTTGCGTCCATTGCCTGACGCGGCTGTTTCATGTGTTGGGTGGTCGTTGGTTCTGTATGATCTCGCACTCGCAAGATGACCGACCGAGCCGTGTTTTTCGACCCCAGCCGCCGGCGATGGTGGTGGATCAAACGCATCGTGACGCTGCTGGGTCTGGCATCCGTGGCCACGATCAGCGTGTGGTTGATCAGCCTCTTCACCGCTCCGTTGCTTCCGGGGATTCTCGGCCTGACCACTCCGATCAGCCGCAGCCTTCAACGCAGCCTTCATTTCTCCCGGCATCAGACGGAGTTGCAGCAGTTCAAACTCAAGAAGGATCGCGACCGCCTGTTCTCGGAGATTGCGAAAGATCGCCAGCAGAAACAGGCGCGGGCGGCACTTCCTCCGGTGAGCGGAGCGACCGGGATCGTCGCGGCGTTCTATGCACCCTGGCAGGAGACGGGGCTGCATTCGCTGCGCGCCAACGCGTCACGGATGACGCACATCCTCCCCGCCTGGGTCCACCTTTCCGAGGATGCCCGCAGCCTCGATTTTCATGACTGGGATCCCGTCCTGACGCCCCACAACAACGACGTTCTGGAAGTTGCCCACACGAACAATCTGAACATCGTGCCGGTATTCAGCAACGCGCAGGTCTCCTCGAGTGGATCGGGAGAGTTCGATCCGAAACGCGTCCATCTCTTCCTTTCGGACCCTGTCCTTCAGGAGGCCATCATCCTGGAGCTCCGGAAGTGGATCCTGACGAATCGGTTTCAGGGCATCAACATCGATTTCGAAAACCTGGAGGATGCGGACTATGCACTGATGATTCCCTTTCTTCAGCGGATCAAGAGGGCGTTCGCGCCGAACCTGCTGGTAAGCATCGATCTGGAGGCCGACAAACCGCTCGACTGGAAGCTGGCCTCATCGATCTGCGACTTCGTGGTGATCATGGCCTACGACGAACACTCCCAGAACGATGCGCAGCCGGGCCCCATCGCCTCCATCAACTGGTATCGCGGGGTGGTGCAGCGCGCGTTGCGCAGCCAGATTCCCCGCGAGAAACTGGTGGTGGGCCTGGCGAACTACGCCTACGACTGGACCGTAGGAAAGGATGGAGCCGACCCGCTGACGTATCAGGGAGCTCTGCTGCTGGCTCAAAAATACCGGATCGATGCGCGAGAGCCTGGAGCTTTGCCTGAGAAAGCGGAAGACGTCATCGACTTCGACAGCAACTTTCTCAACCCCACCTTCTGGTATGTCGATGACGAGGGCAAAGACCACGAAGTGTGGATGCTCGATGCGGTGACGGCGGCGAATCAATGGCTGGTCGCCTCCAACTATGGCGTTCGGGGAGTGGCCATCTGGGTGCTGGGATCCAGCGATCCATCCATCTGGACGTTCATTCATCGCGATCGCCTCAACGAGCCGCCGAACATGGGAGTGCTGCGCGACGTGAACTTTCCGTACGAAGTGGAGTTCGTGGGAGAAGGGGAAGTGGCCCACGTGGAGGCCTTGCCGACCAAAGGCTCGCGATCGCTGGAAGTCGATCCCAGCACCGGTCTGGCCGTCGACGAGAGCTACCATCAATTCCCTACCTCCTTCGTGATCTCCCGCAGCGGGTACCGGCCGAAGATGCTGGCCCTGACCATCGATGACGGCCCGGCAGAGCCCTACACGGCGCAGATGCTCGATGTGCTGAAGCAGGAGAAAGTCACCGCCACCTTCTTTCTGATCGGCCAGAACGCGGAGCGGTATCCGCAGCTGGTCAAGCGGATCTGGAGGGAGGGCCATGAGATCGGCAATCACAGTTACACCCACCCGAACATCGGAGCGATTCCACTGACTCAGGCGCGACTGGAGCTGAACGCCACGCAGCGGGTGTTCCAGAGCCTGCTGCATCGTTCCACCCTCCTGTTCCGCCCCCCCTACAACGCGGATGCCGAGCCGACATCGGAAGAAGAAGTACGCCCGGTGGTCCTGGCTTCCAGCCTCAACTACATCACCATCCTGGAGTTTCTCGATCCTCAGGACTGGAACACCGAAGAGCGAGGCCCGGATGGTCGCATCCATCACCGGACCGCTGCCGAGATGCTCCGGACGGTGGAGATGCAACTCGACTCCGAGCGGGGAAGCTGCGTTCTTCTGCACGACGGAGGAGGCAACCGCGCCGAGACGGTGAAGCTGATCCCTCTGATGGTGCGCACGCTGCGCGCGAAGGGCTACACCTTCGTCCCGGTATCGGCCCTGATCAATTCGACGCGCGACCTGGTCAATCCGCCGGTCACCAAGTCCGACACCATGATGCTGGCGAACGATCGCGTGGTGTTCGAAGGCATCTACCTCTTCGAGCTCTTTCTCAGTGTGGCTTTCGTCTCCGCCATCATTCTGGGAACGGCGCGCGTTGTGTTCGTGACGATTCTTGCTCTCGTCGCGCGCTGGCGGGAAAAGCGCGCGACGTTTGACGAGACCTACTCTCCCGCTCTGAGTGTGGTCATCGCCGCATTCAACGAGTCCAAGGTGGTGGTGCGAACCATCCAGTCCGTCCTGGACAACCACTATCCCGACCTCCAGATCATCGTGGTCGACGACGGTTCCACCGATGACACCAGCGAGCAGGTCCAGCAAGCCTTTGCCGGTCATTCCTCCGTACGGTTGCTGCGTCAGGAAAACGGCGGGAAGGCCTCCGCCCTCAATCGGGGCATCGCCGCGACCACCGGCGACATCATCATCGCGCTGGACGCCGATACCGTCTTCGGGCGCGACACAATCTCCAGACTGGTCCGGCACTTCGCCGATCCGCGCGTCGGCGCAGTGGCTGGCAACGTCAAGGTAGGCAACCGGATCAATCCGCTCACGCATTGGCAGTCGATCGAGTACGTGACCAGCCAGAACCTCGATCGTCGGGCCTACGCCGCCATCAACTCGGTCACCGTCGTTCCCGGCGCAGTCGGTGCCTGGCGTCGGGAGGCCATCCTTCAGGCCGGCGGCTACACCACCGACACCATGGCCGAAGACATGGACCTGACCTGGCGAATCCGCAGGATCGGGTGGCGGATCGATACCGAGTCCTCAGCGTTCGCGTACACGGAGGTGCCGGATCGTTTCGGCTCCCTGTTCAGGCAACGCTTTCGATGGGCGTTCGGCACTCTGCAGTGCCTGTGGAAACATCGCCGTGCCATCGGGCGCTACGGGTGGTTCGGGCGGGTGATGCTGCCAGCCCTGTGGCTTTTCCAGATCGTGTTCCAGGTGCTTTCGCCGTTGGTCGACCTGCAGATCCTCTGGGCGATCATCGGTGCCCTCCATGCATGGCTGCGAGGGCAGCTCACCCACGACTGGCAGCCGTTGCCGCAGGCGATGACTTCCCTCTATCTGATCGGGTTCATGTACGCGTTCTTCTTTGTGGTGGAGCTGATCGGGTCGCTGGTGGCATTCCGGCTCGATCGAGAAGATCCCAAGGTTCTGGTCTGGCTCTTCTGGCAGAGATTCCTCTATCGGCAGCTGATGTACGCAGTGCTCCTCAAGTCGGTGAAGACCGCGGCATCCGGCATCCGGACCGGGTGGGGAAAGCTCGAGAGGAAAGGCACGGTGGACTTCGGCGAACGCCCCGAGCTTCCCGCCACCGGACTGCAGCCGTAACCCGCATTTCTCACACCCATCCTGCTGCGGACGCGGAAAGTGGCTCGTCTGCTTCGTTGCGCTCGGAATCGCTCCTCGACGTACCGTCAAGTACGCCGTCGTCGCGCTTCCTTCGCGCGCCTCGCATCCGAGCCACTCTGCGCGCCCTCGCGA
>JBKJQB010000050.1:0-21441 GCA_046594105.1 Thermoanaerobaculia bacterium
TTCAATCGTCCCTACGGGACTTGGTCCGACCCGATCGACGCCACGCGAAGCTGACAATGAGGAGCACCATTCGGTATCTGTTGAACGCGTCTCGCGCGGCTCGCGGGCGAGATCCCGCCGGCAGGATGCCGGCGGACCGGCCGGCAGGGATGCCGGCGTTCCAGACGGGCGTCATGGCCGCTTGCCTCCCGGGATCGCAGCGGTCGGCGTTGCGGCCGGCGGCTGCGCACTCGACGACATCTCCTTCGAACCTGCGCCGGTGTTCACTGCCAACCCCCGCTGCACGACGAGCTGTTTGGCCACCTCGATGGGCAGCCGGACCACGCCCTTCTGCCGGTCGACCCAGCCGGGATTCTTCAGGGCCTGATCTTCGGCGGCCCGCATGTCTTCCATGTCGGTCACCGGCGTGTTGCGGTTCGGGGGAATCGTCGTTCCGCTGGTGTCGTGACCGGGAAAGGGCTGCAGTCGCGGAGCCGGCGGCACGCTGGCATCAGCGGGCATGGCGATGGCCGTCATGGGGGCCGTCGTCTTGCCTCGGAAAAGCTGTGCGTAGAACCGGAACATCATGCCGATGGCGAGGTGCGTCCCGATGGCGAAGACGATGAAGATCACCACCGCCCACAGCAGCGCGCGCACATTGACGTCGCTCTCCTCGTGGTGAGTCTCCGGATTGACGACATCCCGGCTGTCGAGAGGCTCAGACATTTTTCAACGCCCCCTCCCGGATCGCTTCCTCGACCCACGTCTCGTGAATCGGAATGATGGTCTGCCCTTTGAGCTGGCCGATGAAGGCCCACAGGAACAGGCCGCCGATGCCCACCAGCGAGGCCAGGTCCATCCAGCTGTAAACGAAGTGCTCGCCGTAGAAGGAAGGAGCGATCAGCCAGTAGATGGCCACGTAGCGCATCACCAGAAGGAGCACGGTGACGATGCCGATGGTCTGGGGCCGGTCCTTGATCGGACGCATCAGCAGCAGAAAGAACGGCAGGAAGAAATGAAACAGGATCATGGCGCCGGCCAGCGCTCCCCACAGGCCTTGCCGGCGGATCAGATAGTGCGGGATCTCCTCGTGCGTGTTCGCGTACCAGATCAGCAGGAATTCCGAGAAGGTGGTGTAGGCGTAGAACATCACGAACGCCAGCATCAGGTTGCCCAGGTCGCGCAGGTGGGAGGGCTTGAGCACGCCGCCCATCGCTTCGGTGGTGGCCAGGCGAGTCAGGAAGAAGGTCACGAAGGCCAGGGAGGACAGCGCGCAGCCCACCACGAAGGTGATGCCGTAGATCGTGGAGTTCCACTTCGGCTCCGTGGACATCATCCAGTCGATGGAGGCGAAGGTCAGCACCAGCACCACCAGCACCAGTCCCGCGGCCGCCCAGCGGCGGCGGGCCAGCTCGACGTACGGCGACTGGTCCTTGTAGAAGGCCAGCGACAACGCCCGGATGCGCCAGGCGAAGAGCAGGAAGAAGGCGAAATAGATTCCGGTGAAGAGAAGAAAGCGCGAAGGGTTGAGCCATTGGCCCTTCAGATGCTGCACTTCCTGAAAGCCGGGCCATGCCGGATTGGCCCAGGGGTAGATCTGCTTCATGCCCAGGACGATGGGGATGAAGAGAATGACCATCAACCCCATGGTGCGGGCCGCGGCTCCCAGCGGACGGCGGATCATCAGACCCCACTCGCCGCCGGTGATGTACTGCAGCATCAGCACGGCCAGAGAACCGGCCACGATGGAAAACCAGAAGATGTAACTGGGCAGCCAGGCGCGGAAGAACGCGGTGGGATCGTGAAGCCAGGCGAAGACGCTGGCCAGCAGCCCGACCAGTCCGATGACCAGCGCCGGCAACTGAAAGCGGCCGATGCCGGTGGCCGGCTCCCGCGCTCCACCTTGCACGCCGGCCGTCATTGCGCTCCTCCGGTCGTGGACGATTGAGGCATGGAAGTTCGAGTCATGGACACTCGAGGCATGGACGCTTGAGGCATGGACGCTCGGAGATCCTGCGGAAGATCGTTGATCGTTCCGTTCTGACTGAGCTGCAGCGCCCGGATGTAGGCGACGATGGCCCAGCGATCCTTCGCCGGTACCTGCGCCGCGTACGGCGGCATCGACCCGAACCCGTTGGTCATCACGTCGAAGAAGTGCCCGCTCCTGGCTGCTCGCAGGGCCTCGCTATGAAACGAAGGCGGACGCCGGTATCCCCGCGCCGGAATCATCCCGTTGCCATCGCCCACCCGGCCGTGGCAGGTCGAGCAGAAGATGTTGAAGCGCTCCTCGCCGCGGTTCATCACCTCGGCGGTGACCGGGAAGGGGAATCCGTCGCCGTCGGCGCCGTCAATTTTTCCGGTCGCCGCGAACCCGTCGATCGGCAATTCGCCGCGGGCCACCGTTCCGGCGATCCGGGGCCGCGAGGCCATGCCGTCAGCAAAGAAATCGCTTGGCTCCAGCGGATCGTAACGCGGCTGATTGGCCATCTTCTGACGGCAGGAGATGAGAAACCAGAAACCAGAAACCAGAAACCAGAAGGCGAAGGTCCGGCGTCGCGCGACGCCACTTCTGCCTTCTGCCTTCTGCCTTCTGCCTTCGCTACCAGGGAACATCGATGACCTCGCGGGGATGGAGCGTCTCCAGAAAATCCCAGACCCGATCGAGATCGAACTTCGGGTCGCGGGCCTGGATCACCAGAAAGAACTTGTCGCGTGAAGCCTGGTCGAAACGCTTGACGTTGAACACGGGGTGATAGGGCATGGGCAATCCGTTGAGGGCAAGCATGCCGAACACCGCGGCGAACGCGGCGACCAGGATGGTGCATTCGAAGGTGATGGGAATCCAGGCCGGCCACGAGTTGAACGGCTTGCCGCCGATGTTCAGTGGATAGGCCACCACGTTGGCGTACCACTGCATGAAGAATCCGCCGAGACCTCCGAGAACCCCGCCGCCGAGCACGATCAGCGGCAGTTTCGTGGTGTGCATCCCCACCGCCTCATGCAGACCGTGAATGGGAAAGGGCGAGAACGCATCGGTGTGGGTGTAGCCCGCATCCTGCGTGGCGGTGGCCGCATCCAGCAGCTCCTGCGCGCTTGAGAACTCGGCGATCACGCCGTACGTCCCGCTCTTGATCCGTCCGATGGCCATCGGCTATTTCCCCTGCCCTTCCGCGTGTCCTTCCGGATGGGTGTGAGCTCCGGGCAGCAGCGTTCTCATCTCGAAGATGGAGATCATCGGCAGGAAGCGGACGAAGAGCAGCAGCAGGAAGAGGAACAATCCCATCGACCCCAGGAACATCGACCAGTCCCACTTGGTCCCGTGGTACATGCCCCAGGAGGACGGCAGGAAGTCGCGCGAGAGCGAGGTCGGAATGATGACGAACCGCTCCAGCCACATGCCGACATTGACGAACATCGCCGTGAGGAACAGCCAGAAGGTGCTGGTGCGCAACCGCTTGAACCACATCAGCTGCGGGGCCAGACCATTGCAGACGATCAGCGCGGCGAACATCTTCCAGTACGGGCCTGTGGCGCGATTGATCCACATGAACCGCTCGAAGTTGTTGCCGCTGTAGTAGGCGAAGAAGGCCTCCATGGCGTACGAGTAGAAGACGATCATGCCGGTGGCCAGCATGATTTTTCCCATGTTCTCCAGATGCTTCATGGTGATGAAGTCTTCCAGCTTGAACATCTTCCGCGCCGGGATGGCCAGCGTCAGCACCATGGCGAACCCGGCGTAGACGGCGCCGGCGACAAAGTACGGCGGAAAGAACGTGGAATGCCAGCCGGGAAGCTGGGCCACCGCGAAGTCAAACGACACGATGGTGTGCACCGAGAGCACCAGCGGCGTGGAGAGTCCCGCCAGCAGAAGGTACGCCGTCTCGTAGCGATACCAGTGCTTGGCCGATCCGCGCCAACCCAGCGAGGCCGCGCCGTAGATCGCCTTCGCAAACGGGTTCGTGGAGCGGTCGCGCAGGGTGGCCAGATCGGGGACCAGGCCCACATACCAGAAGAGCATGGACACCGTCGCATACGTAGAGACCGCGAACACGTCCCACATCAGCGGGCTTCGAAACTGCGGCCACAAGGCCATGGTGTTGGGATAAGGAAAGAGCCAGAAGTCGTACCACGGACGGCCGGTATGCAGCGCCGGATAGAGCCCCGCCGCGGCCACGGCGAACAGCGTCATGGCCTCGGCGAACCGATTGATCGAGGTGCGCCACTCCTGCCGCAGCAGCAGCAGAATCGCCGAGATCAGCGTGCCGGCGTGACCGATGCCGATCCACCACACGAAGTTGAGGATGTCGAAGCCCCAGCCGACCGGATGGTTGATGCCCCAGATGCCCACGCCGACCATCAGCAGCTTGCCGATGCTGGCCGTGAGCACCATCACCAGCATCATGGAGAGGGCGAAGAGGATGGACCAGCTGAGCGGCATCTTCTTGCGCAGCACGATCGAGCTGATGGCATCGGTGACCGACGCGAAGGTATGCCCCGGCTCCACGGTGGGCGTGGGAATGAACCGCACAGGGATCTTCAGCTCCTGCGTGGTGGGGCGTACTTCGTGGACGGGTGTCAGTTCGCGATCGGCCATCGTGAAAAACTCTTAACGGATCTCCGGATTGGGATTGCGGATGACGCCGAGGTAGGTGGTGCGCGGGCGGGTGTTCAGCTCGCCGAGCAAGGCGTAGTTCGCCGGCTCTTTTTTCAACTGGGCCACGTGACTGGTGGGGTCGTTCATGTCTCCGAAGACGATGGCATCGGTGGGACAGGCCTGCTGGCAGGCGGTGACCACTTCTCCATCCTTCACCCGCCGTCCCAGCTTCTCCGCCTCGATCTTCGCTTCGTTGATCCGCTGCACGCAGTAGGTGCACTTCTCCATCACCCCGCGCGTCCGCACGGTGACGTCGGGGTTGCGCATCGGCTTCAGCGCCTCGGTTTCGTAGTCGCTGTAGTGGAAGAAGTTGAAACGGCGGACCTTGTACGGGCAGTTGTTCGAGCAGTAGCGCGTGCCCACGCAACGGTTGTACGTCATGTCGTTGAGGCCTTCGTTGCTATGCGACGTCGCACCGACCGGACAGACCGGCTCGCATGGCGCGTTCTCGCACTGCATGCATGGCACCGGCTGGTTGTAGACCTCCGGGTTCTCCGGACTTCCTCGGTAGTAGCGATCGATGCGCAGCCAGTGCAGCTCGCGCTCGGCCACCACCTGATCCTTGCCGACGATGGCAATGTTGTTCTCCGACTGGCAGGCCACCACGCAACCGTTGCAGCCGGTGCAGACGGTCGGATCGATGACCATGGCCCATGCGTGTCCGGGATACGGATGCTCCGGGTACATCGAGTCTTTGCTGGTCTCTTCCTCGCGGCCCTTGTTCACGAACTCGGGGTCTTTCCGGTACTCCTCGAACGTGGTGGCGCGGACCAGGCCGCGATCGCCGCCGACGTCCTTCACGTTGATGCTCTGGTGCTCCTGGGTGCAGGCGATGGCGTAGGGAGTCTGACTGGCGATCGACAGCTCGGCCCCCGCTCCCCCGCCGAGCGCGTCGGAGAAGCGGATCGGATAGAGATTGACGCCGATGGGGCCTTCGGGCGGTGAAGCCACGCGTCCCCCCTGGGTTCGACCGTAGCCGAGAAACACCGTGGCCAGGCCATCGGGATGACCGGGCACCGCCCACACCGGCAGCCGTACCGAGCGTTCCCGATATTTCAGATTCACCAGAAGCGTCTGCTTCTCGTTGACCAGGGCATCACGCCGATCGTCCGCGTATCCGAGGTCCCGCGCCGTCTTCGGGCTGACCAGCACCGCGTTCTCCCAGCAGAGTTTCGTCTGCGGCTTGGGGAGCTCCTGCAGCCAGCCATTGTTTGCAAAGCGGCCGTCGTGAATGTTGGGGTCTGCGCGGAACTGCAACTCCAGTCCCGACGCGCGGAACGGAACGGCAGCCGGAATGGCTGCGGGCGCGGTGGCTGGCCGGGCAGGCAGGGCCGACCCGGCGATCACGCCATCGTTCAGCCACTTGCGCCAGGTCGTTTCGAAGTTTCCGGGAGTCTTCGCGGCCCAGTACATGCGCACTGCGTCGTACGGGGACGCATCGAGTCCACCGAGCATGGCGCCGATCACTTCATGCGGCGACCGTCCGTTGTAAAGCGGCGCGATCAGCGGTTGGACGATGGAGACCGTCCCGTCGTGACCGCGCGCATCGCTCCAGGACTCCAGGAAATGCGTCTCCGGAATGTGCCAGTGCGACTGCATGGAAGTCTCGTCGTAGTACAGCGAGAGGTGCGCGCGGAACGGCACCTTGGCCAGGGCATGCTGGAAACCGAAATCAGCGGGAGCGTCGAAGACCGGATTGCCGCCCAGCATCACCAGCGCCTTGACCGAGCCGCTGCCCATGTCGGCGACCAGCTGGCGCAGGGAATCGAGTTGATTCACCGGCGCGACTTCAATGGGGTCGGTGACCGTGAGGGTCGCGCCGAGATTGCCCAGCGCGCCGTTGATGGCCATGGCCAGCGCATGCATCACCGGCGGCTGGTCGTCACCGGCGATGACGATGCTGGAGCCACGATTTTTCTGCAGGTCGCGGACGAGCGCGCCGATCCAGTCGGCATGTTCGGTGGAGGCTCCCCCTCCGCTCAGACCGAGACCGGCGGCGATGGCGCGGGCGTAGCCTTCGAGCTGTGAGGGACGGGCTGGCAGCCGATGGTCGGCCAGCGAACCGGTGCCCGTGGGTCCGCATTCAATCGAGTAAAGGCGGTTCATGGACGTCTGTCCGTGGCGCACCCGACGTCGTCCGGCGAAGTCTCTGGCGTAACGCAGATGGCCCGGACCTCGATCGAGGAAGTCGGAGTCGAGGGAGACCACCACGTTCGCGCGATCGAAGTGATAGACCACATTCGCGTCCGAACCGAAGGCCATGCGCAGGCCTTCGCGGACTGCATCCCGTCCCGCCGGCTCCCACTGATGCCACTGCATCCCGGGAACCTGCGCCAGCAGCTGCTGGATCTGCGCGCCCAGAGTGGGCGAACAGACGGATTGCGTCAGCAGGCGGAATCCTGCGCCGTTGGCGGCCGCGCTCTTGAGCACCGGCTGCAGGGCGGCGACGAATTCACCCCAGGTGGAGATCTCGCCGAAACGGCGGACCACCTGCGAACGATCGGGATCGTACAGACCGAGCATGGAAGCCTGATGGAAGGGATTGCTGGCCCCGAGGCTGGAGGGATGATCGGGATTTCCCTCGATCTTGGTCGGCCGGCCCATGTGGCTCTCCACCAGCAGGCCGGTGGCCGATCCGCCAAGAGTCATGGCCGTGGCGAAGAACATCGGCTTCCCGGGGATGAGGTCCTCCGGCTGGCGGACGTACGGGACGATCGTCTCCGACGGACGGTTGCAGGCGGCCAGACCGGCCAGCGCCATCGACGCGCTCATGAGCTTCATGAAGTCGCGGCGGTCGACGCCTTTCTCCAGCGGAATGGCCTGCTGGGGAAACTCGCGTTCGGCCAGTTCGGCGAATGCATCGCTGCGCTGGCGCTCTTCCATGCTGCGCCAGTACTCCTTCTCCGGCAGATCGCCGATCCGCTTGCGGAAGGTGCCGAGGTCCAGTGGTTTGGGTTCGTTCATTGGATGATGGGCTGGCAGCGTCTCAGTAATGACAGGTCGAGCAATGCGTCAGTTTCTGGATGTTGTACTGCGCGACCAGTTTCGGTCCGAGCTCCGCCTGGTTCGCCGCAACGTACCCCATGTTGAACACCTGATCGCGCGGGCGGACGTACTTTTCCGGATTGCGGTGGCAGTTCAGGCACCACTCCATGGTCAGCGGCGAGGCCTGGTAAGTCAGAGCCATGCGGTCGATGCGGCCGTGGCAGCTGGCGCAGCCGACTCCCTTGTTCACATGGATGCTGTGATTGAAGTGCACGTAGTCCGGCAGGCGGTGGACGCGCGACCAGATGATCGGCTTGTTGGTAGCGTAGCTGGCGCGGACCGGCTCGAGCATCCCGGCATTGGTCCAGATTTGAGCGTGGCAGTTCATGCAGGTCGCGGTGGGGGGGATGCCGGCGAAGCTGGAGATTTCCACCGAAGTGTGGCAGTAGCGGCAATCGATCCCCAGGCCGGCCACATGGTGCTGGTGGCTGAACGGCACGGGCTGTTGGCGCTCGATCCCCTGATTGGTGACGTAGGGAGACCGAACGATCCCGCCCATCACCCAGAGTGCGAAGCCGGCCACGAAGACGGCTCCGAAGATGGTGACGCGGGAAAGTGTGTTGGCGCTTCGATGGAAGATCTGAGCCATTTCAGGCTGCTAAGGTCCACGAGTTGCGTTAACGAAGTGAGAGGCGGCGAGACGCTGCGGAGCGTGCCGCGTGCTCCCCGAGCGGCGGCGCGATCATATCGAAAATTTTTCGTCGCGCAAGAGTGGAGAGTTCACTCCGATGCGATCTGCGCATCCTCTCCGCCATGCCGCCCCCAAGGATCGAATGGGCAAACGTAGGCGTTGGCTTCGATGGGGCGCTCCGCTCTCGATCATCGCTTCCCTTCGGCCATCCGGGAAATTCCGCCGGAGACGATCAGTGCCATGACGCTGGCGCTGTCGATGGCCAGGGCCTCCACGCGCGAGGCGGGAACGATCACCAGCGATCCGGCCATGCTGTAGGCGAACGGGAGATAGACCGCCACCTGACCTTCCATCGACAGAAATCCGAGGTCGCTCTGCGTGATGAAGCCGAGAGTCTTCACGTCGCCGGCTGCCGTCAGAGACACGGCGACGGGCCGATCAAACCGCTTCTTGTCGCCGACGAATGCTTCGAGCAGATCGCGCACCGACGAGTAGATCAATCGCACCAGCGGCGCGCGCGTGAACACCACATCGGTCAGGCGGAGAAATCGCCGCACGATGAAGTTCGACGCCAGCGCACCGATGGCGATGATCACACCGATGGTGATCAGGAATCCGATGCCGGGCGTCCGCAGGTTCAACAGCCGGTCGATGCGCACGAACGCCTCGTACAGGATGTAGAGAGTCAGGGCGATGGGCACCACAATGATCAGCCCTCGAAGAAAGTTTTTCACCAACCAGTTCATGGAGGGTCCAGTGTAGTGCCGCGCGAACCGGTCTGGACCGTTCTCTGCCGCGTTCTCCGACGCTCGGTGCTGAGGTACACTCGCCCGATGGATTCCGACGGCGAGCTCTTTACGCGAATCAAATCGCGTGACGCCAGCGCTCTTGCCGACCTTTACGATCGATACGCGCCGCGCCTTCATGCTCTGGCTCTGCGGATGACCTGCGACACCGTCGCAGCGGTCGCCGTCCTCGAGGAGACCTTCCGCACAATCTGGAGCGATCCTCCGGACGCTCGCGCAGACGGCCAGGCCAGCCTGGCCCGCATCACCCGCGAGTCCGCGCGCCGGCTGACCGCGCAATCGAACGCCTGTTCCGGCAAACCTGCGCGATCGACTCCCCGCGATTTCGTTGAGACTGCCTACTATGAACGCCGCAGCGTGGGCGAACTGGCAAGCACTTCCGGTCTCCCGGAGGCAGAAGTTCGTCGCATGTTGCGGGAAGGAATGGACGAGATCCGGCGTCAGTTTGCGCCGTAGGGAATCGATGACACAGCCGCTTTCAGATGACGACTACGCTTTCCTGGACGCCGCCCTCGCAGCCTCGGTGGATCCCGTCCCGCCCCCGGCAATCACCCGGGCGCGAATCCTGGCTGCCGTCCGCGACCTTCCGCACGACAGCGTGACGCTCCACGCCGCGGAAGGGCAATGGCTCCCCTTCCGCGTTCCAGGCGTGGAAGCCAAGGTGCTCTGCACCGACAGCGGGCGAAAGACCACCACCTTCCTGCTGCGACTTCCGCCGGAGACCCGTATGGGCGCTCACGATCATCACGGCAATGAAGAGTGCTACGTCGTCAGCGGAACCGTGAACCTTGGGGCGGTCCACATCACCGCCGGCGACTTCCACCGCGCCGGCGCAGGAACACGCCACGGAGAGGTCTACACCCAGACCGGTTGCACCTTGCTGCTGGTCCTCGACAACGCCGACTTTGCCTAGGCCGGCACGGCCGGCAGCGTTGGTTCGCAAAGCGTCCGCCACGATTTTCGCCTCATTGATTGCAGATGACGGGCGCGACATTTCTTGCAGCTCTCGGGAGATCTTGCTGCCTTCGGAGCGCCGGCATCCTGCCGGCCGGTCCGCGGGCATCCTGCCCGCAGGAGCTCGCCGAACAGCGCCGGCTGGAAGCCGGCGGACCGGCCGGCAAGGATGCCGGCGCTCCGTTCGCTTCGCTCAGAACCACGCTTCATCCCTCGCCTCGCGCCGCTTCGAGTCCCGCATCGATTGCGCGCATGGCCTCCATCCGCCGCTCGTCCCATAATCCGCGGATGGTGACGAACGACGCACCGACTTCCTCCAGCGCTGCAAGAAACAAACGATGCATGTCCCCACGTCGATACCCTCGGTCCCTTTGTGGATCGGCAACCCAGGCGACGTCCGTCTCCATCAGCAGATAAAGATTCGCGCGGCGATTGCGCACCGCTTCGAGGATCCACTCGGGACAAGCCCCGTAATAGTGCCGCGCGTACACCATCGTGCTCAGCAGATCGGTATCCAGGATGAGGATGTGGTTCGCGTGAGCCGAGGCAGCATCCTCCGCCTCGATCTGCGCACGGGCAATCGGCTCGACGTCCTCCGAGTCGAGAAGGGCTGCCTCGGAAATGGCCGGTGGTCCCTCGCTGCCGACGGCCCGTGACGCCTTCTGATCGAGATACTCGCGCACCGCCTCCGCGCAGCACACGGTCCGGTAATGCGCCGCCAGCTCATGGGCCAGAGTGCTCTTGCCGGTGGACTCCGAACCGGTCAGGACGACGCGGTAGACGCCTGCGAAATCGAGCGTTTCCATTCGACCCATCCCCTCCAGGCCAGCACGCAGAAAACCGCATAGAGGCCCGCGGTCAGGTGATAGGACCGGGCTGCGTAGATCGGAACATAGATGATGTCCACGACCAGCCATACGATCCAGTTTTCCAGCAGCTTCTTGTTCATCATCCACTGTCCGACCAGGCTGAATGACGTCGTGAAGGCATCCCAGAACGGAAGCGCCGCGTCCCCTGGCGTCCGGAGCAGCAGAATCAGAACCCCGGTGCCTGCGATCCCCGCGAGCAGACAGAGAATCCACGCCCGTCGCGAGGTTCTGGAAACGCGCAACTCCGTCTTGTCCGCCCCTCCGTGCAACCACTGGTACCAGCCGTGAACGGAGAGCACCAGATAAACGATCTGCAACCCGGCGTTCGAATAGAGATGGGCCTGATAGTTGACCACCGCATACAAAGAGACGCCGACGATGGCCGCCGGCCAGCCCCAGATGTTCTCCTTCACCATCAGCCAGACGTTGGCCAGCGTGAAGAGGACAGCGACGATTTCGAGAGGAGTCATGGGATGGAGCTTTCAGTGCAACGTCACCTGCACCTTGCTGCCCATCGCCACGTTGTCGAGCACTGCGACAGGATCTTTCGGATCGCGGGTCAGCGGATTTCCGTCGCTGTCGACGCGCGCTTCGAGGCGCATCAACGGCGGCAGAGGTTGACCCATCATCGAGTCGGCCGACGTCAGATCCATTTGCACGGGGAACGCGCCGAGGGGAAGGCGCTTCACGGCTGCAGGCGGGCCTGAGGTCACCCCTGCGCTGCGCGCGATGACGAACAGCACGCCCGTCGCCGGCAACGTCCGTCCGCCCGCGAGCTGCACCGTCACATGGGTGGCCGTCTCCATCGGCGTGTTCGATCCGGCCGGCATCTGCCTCATCGACGGCGCGCTGCGATCGGGACCCTCGGCGGGAGCATTCTGTTGCGAGGGAGGCGGTTGCGCGGCAGCCTGCTGTTTCATCTTCGCCAGCACCTCGCTCAACCGGGCCTGTTCCTCCGGATGCTGTTTCGCCGCAGCCTGGATGGTCTGCTCGGCCAGCGCCGGTTTCCCCGAAGTCATCTGCGCCCACGCCAGCCCGACATAGGCATCAAGGATTTTCGGGTCGACTCTGATGGCGTGCGCGAGCATCGTCTCGGCGCTGTCGACCTGGCCCATGGCGATCCGGACCAGCGCCTGATAGGTCAGCGCGCGGGCGTCATCCGGCGCTCGTTCCAGAACGAATTTGGTCTGGTCGAAAACGGCCATGAGATTCTCACGATCGAGGTAGGCGCGCGCGAGCTCGTCGCGCATGGCCAGGTTGTTCGGATCCTTTGCCACCGCTGCCTCGAGCTGCTGAAGCGCCGGATCCGATCGCGGGGAGGCCGCCTGGATGGTGCCGCTCTGCGCTGCCATCGGAGCCTGCTGCTGCCCTACCGTCCTCGGCTGCGCCTTCTGCGAGACGTACCAGGCCAGACCTCCGAGAATGGCCACGGAAGCCGCACCCCAGGCAAATCCCTTGATGGCGGCCTGACGAATGAGAGTCTCCGGCGCGCTCTGCTTGGCCACGATGGCCTCCGCACGATCGGTGGCCCGGATGTCGATGGCCCGCAGGACGTCCGCGGTTTCCCGCTCCAGCCTGCGGCGCTCCTCTTCCGGCCCGCCCGCATCGTGAAGTTCGCGCAACTGTCGCACCAGACCGTCGCGGCGCGCTTCGAGGTCACGGGTCTCGGTGTCCGGAACGTCCGCCCGTTGCTTCATCCGGTACAGAACCAGAATGCCGATGATGATTCCCGCCAGGAGCATCGCTCCGGCGCCATACCAGTCCGTCATGGTTTCTCCACCAGCTTGCGTACGCGCGCCAGATAAGGGTCCTCAGCCTGCGCTGTGGGTGATGAGGTTTGCGCCGTTGCCGGTCTGGCGCGCTCGAGACGTCGCACCTTGGTGATGATGATGATCAGGCCGACGACGATGGCCACGATGGGGAAAATCCACACCAGCGCGCTCACTCCCTGAAACTTCGGCTTCAGCAGAACGAACTGGCCGTAGGAGCGTTCGAAGTACTGAAGGATCTGCGCTTCGGTATAGCCGCGGACGAGCAGCTCGCGCACCTGGCCCTTCATGTTGGTGGCCATCTCCGAGGGGGAGTCGGCGATGGCCAATCCCTGGCACACCGGGCAGCGCAGCAGCGCGGAGACTTCCTGCGCGCGATGTTCCAGAGCGGCGCCGGTGAGCGGCGTTCCCTGGGGATTGCCCACGAATTGCTGGGCGTCGGGAACGTGAACCTCCTGCGCCGTCTGTCCCATTGCGGCGGCTCCGGCAATCATCGCCAACAGCGCGACCATGACCATGCGCACACAACGCGACCCGGTCACCGCATCGCCTTCTGCAGATTCGCCTGCAGTTGTTCTGAGGAAAGAGGACCCGCGAACTTCGCCACGATCACCCCGTTGCGATCGAGAAAGAACGTTTCCGGCACACCGCCGACACCGTAGGCAATGGCGGTCTTGCCCTTCTGGTCGACCAGCGTTGGGTAGGACCACCCGCGCTGGCGGAGGAACGCTTCGATCTTCGATTCCTCATCCTGAAACACCACACCGACGAACTGGACGGAGGTGCCCATCGACTGCGCGTTGGAGGTCAGGATCGGATGCTCATCCCAGCAGGGCCGGCACCAGGTCGCCCAGAAGTTCAGCACGACTGGTTTGCCACGATAGCGAGAAAGATCGATGGTCTCCGTGGAGCCGACTTCCTTCAAGGCGAACGATGGCGCCGGCTTGCCGATCAGCGGCGAGTCGATGTGCTGCGGATCGTTGCCCAGTCCAAGAAAGAGGATTCCCACCACCGCCGCGACGATGACCAGACCCACGCTCAGAACGGTGCGATTCATCCGACGGCCACCTCGTCGCCGGAGGGTTGCGTCGTGGAATCAGGCGCCAGCGCGTACGCGCGGCGCCCCGTGGGAATCAGTGCGATCAGGCCACCGAGCCCCATGAGAAACACAGAGATCCAGATCCAGGCGACCATCGGCGTGCGGATGACCAGAAGGCCCACGCTCTGTTGCGCAGGATTGATGTTCATGAGCGACAGATAGAGATCGCTGCCGAGCGACGACCGCACCGCCGGCGTGCCGATCGGCTCGCGCATGGTCAGGTACTGATTCATCCGCGGCTCGAGGGTGCCCAGAGACTTGCCGTCGCGGGATACGGAGACGCGGGCGATGGTGGCCTGCCGGTTCGGTTCACTCCGCTCTTCCACGCCGAGCAGCGTGACGGCATACCCGGCGGCCTGCACCGTCTGCCCGCGGACCAGCGAGACTTCCTGCGAGGTGCGCATGGTGCTGCTCACGGCAATCGACACCAGCACGATCACCGCGCCGGCGTGGACCACATACGATCCGAACCGGCGGCGTCCACGACGCAGTTGCCCTTCCACCAGCGCCTCGCCGAACGAGTCACCCCGCCGCAGGCGCTGCACCAGCGGACGCCACATCTGCTCAAGCGTCACGTGGGCCGCATATCCGCCGAACAGCAGCGTGACCAGCGTCCAGACGTTGGTCACTCCGAGGATGCGTCCGAGGCCGGAGATGACCAGGCCTGTGGCGAAGGGTGGCAGCAGCGACCACAGAATCTCGCGGCGGCTCGCTCGCCCCCACGGAAGCGCCGGACCGACGCCGAGCAGAAAGAGCAGCGCGGTTCCCATCGGCACGGTCATGGCGTCGAAGTAGGGCCGACCGACGCTCATCTGCTTGCCCTTGACCGCTTCGACAATGAGCGGGAAGACCGTTCCGATCAGGACGGTGAAGGTGATCACCACGAAAATCAGGTTGTTCACCAGGAACATCCCCTCCCGGCTCACTGCGCTGTCGATGGACCCATCGGATTCGAGCGAGTCGATGCGCATCGCCAGAAGGACCACCGAAAAGATCAGGGCCACCGCGAGGAACACCAGGATGGTAGGGCCGATGTCGCTCTGGGTGAACGAGTGCACCGAGTTGAAAACGCCCGAGCGCGTCATGAACGTGCCCAGGATGGTCAGAAGAAAGGTGGCCTGGACCAGCGTGACCGTCCAGCCCTTGAGGACGCCGCGCCTTTCCATCACGATCGCGCTGTGCAACGCGGCAGTCGCGGTGAGCCAGGGCAGCAGCGACGCGTTCTCCACCGGGTCCCAGGCCCAGTATCCGCCCCAGCCGAGAACCTCATAGGCCCACCAGCCGCCGAGCATGATGGCCACGGTCAGGAAGATCCACGGCAGCAGCAGCGCGGCGCGCAGCGGACGCAGAAAGTCGACCCCCAGCCGTCCGCGAAAAAGCGCCGCCGTGGCCAGGCCAAAGGGGATGGTCATGCCGACGTATCCCAGATACAGACAGGGCGGATGCACCACCATCAGCAGATGGTTCTGGAGCAATGCATTCGGACCAGGGCCGTCGACCGGCGGAGTGAGCACGCTGAGAAACGGATTGGCTGGTCCGGCGATCAGGAAACTGAAGAACGAGGCGCACGACAGCCAGGTTCCGATGGCGTAGGGCATGTGCTCGGGGTGCTGGCCGCGATTGATCCAGGTGGCGCCGGCGATGTAAAGGCCGAGGATGAATCCCCAGAAGAGGATCGAACCCTCCAAAGACGACCAGAGGCTGACGATGGTGACCCAGGTGGGAGAGCTGAGCGATCCGACCTGGGTGACGTACTTCACCGAGAAGTCGTGACCGAGCAGCGCAAACTCCATCAGCCCCGTGGCCAGCACCATCAACACGGCGAAGGCATAGGCGAATCGTTCCGCCCACCGGCGTCCCTCGGCGGAACCCTTCTTCCCCGCGGCGAAGGCCACCACCGCGCCACTGGTCGACACGAGCACCGCGGCGAGGATGAGGAAACGACCCAGCCCTGCGGTCATGGTTCTACGCTCTGCGCCCGCGTTCTCATTCGCTGAGCCCCTCTGTGCTGCGCATCAGCTTCTCGAGCTCTCTGCGGTCCACGGGGTGGCCCTTTGCCGGCGGCTTGTACTGATTGTTGTGCGCGACCATCAGGCGGTGGCATTCGAAGTAGCCACCCTGGACCATGGTCCCTTCCACCACCACGCCGACGTTGTCGCGGAACATCTGCGGCGGCACACCGCTCGATTTCACATGCACCACACCGGCGACGTCGCGCACATCGAACTCCAGCCCGGAGATTCCGCCCGGTTTCCGGATCGATCCCGGGACGACCATGCCGCCCAGCCGGATGGTGGCGCCATAAGCCTTGTCGCCCGCCTTGTGCAAATCGGTGGGGGTCCAGTAGTAGACGAGGTTGCGATTGATCCCGCCCCAGGCGATCACGCCGAAGGCCACGGCCGCGACCAGAAATGCAGCGACCATGAAGCGGCGGGATCTCTTGCGCATCGTCGCGCTCATCGTCGCTCTCATCCCCGGCTCATCGATTCCCATCGTCATGGTCTTTCGCCCTCGGTGGCCTTGCGCATCCTCTCGGCCCGAAGCCTCACCGCGAGCGACACTCCATAGAACAGAAGGACCGCTCCGGTCACCGCGTACGCAGCGATCACGAAGCTCCATCCACCGGTGACCACTCCCCCGCTCACAGCGCTTCTCCGATCGGCCTGGTGACGAAAGAAGGGGTGACTGCTGGCGGAGGGGCCAGTTCCTGCTCCAGCCGCAGCGAGGCCAGGCGGGATCGCAGCAGGATGAACGCGGTCATCAGAAACAGGATCCCGAACGCGTTCGTCCGCAGGGGCAGCCAGAATTGTTTGGACACCGTCGAAGGCGTCGACTGCTGCTGATGGAGCGAGTTCCACCAGCGGACCGAGTAATAGACGATGGGCACATCGGCGTAGGCGATGATGGTGGCCACACTCGACCAGACGGCCCGCTTCACCGGATCGTCGACGAAACGGCGCAGCGCGATGATCCCCAGAAAGGCGAAGAGCAGCACGGCCGTAGTGGTCAGCCGCGGATCCCAGTCCCACCACACGCCCCAGGTGGGCTTGGCCCAGATCGCTCCCTGACAGCAGAGGAGAAAGGCCAGCACGACCCCGATCTCGATCGACCCCTCCAGCCGTGCGTCCCATTTCCATTGCGCGGTAAGGAGAAATCCGATCGCGCAGATCAGGGCGAAGGTCATGGCCAGCAGCGCGTTCCACGCTGTCGGCACATGCACGTACATGATCCTCTGGGTCTCGCCCATGAACTGTTCGGGAGGGGAAAGGAACAGCCCGATGAAGCTTCCAATGATCAGGAAGGCCACTCCTGCAAGGAGAAGAAGCTGCGCGGACCGCCCGGGCGAACGAACGTCGCTGGAGAGGAGAAAGAACACAGCGCCGCTGATCCCCGCCAGGGCGCCGATGGTGGCCTGAATCCCCGACGGAATCCCGAAGGAGAGATTGAGCCCGAAGTGATCCGCCAGCAGGATCACGAAGCCGAACCACGCCCCGATGGCCAGCAGAATCAGGCCGGGGGCCGGTGAGGAGAGGCGGGGCTCCGCGGTCGGTACGGAGCTCTCTGTGATGGGGACCATGGTGGGCAGGAAGAATCGCTGACTAATCCTCGACGACTCGAGCGAACAAAAGTCCGCAGAGAGACCAATAAATTGCATCGAAGGCCACCAGCAGCCGAATCCACGAACCACCCTGTCCCATCGGATCACCGAGGAGAATCAGGGAAGTCGCTTTCACGGAGGCTAGCAGGGCGGGCACGATGAGAGGGAAGAGTAGCAGCGGAAGCAGCGTCTGTCGCGATCGGATCTGTGCCGTCATGGCGGCGTAAAGGGTCCCGGGGGCGGAGAGTCCGGCGGCACCCAGCACAATCACCAGCAACAGCGCTCCGATTCGAAGGGTGCCGGCGTCATCGAGGATGACCATGACCGGAATCAGAAAGACTCCCAGAAGGCTCAGCTGCAGCCAGTTGGCGATGGCCTTGGCGTAGTACAGAGCGCGCGGGCTGGCCGGCAGCAGCAGCAACCCTTCAAACGCGCCGTTCTCCATCTCCGCGTGAAAACTCTCAGCCAGCGTGAGGGTCGAGGAGAGCAGCAGGCCGAGCCAGAGGGAGCCGGCGGAGAATTGACGAAGCAGCGTTGCGTTTGGACCGACAGCGAAACTGAACAGCAGCAGCGCAGAGGCGCCGAAAATGAAGACCGCCAGAAACTGAGCGCGCGTCCGCCACTGCAGCAGCAGCTCCCGCCGCAGCGCCGCGGACAGCGCGGAGAGGCCGACCGGGATCGTTCGCCCGTCGATGGAGGAACCCTCCACACCGGAGACCTTGGTCACGCCTGCTGGTGACTTCATGGAGTGGCCTCATGGTCAACGATCACACGGTCGAGCGCTCCGGCCGCAGGGCCACGCCATGCAACGCGCCCGGCATCGAGGATGAGCGCTTCATCTGCCAGCGCGGACGCGCGCTCGAGCTGATGAGTGGCCATCAGAACCGTGGCTCCCCGCTGGCGCAACTGACCGACCACGTCATCCACCAGCGAGAATCCCTGCGGGTCGAGCTGCCCGTACGGCTCGTCGAGGAGCACGACGTCCGCCTCCTGCAGCAGCACCCGCGCGAACGACAACCGTTTCCGCATGCCTGCCGAAAACGTGGCGACCGGATCATTCGCGCGCGAATCCAGCCCCACCCGCGTCAGCAGAGAGGGAACGACAGAACGCGAGCTCCCAAGGACATCCGCGGCGACGGCGAGGTTCTCGAACGCCGTGAGCGACTCGTAGAGAAACGACTGGTGCCCGAGCAGCGCAGTCACCCGGCGCACGTCGTACCGGTCGCGCTCCAGATCGAAGCCCTGCACCAAAGCGGAGCCCTGATGGGGGCGGATGGCCGTGGCCAGGGTCCGCAACAGCGTCGATTTTCCCGCGCCGTTGCGCCCCGCAATCATCAGCACCCGGCCCCGCTCGAGCTGGAAGGTCACATCCGCCAGCGCCCAGCGCCGCCCGTAGCGACGAGCCAGACTGCGGGCATCGATGGCGAGCGAGGTCATGCAGCGCCCAGTGTAGCCGGCACGGCCGGCTGCGTTTGTTCGCAAAGCGTCCGCCACGATTTTCGCTTGCATCCGCGCTCACTCACACGCTGATGACTGCAGGTGATACGGGAGCGCGTCATCAGGAAGCGTTTCCGAAAACCTCCACGGCTTGGCCACACCGAAATCTGCCGCAACCACCGTCAGACCTTATGATCCGCGCATGCGCACAACCGCTGCGATTCCGCTCCTCATCCTGTTGGCCTGTACCACCGCTCCTGCGCCGGTCATTCCTGCATCGAACGACCATGCGCCGGGCGCCGATCCGAAAGCGATTGCCGAGGTCCATGGCTTCACCGTCGAGGAAGAATCGCGAATTCTGGAGCTGGAAGACCGGCGGATGTTCGACGCGCCGCTGGCACAGGAGTGGATGCATCATCCCAACGCCCTGCACCGTGCGCGCATGGCCCTGGCCCTCGGCCGGATCGGACCGCACTCATTCGTCGATGCCAACGGCAACGGAGTTCGCGATGCCGGCGAGCATCAGGCGGGAGTCGACCTCCTCACCGCGGCCGTCCAGGATCCCGATCCCAACGTTCGGGTAACCACGGCATTTGCCCTGGGACAGATCGGAGATCCTGCCGGAGCCGACGCCCTGGTGGCATTGGCCAGCGACTCCGGAAATGGCGATGTCGCCGCGGAAGCGGTGGAAGCCCTGGCGAAGCTGGCTGCGAAGGCCGGGTGGTCCCGCTACGTGCCGTTCACCGCAGCGAGCCAGCGGGAGGGCGTGCGCGCCCGCGCCATCCGTTTTCTGTTCCGATTCAAATCCGACGAGGCCATGGCCATCGCGGCAAGCGCGCTCGAATCCCCATCACCACGGATGCGACAGGAAGGCTCGTACGCGCTGGCGCGGGCGGCCTACGCCCCTGCTCGATCGCACCTGGAACTGCTGCTCGCTGATCCCATTCCGCAGATCCGCGCGAACGCCGCAGCGGCCCTCGGCCGCATCGGCTCCGCCGAATCGATCGATGCGCTGATCCGCGCAATCAGCGATCCGCAACCCTGGGTGCGCACCAACGCAGTGGTAGCCATCACCCGGATCGCCGCAAAGGATGCGCATGCCATCGATCGCCCCCAGATCTCGCAGGATGCGCTGAAGGTGCTCGACATCGCCGACGATCCCGACTCCGGAACGCGCGCCTCCGCCATCGAGACCCTCGGCGTCTATGCCACGCGGAACGCGCTGGCGAAAAAACGGCTTGTAGAAATCGCGGCGAATGGCTCGCGCTGGAATCGCGAGCTGGCCGCCGGCGCCATCGCCCGGCACCTTCGCGATGCGACGCTTCTCCCTGCGAATCTCAGTGGCTGGGCGAAAGTGCGGGTTCTGGAAGCGACCGGCGCGGTGTCGGACAGCATGCGCGAGCGATTTGCGCGCGACCCGGAGGCCATGGTCCGCGCCAACGCCATCTCCACCATCGGCGACGACAAAGTCGACGCCAACCTCGCGCTCGTCAGGACAGCGCTCGACGACCCCGACGCCGTCGTACGCGGCTACGCGCTCGACCGCCTCGGCCACTCCTCCGACAGCGGAAAACTGGCGAAGTTTCAGCAGGCCGAGGCCAAAGCGAGGAGCGACTCGCAGAACGATGCCCGGCTGAACGCCATCCGCGGAATTGCCGGGACTGCGCATCCTGAGCGCGAGCCGTTTCTCCGCTCCCTGCTCAGGGACGCCGACCCTGTGGTGCAAAGGCTGGCCGCCGACCTGATCGAACAAAAGCTGAACCTGCCGCGCCCGCAGTACACGCCGTTGCCAGCGCGGATTCCGCAGGCGCAATACGCCCGGATTGTGGAGTGGGCTCGACGGCCTCACACGGCGACCATCCGCATGACCCGCGGCGACATCGAGCTCGTGCTGCTCTCACAGGACGCGCCGATGACGGCGTGGAATTTCGCACAACTCGCGCAGAAGCATTACTTCGATCGCTCCTCGTTCATGCGCGTCGTGCCTAACTTCGTCATCCAGGGCGGCGATCCACGAAATGACATGGAAGGAGGTCCCGGCTACTCCATCCGCGACGAGATCAATCTACAGAAATACACCCGTGGAGCTTTGGGCATGGCGCTGTCAGGACCGGATACCGGAGGCTCTCAATTCTTCATCACCCACTCGCCGCAGCCGCATCTGGACGGCGGCTACACCATCTTCGGCCGCGTTTCGGGAGGCATGGCGGCGGTGGCCGACCAGACCGAGCGCGGCGATCAGGTGGAGACGATTCTGATCGACCAACCGACGGCGAAGCGGTCGGAACTTCGGAACGGGTTGCCCGCCACGCTGAGCCGGCCGCCTTTCGTAGCGCCGGCATCCTTGCCGGCCGTTGCGTCGGCTTCCAGCCGGCGCTGCTTGCCGAGATCCCGCCGGCAACGATGCCGGCGCTACACGGAGCCGCTGGGGACCCAATCACGGTTTTCCCTGCAGGCGTTTGAGGGCGGCCTGCTTGAGGGCCATGTTCGTGGCGGCGCCTTTGGCGATGAGACGCACTTCCGACTCCGGCAGCGTGGGCAGGATGCGCAGGGCGAACTGTGGAGGCGTCTTCGGGTTGTGGATCAGGGCCACCCGCACC
>JBKJQB010000119.1:0-3198 GCA_046594105.1 Thermoanaerobaculia bacterium
CGCCACGGCCGGCGAGGATGCCGGCGCTACGTTCGCTTCGCTCAGAACCACATCGCGCAGCCTTTCAGCCCTTCACCACAATGTTCACCAGTTTTCCCGGCACGTAGATTTCCTTGACTACCTCTTTGCCCACCAGCCATTGCTGCACTCGCTCGTTCCGCCGGACGGCGTCGAGCACCACGTCTTTCTCTGGAGGATTGGGAACTTCGACCTGACCCCGAAGCTTGCCGTTCACCTGCACCACGATGGTCAGGACGTCCTCCTGCATCAGCGAGGCATCGGCAACCGGCCACGAGGAAAGCAGCACGAATCCCTTCTCGCCCATCGCTTCCCACAGCTCCTCGGTCACGTGGGGAGCGAACGGATGGAGCATCTGCAGCAGCGCGCCATACGATCGGCGGATCGATGCCGGATCCCCGCTGCCGGCCGAAACGACCTCGCCGATTGCGTTCGACAATTCCATGAGCGAGGAGATCGCGGTGTTGAACTCGAAACGCTCCATCCTCTGGCTGACTGCGGCGATGGTCTGGTGCGTCTTGCGCACCAGGGCGCGCGTTGCGCCGTCATCCGATCCGTCACCGCACGATCCGGAGACCACCTTGTCCGCGACGTTCCACACGCGCGTGAGGAATCGATAGGCTCCGATCACTCCTTCGTCCGACCAGGCCGCCTCTTTCTCCGGCGGGGCGATGAAGAGCGTGTAGACCCGCTCGGTATCCGCGCCGTATCGCGCGATCAACTCGTCGGGCGGGACCACGTTGTAGCGCGACTTCGACATCTTGCCGACTTCCGGCACCAGCTCGACGCCACTCCCCTTGCGGAACGGCTTGTCGTCGCGCCACTCCACCTCGTCCAGGGCGACCCATTGCAGATTCTGCGTGGGATCGCGGTAGCCCTCTTTGGTGATCACGCCCTGATTGAACAGGCGGGTGAACGGCTCCTCGAAGGCCACCAGACCCATGTCATGCATGGCCCGGCAGATGAAACGGGCATAGAGCAGGTGCAGGATTGCGTGCTCGATGCCCCCGATGTACTGGTCGACCGGGAGCCAGCGATTGGCCAGATCCGAATCGAAGATCCGGGTGGCATCGCCGGCGGAGAGGAAGCGCGCGTAGTACCAGGAGGAGTCGACGAATGTGTCCATGGTGTCGGTCTCCCGCCGCGCCGCACCCTTGCATTGCGGACAGGTGGTGTTCACGAAGCGCTCGTCCCTGGCCAGCGGATTGCCCTCGCGGCCGGTGAACTCGACGTCCATCGGCAGCGTCACCGGCAACTGATCCTCCGGGACGGGCACCAGCCCGCAGGCATCGCAATACAGCATGGGGATGGGCGTGCCCCAGTAGCGCTGCCGCGAGATGAGCCAGTCGCGCAGGCGGTAACGAACCATCTTCCGGCCGATGCCCATCCGCTCGATCTCTCCGATCACGCGATCGATCGCCTTCGGCGTGGAGAGCCCCGTGATCATCCCGGAGTTCACCGCTACTGAGGCGTCGTCCTTGACCACAAAGGCCTCGGTGAGCGAGTCCAGAATCGGTTCTTCCGCACCGGAAGGCTTCACCACGATGCGAATGGGCAACCGGAACTCCCGCGCGAACTCGAAGTCGCGCTGGTCGTGGCCGGGCACTGCCATGATCGCGCCGGTCCCGTACTGCATCAGCACGAAGTTCCCCAGCCAGATCGGAATCGGCTCGTTGGTGAAGGGATTCATCGCCGTCTGGCCGGTGAAACGACCTTCCTTCCCCGACTCCTGACGCTCCAGGGAGCTCTGGTTGCGGATGACGCCGATCCACTGTTCGATCTCCGCCCGGTCCTGATTGCCTTCCAGCAACATCGGCACGTCGGGATGCTCGGGCGCCAGGACCATGAAGGTCGCGCCATAAATCGTGTCGGGCCGCGTGGTGAAGACACGGAGGGCATGTCCGAGTCGCGGAACGTCAAATTCGACATCGGCACCGACGGACCGGCCGATCCAGTTCCGCTGCATCAGCTTCACCTTCTCCGGCCAGTCGGGGAGGCTGTCCAGCCCGGCGTCGAGACGGTCTGCGAAGTCGGTGATCTTCAGAAACCATTGCTCCAGCTCGCGCTGCACTACCTCGGTTCCGCATCGTTCGCAGCGGCCGTCGACCACCTGCTCGTTGGCCAGCACCGTGGCGTCGGACGGACACCAGTTCACCGGAGCCTTTCCGCGATAGGCCAGCCCGCGCTTGTACAGCTGCAGGAAGAGCCACTGATTCCAGCGGTAATACTCCGGCTCGCACGAGGCCAACTCCTTCGACCAGTCGTACAGGATTCCCCAGCGGGCGAACCCTTCCTTCATCCGGGCGATGTTGGCGCGCGTCCATGCTCCCGGGTGGGTCCCCCGCTTGATGGCCGCGTTTTCGGCCGGAAGACCGAAGGCGTCCCATCCCATGGGATTGAGGGCGATGCGGCCGCGCATGCGGAAATAGCGGTAGAGCGCGTCGCCGAGGATGTAGTTCCGTCCGTGTCCGACATGGAGATCGCCGGAGGGGTACGGAAACATGTTGAGCATGTAGAACTTCTCGCCCGGGGCGCGGAGATCGACCTCGGCGACGCGTGCGTCGGCCCAGGCTTTCTGCCACTTCGGTTCGAGATCGCTGGGGCTGTATGGCATGGCGCGCGAGTATAGCGATTGGGAGGCGGACAAGGGTCTCGCCGAGTCTCAGGGATCAATCCCGTTCGAGGACGAAGGTCACCGGTCCATCGTTTTCCAGCGAGACGATCATCATTTCCTGAAAGTGCCCGGTGCTGACAGGGATGCCTGTCGACCGAAGCTCCTCGACGAAACGGTCGAAGAGAACGCGGGCCCGAACCGGCTCCTCGGCGCGATCGAACGCCGGCCGTCTCCCCTTATCGATCGAGCCGGCCAGAGTGAACTGCGATACAGCGAGGATCGCTCCCCCCACCTCGATCACATCCCGATTCATCTTCCCCGCCTCGTCGCTGAAGATGCGGAGCTCTCGAATCTTTCGCGCGCCGCTGACCACGGCGGCCTCCGAGTCACCTTTCTCGATCCCAACGAGCACGAGAAGCCCCGCGTCGATCTCCGACACGATCTCCTGGCCAACCCGGACCGAGGCGCGACGCACACGCTGGATGACGCAACGCATCGAGCTAGGCCGGCACGGCCGGCGGCGCTGGTTGCCCAAGGCACCGCCATGATCGCGCTCCAAGACTTTC
>JBKJQB010000145.1:0-6563 GCA_046594105.1 Thermoanaerobaculia bacterium
CGATGCGATGGCGGAGTGGAGACCTTGCGCGGCCATTCTCCCGGCGTGCCGAGCGAGGCGCTGTTCCACTCCTACCGCCGCGATCCGAAGCGAGGTGGACGGAACCTTGCAATCGCCGCGCAGTGACTGAGCGGCGTCAGCACAGGGGCGCCGGGAGCCCGCAGCTGGTGTCTCGACGCGATGGACCAGGCAAACTTCAAGAAACGGCTGCCCAGACGCCGCACGGTGTTCCAGATCCTCTCGATCTCCGTGGTAGCCATTCTGGTGGCCATCGCGGCGCTCTCGTTGTGGGTCTACCGGCAGTCGGTCGGCAAGTTCGAGATCCGCCGGCTATCCCTTCCCACGCGCATCTACGCCGACTACACGCCGCTGAAGGCGAACAACGTCCTCTCCGCCGATGATCTGCTGGAGAAGCTCGATCGACTCGGGTACCGCGTGGCGCCCTCACTGACGCAGGCCGGCGACTACGTCCGCGGCAAAGGGCAGATCGACATCTACACGCGGGAGTTCAACCATCCCACCGGCGCCTACCCGGCCCAGCCGGTGCGCATTGTCTTTAACGGTGCGACGCTGGAATCGGTCGTTTCGTTGCGACAGGCCGCCCCGATCGACAACGCAGCGCTGGAGCCGGAGCTGCTCACCTCCATCCTCAGCGATCAGCTGGAGAATCGCCGTCCGGTCACCCTCGATCAGGTGCCGAAGGTCCTGCAGGACGCCGTGGTGGTGACCGAGGACATCCGCTTCTGGCATCACCCCGGCGTCGATCCCATCGGGCTGTCGCGTGCCCTGTTCCGCAACGTCAAGGCGGGAGGGGTGACCCAGGGCGGGTCGACTCTCACCCAGCAGCTGGTCAAGAACTACTACCTGACCAACGAGCGCACCTTCAAGCGCAAGGCGGTTGAAGCATTCATGGCCGTCGTGCTCGACGCGAAGTATTCGAAGCGCGAAATCCTGGAGGCGTACCTCAACGACATCTACCTCGGGCGCAACCGGTCGATCTCGGTCCTCGGGGTGGGGGAGGCGGCGCGGTTCTACTTCGGGAAGCCGGTTGCCGAGCTGAATGCATCCGAGGCGGCGTTGCTGGCCGGCATGATCCGCAGCCCGAACAACTACTCGCCGTTCACGCACGCAGAGTCGGCGATGACCCGTCGGAACACGGTTCTTGGCCTGATGGTCCACAACAAGAAGATCGACCGGCCGGAGTACGACCGGGCCATGGCCACCCCGCTGCCGCAGAAGCCGTTTCGCCAGCGGAGCGGGTTGTCGTCGATTCCGTTCTACGTCGATCGCGTCCTTCAGGAGATGTCGCGCGACTACGGCATCAAGGACGTTAAAGGGCGGGGTTTGCAGATCTACACGGCCATCGACCTGAATCAGCAGGATGCGGCGGCGCGCACACTGGACAACGGGCTGCAGGCACTGGAGAAGGCGAACAAGAACCTGCGGCGCGCTGATCAGCCGCTGCAGGGTGCGCTGATCAGCGTCGATGTGGCGGCAGGAGAGATCCGCGCTCTCATCGGCGGCCGCAACTACGACCTCAATCAATTCAACCGGGCTCTGAACGCGAAGCGGCAGATCGGATCGCTGATGAAGCCGTTCGTGTTCGCCACGGCCTTCGAGCCGAGCCTGTCGAATCAGAACATCACCCCGGCCACACTGGTCAGCGATACGCGCCTGGTGTTGAAGCGCAAGTTCGGGGATGACTGGTCCCCGCGCAACTACGAGGACTCGTATCACCAGACCGTGACCGTGCGCGAGGCGTTGGAAGAGTCGCTCAATTCCGCTTCCGTCCGGATCGGGCTGGCCATCGGGATCGACGCGGTCATCAAGACCGCCCACACCCTCGGCATCGTGTCCGAGATCGACAAGCAACCCTCCATGCTCCTCGGCTCGGTGGCCATTCCTCCCATCGAGATGGCCGATGCCTACTCCACCATCGCCCGCATCGGATCGCGCTTGCCGTTGCGGACCATCCGCTTCGTCACCGACGACCGCGGCCATGTGGTCTCGGCCGGAGATGCCGTCAATCCGGTGCAGGTCTATCCGGCCCGCGACATGTACATCCTGGCGAACGTGATGAAGGGCGTGGTCGACCGGGGAACGGCAGCGGGCGCCAGGTCGCTGGGGTTCAAGTTGATCGCTGCAGGCAAGACGGGGACGACGAACGACAAACGCGATGCGTGGTTCATCGGATTCACCCCGAAGACGCTGACTCTGCTCTGGCTCGGCTTCGATGACAACGCGCCGACCGGACTCTCCGGCGGTCAGGCCGCCGTGCCGATCTGGACGCGGTACATGCAGGCGGTGACGGCCGGACAGCCCAACGTGGACTTCCCGATGCCGGAGAACATGACGCTGGTCGATGTGGACGAGTCGAGTGGCGGAGTGGCTACGCCTCAGTGTCCGGCGAGACTGATCGTGCTCGAAGCCTTCAAGGCTGGAACCCAGCCGACCAATCCATGCCCCGTGCACAGCCCGCAGGCGCTGCCCGCCGCTCTGGTCGATCAGTTCGGCAATCCCATCGTCATCGACACGTCGCATGTGACGGGAGACGCCGCGACGATGACCGGATTCACGCCCCCGGTGACCGATACGACGCTGACCGGCGGCGTGTTCCGGCCGCAGACCGCGCCGGCCCCGTCGTCGGAGCCACTCAACATTCCCGCGCAGCCGTTTCCGAGGGAACCGCGCCGCGAACCAGCGCCTCGCGAACCGCCGCCGCTCCAGCGACCGATCGAACCGCCGCCGATCACCAATACGAGCGCGCCACCTGCGAGCACGAACACCAGCGAGCCCCCGCCGGCGACGACCACGACCGGACAGCAATAAGGCAGAGGGCCCGCCCTCCCGAGCGCGCTTCCCCGTGTCTCCGCGGTTCTGAGCGAAGCGAACGGAGCGCCGGCATCCTTGCCGGCCGGTCCGCCGGCTTCCAGCCGGCGCAGTTTTGCGAGCACCTGCGGGCAAGATGCCCGCGGACCGGCCGGCAGCATGCCGGCGCTCCGAAGGCACCGGTCTCCCCGAGCGTTCTACACCACTGTTTCATTCACAAGCACTTGATTGCAGATCCTTCCCAAAAAGAAACTGGGCGATCCATAGCCGGCGTAGCCGGCGCAAGAATTTAGTCCCCGGCGCCAGCCGGGGGACAACGAGGAGCCCACGCTTGCGAGCCCGCGTAGCGGGCGACAGAAGAGGTCTGGAGTTGGATCGCAGGGCGACTACGCTGCTCTTCTGTCGCCCCCTACGCGGGCTCGTTTCTGACGGGCTCGGAAATCCCCCGGCTTGCGCCGGGGGCTAAATTCTTGCGCCCGCTGACGCGGGCTGATCACGGACAGATCTGAGGTTCCGGCCCCCTGATTCCAGCAGCGGGAGCGCCCGCAACCTCGCATAAAACCTGGGAGTTTCTCGGAAGCGGCGCCCACAACCACGCCAGCGCAGCCAGCCGTTCTCCGCCCTCAATTTTTCTGACACTCCGCAGGCTCATCCGTGGCTCAAAAGCTGCATCCGGAACCCCCAGATCTGGAAGCGGAGCTCTGTGCTCACCAGTCCTTTCCACACTACAAAACACATAAGATCCAGCTAACAGATTCGATTCACCACGATCGATTTTCCTGGAGGAACCTCGCGCCATGACCACGGGTATTGGGATCGAGAAAGCCACCGAGCTTTCTCATAAGGACTTCGAGCGGCTCCTCCTGCGCACGCTCACAGCGATGAAGAAGGGCGACTTCAAAGTTCGCATGCCGGTGGAGTTCACCGGTTCTGCGGGCAAGATCGCCGACACCCTCAACGACATCCTCGAGCTCAACGAGAAGACGGCCCGCGAAGTAGAACGGATCGCAGACGTCGTCGGTAAGGAAGGAAAGCTCAACAACCGGGCCCAGGTCCCCAACGCAGGCGGGCAGTGGGCCATCATCACCGAGTCGATCAACTCGCTGATCAGCGACCTGGTGCAGCCCACCAACGAGATCTCCCGAGTCATCGGCGCGGTTGCCCGCGGCGATCTGTCCCGCACCATGGCCATCGAATTCGACGGCCGCCCGCTGAAGGGCGAGTTCCTCCGCACCGCCAAGACCGTGAACACCATGGTCGACCAGCTGGCCTCCTTCGCCTCGGAAGTTACCCGTGTGGCGCGCGAAGTGGGCACCGAAGGCAAACTGGGCGGTCAGGCCGATGTGAAGGGTGTTGCTGGTACCTGGAAAGATCTCACCGACTCGGTCAACTCCATGGCCTCCAACCTCACCGGCCAGGTCCGTAACATCGCCGAAGTCACGACCGCCGTTGCCCGCGGCGACCTCTCCAAGAAAATCACCGCCGAAGCACGCGGCGAAATCCTCGAGCTCAAGAACACCATCAACACGATGGTCGATCAACTGCGGTCCTTCGCCTCGGAAGTCACGCGCGTGGCGCGCGAAGTGGGCAGCGAAGGCAAACTCGGCGGTCAGGCAGACGTTCAGGGAGTCACCGGCACGTGGCGCGATCTGACCGACTCGGTCAATTACATGGCCGCCAACCTCACCAACCAGGTGCGGAACATCGCCCAGGTCACCACGGCCGTGGCCAACGGCGATCTCTCCAAGCAGATCACCGTCGATGCGCGGGGCGAGATCCTGGAGCTGAAAGAAACCATCAACACCATGGTCGATCAGCTCCGCTCCTTCGCCTCGGAAGTCACCCGCGTGGCCCGCGAGGTCGGCACGGAAGGAAAACTCAGCGGACAGGCGGACGTCAAAGGCGTCTCCGGCACCTGGAAGGATCTGACCGACTCGGTCAACTCCATGGCCGCCAACCTGACTTCGCAGGTTCGCAACATCGCCGAGGTCACGACGGCCGTCGCCAACGGCGATCTGTCGAAGAAGATCACCGCCGAGGCGCTCGGCGAGATTCTGGAATTGAAAGAAACGATCAACTCCATGGTCGATCAGCTCCGTTCGTTCGCCTCCGAAGTCACACGCGTGGCCCGCGAAGTCGGCACGGAAGGGCGGCTGGGCGGTCAAGCCGAGGTACCTGGAGTCGCTGGTACATGGAAGGATCTGACCGACTCGGTCAACGCCATGGCCTCGAACCTGACCGGTCAGGTTCGAAACATCGCTGACGTCACCACGGCCGTGGCCATGGGCGATCTGTCGAAGAAGATCACCGTCGAAGTCCGTGGCGAGATGCTGGAGCTGAAGAACACGATCAACACGATGGTCGATCAGCTCAACTCGTTCGCCGCCGAAGTCACACGCGTGGCCCGCGAGGTCGGAACGGAAGGAAAACTGGGCGGCCAGGCCGAGGTCAAGGGCGTGGCGGGAACCTGGAAAGATCTCACCGATTCGGTGAACTCCATGGCTGGCAATCTGACCGGCCAGGTGCGCAACATTGCCGAGGTCACCACGGCGGTCGCGCTTGGCGACCTGTCGAAGAAAATCACGGCCGAAGCGCAGGGCGAGATTCTCGAGCTGAAGAACACCATCAACACGATGGTCGACCAGCCCAACGGGTTCGCCGCAGAAGTCACCCGTGTGGCGCGTGAGGTTGGTACTGATGGTCGTCTGGGCGGTCAGGCCGAAGTGCCCGGCGTCGCCGGAACCTGGAAGGATCTGACCGACTCGGTGAATGCCATGGCCGGCAATCTGACCGGACAGGTGCGAAACATCGCCGAGGTCACCACCGCGGTCGCACTCGGTGATCTGTCGAAGAAAATCACCGTCGACGTTCGCGGCGAGTTGCTGGAGCTGAAAAACACCATCAACACGATGGTCGATCAGCTTGGAGCGTTCGCATCGGAAGTCACCCGCGTGGCGCGCGAAGTGGGCACCGAGGGGAAACTCGGGGTGCAGGCGGAAGTGCGCGGCGTGGCCGGTACCTGGAAGGATCTGACCGACTCGGTGAATGCCATGGCCGGCAATCTCACCGGCCAGGTGCGCAACATTGCCGAGGTCACCACCGCCGTCGCACTCGGCGACCTCTCCAAGAAAATTACCGTCGATGTCCGCGGCGAACTGCTCGAGCTGAAGAACACCATCAACACGATGGTCGATCAGCTCGGCGCGTTCGCATCGGAAGTCACGCGCGTGGCGCGCGAGGTCGGAACCGAAGGGCAGCTCGGCGGCCAGGCCGAGGTGAAGGGTGTCGCCGGGACGTGGAAGGACCTCACGGACTCGGTGAACGTGATGGCGTCGAACCTCACGAGCCAGGTGCGCAACATCGCCCAGGTGGCCACCGCCGTGGCCCGGGGCGACCTGACCCAGAAGATCACCGTCGAGGCCAAGGGTGAGGTGGCGGCCCTGGCCGACACCATCAACTCCATGACCGACACCCTGCGGGCGTTCGCCGACGAGGTCACCCGCGTGGCCCGGGAGGTCGGCACCGAGGGCCGCCTCGGCGGCCAGGCCCAGGTGCACGGCGTGGCCGGCACGTGGAAGGACCTCACCGACTCGGTGAACTCCATGGCGTCCAACCTCACCAGCCAGGTGCGCGACATCGCCCAGGTCACCACGGCCGTGGCCCGCGGCGACCTGTCCCAGACCATCACGGTGGGGGCCAAGGGCGAGGTGGCGGCGCTGGACGACACGATCAAC
>JBKJQB010000064.1:0-2536 GCA_046594105.1 Thermoanaerobaculia bacterium
GCCGAAAATGACGTCGCTGAAGGCTTCCACGCGCGACACCTCGTGCGCGCGGTTGACGAAAGGAATGCGGTGGGCCATGGAGAAATTGTAGCCGACGCCCGCGTGCTAGAGTCCGGCCCCGCATGCTCAGACCTCACAGAAGCCAGCATCCCAGCCTGGGAAACCGCACCTGGGTGGCGGAGAACGCCACGCTCGTCGGTGACGTGGTCATCGGCGACGACTCCTCGATCTGGTTCGGCACGGTGATTCGAGGCGACGTGCACTCCATCCGCATCGGGGCGCGCACCAACATCCAGGACAACTGCACGATTCACGTGACCACCGCCATGCACGACGTGGTGATCGGGGACGAGGTGACGGTGGGGCACGGAGTCATCGCCCACGGCTGTCACATCGATCGCGGCGCACTGATCGGCATGGGGTCGCGCGTTCTGGATGGCGCGCATGTGGGAGAGCTGGCTCTGGTCGGCGCCGGCGCACTGGTGAGCGAAGGGATGAACGTGCCTCCTCGAACGCTGGTGCTGGGCATCCCGGCGAAGGTGAAACGGGATCTCACCACGGAAGAAATCGAGCGGCTGGAGTCGTCGTGGAAGCACTACGTCGAACTGAAGGACGTTTATCTGCAGGAGGGCAACCGGTGAAGGGTGCTGCGCGCACGTACGCGGGAACGTTGAGCGCGTCGGACGCGGAGCGCACGGTCGAGCTCTTCGGCTGGATCCAGAAAAGGCGCGATTTCGGGGAGTTGATCTTCCTCGATCTGCGCGACCGCAGCGGGATCCTCCAGGTGGTGGTCGATCAGGAACGCGGCGCGAATTCAGGGCTGGTCGCCGCAGCCAAGGAACTGCGCACGGAATACGTTGTGCGGATCGAAGGCACGGTCTCCCGTCGCAGCGAGCAGACTCGAAACCCGAAGCTGGCCACCGGGGACATCGAGGTGGTGGCCACTTCCATCGAGCTGCTCAGCCGCTCGGAGACGCCCCCCTTCATGATCGAAGACCAGACCGACGCGGCCGAGGAATTGCGGTTGAAGTATCGATACCTCGATCTGCGCCGCGCCCCGCTCGCTCGCAACTTCGTGCTGCGCGATCGCATCGCCTTCGGCATCCGGGACTACATGCATCGAAGCGGCTTCCTGGAAATCGAGACGCCCATGATGACCAAGTCGACGCCGGAGGGAGCGCGCGACTACCTAGTTCCCAGCCGCGTGCATCACGGGCAGTTCTACGCGCTGCCGCAGTCTCCGCAGATTTTCAAGCAACTGTTGATGGTGGGCGGACTGGATCGCTACTACCAGATCGCACGCTGCTTCCGCGATGAGGACCTCCGTCGCGATCGGCAGCCGGAGTTCACGCAGATCGACGTGGAGGCCTCCTTCATCGACGAGGAATTCATCTTCGCCCTGATCGAGAAGCTGTTCGCGGAGATTTTTCCCATCGCCAACATCCCGGTGACCATCCCGTTTCCCAGAATGCGCTGGCAGGAAGCCATGGATCGCTTCGGCATCGACCGCCCGGACACGCGCTACGGAATGGAACTGACCGACGTGACCTCCGTGGCGAAATCGATCGAGTTTCCCGCGTTCCAGGAAGCGGAGACCGTGCGCGGGATCGTGGTGCCGGGCGGCGCGGCGTTCTCCCGGAAAAAGCTCGATGACCTGACTGAGGAGGCGAAGCAGCTCGGCGCAACGGGACTGATCTGGGTCAAGTTCGACGAGCAGCGGGGAGCGTCCATCAAGAAGTTTCTGGACGAGGCGCGCTTCGAGTCCCTGCGCGAAGCCTTCCGCGCCGGCCCCGGCGATCTGGCCCTTCTCGTCGCAGGCAAGACGCAGAAGGTCTGGGATGTTCTCGGCCAGTTGCGCGTGCGTATTGCCCGCGAACAGAAGCTGATCCCCGCAGACCGCTTTGATTTTCTCTGGGTGGTCGACTTCCCGCTTTTTGAGTGGGACGAAGAGAGCGGACGCTTCTTCGCGCGACATCATCCCTTCACCTCGCCCTCAGTCGCCGATCTGGACAAGCTGGAGAGCGATCCCGGCAACGTGCTGGCGCGCGCCTACGACGTGGTGATGAACGGCCTGGAGCTCGGCGGCGGATCGATCCGCATCCACAGCACCGAGATTCAATCGCGCATGTTCCGCGCTCTGGGGATCAGCGACCAGGAGGCCAGCTCTCGCTTCGGCTTCCTGCTCGATGCCTTCCGTTACGGAGCGCCTCCCCACGGCGGCATCGCCCTCGGTCTCGACCGCATGATCATGTTGATGGCCCGCGCCGAATCGCTGCGCGATGTCATCGCCTTCCCCAAGACTTCACGGGGACAGGATCTGATGAGCGAGGCCCCGTCGCCGGTCGACGAGAAGCAACTGACGGAGCTCGGCATCCAGCTGAAGCCTTCGTAACGCCGGCATCCTGCCGGCGGGATTTCGCCGAGCAGCGAGGTGGTGCAGCGCTGTTGAGATCTCGCTGACACATCCTCACGCGAGTTCCCTCTCCCCGCCGCAGCGGGGAGAGGGTCCGCGAAGCGGGGGTGAGGGGTCTCTCCT
>JBKJQB010000097.1:0-13763 GCA_046594105.1 Thermoanaerobaculia bacterium
CTGCGCAATCCCCCGTCTGGCGCCGGGGGCCACATTCTTGCGCCCCCTGCCGCGGGCTGATCGGGGACAGAGCCGCTCCTCCCGCCCAATTCATCACTGACTGCGCGGATTCACGGACAGCGGTTGTACGATTCCGCCATGTCCGCTGTTTCCGCAGTCCGATGGCGGCCCTTCTCGCTCGCCATCGTGGTCGTGGTGGCACTGGTCCTGGTCTGGTCAGCGGTTCATCCGCACGACTACTTCACCTGGTTCCTGGAAGTGTTTCCCGTATTCATCGGCGCAGTGGTGCTCGCCGCCACCTCGCGACGGTTTCCGCTCACCTCGCTGGCCTGCTTTCTCCTCGGGATTCACGCCATCATCTTGATGGTGGGCGGGCACTACACCTACGCCGAGGTGCCGCTGGGCTTCTGGATGCGCGACCTGTTCGGCGGGATGCGTAACAACTACGACCGGATTGGCCACTTCGCGCAGGGATTCGTGCCCGCCATCATCGCGCGCGAGATTCTGATTCGTCGCAAGGTCGTACGCGGTCGCTGGTGGACGTACGCCATCGTGGTGTGCATCTGTCTGGCCATCAGCGCCGCCTACGAGCTGCTGGAATGGCGCGTCTCCGTGGCCACCGGAGGCAAGGGCGACGCCTTCCTCGGGACGCAGGGCGATGTCTGGGACACCCAGGAAGACATGGGCACCGCGTTCATCGGTGCTCTGCTGGCCCCTTTGCTTCTGGGGCGTCTGCACGACCGGCAGCTTCGATCGGTGGACGGCTCCGCATCATCCGGAAGTCGGTGAGGAACCACAGCGCCAGCATCAGCATGCCGGTGGCCACGTAAAAGTTCCGGGAGTGGATTCCATTCGCGAAGTTGGCGATCCACGGCAACGCCAGCAACATGAATGCGATCAGAAGCTCGACGGCTCCATGCAGCGGAAAGCTCACGACCTTAAGGACGCCCAGCGGCGAGCGGGTGACCACGGTCAGCGCGAGCAGCAGGACGGCGATGAGGTAGGACCAGGAGGCCTGCCGCCCGGCAAATCCGGCGATCGACGGGCCCATGGCCAGCAGGACCACCAGCGCGTAATCGCAGATCCCGTGCGACCAGTGTCCCATCGTGCGCGTCATCGAACCTCCTGCCCTTCTCCCTGGTCGAGCACCAGAAAGTCGGTGAGCCCTTTCTGTTTCATCGCAGCCTGCAGGTCGCGGATGGGATCGTCGATCCCTTCGTCGGAAAGCCGGAAGGTCCCGTAATGCATCGGCACGCTGGTTCTCGCTTTCAACGCGAGGTGCGCGTCCACTGCCTCCACCGGATCGATGTGCGCGTTGTGCATGAACCACCTCGGAAGATACGCCCCGATCGGGAGCAAGGCCAGGCGGATGGGACCGAAGCGGCGACCGACGTCTGCAAAATGACCTCCCCATCCGGTGTCCCCGGCAAAGTAGACGTTGCCGGAGGGGCCGCTGATCACGAAGCCGCCCCAGAGATTGCAGTTGCGGTCGGACAGGCCGCGGGCGGAGAAATGTTTGGACGGTACCGCGGTGATCCGCAGCGGGCCGGCCGCGGCCCCCTGCCACCAGTCGAGCTCCTGAGTGCTGTCGATTCCGTGCTGCCGCATGAGCGCAGCATTGCCCAGTGGCGTGAAGATCGCGCTGCGATGTTGTTGCTGCAGCCTGGCCAGAGTGGGGAGGTCGAGATGGTCGTAGTGGTTGTGGCTGACCAGCACCACATCGATGGGCGGGAGCTCTTCAAAACGGATTCCGGGGGCGCGGTGACGGCGAGGCCCGGCGAAGCCGACCGGGGAGGTGCGCTCCGACCAGATGGGATCGGTGAGGATGTTCATGCCGTCCATCTGGATGAGCAGCGTTGCGTGGTTGATCAGGGTGACGCGCAGCTTGCCGTCGATGACGCGGTGCGGCGGGGGAGGGCCGGGCGGCGTATCGATCCAGTCGGGCCACGATCCACGTTTCCGGTTCAGCTGCCACTTCAGGAACGAGCCTTCGCTCTGCCACCCCGGTTCGAGGTTGTGGAAGTGATCGCCATCGAAGTGGTCGCTGACGGCACCGCGGTATCGGGGAGCGGCCATCAGAAATCGCTCGGCGACGACCGCTGCAGCCACTCCGCCGGCAGTGATCAGAACGCGCTTCAAAAGTTTCCGCATCGTCAGCCCTCCAGCAAATTGCGCGCTCAAATGCGTGGAGTGACTGGCCCAGCCGTCATTGTGAGCGAGGGCACTGCGCAGGAAGCGCAGCGATTGATGGGGAGAAACGGGAGCCTCCCCATCGAGTGTCCTTCTTCCGCCGCAGCGGGAGAAGGTCCGCGAAGCGGGGATGAGGGGTCCTGTTTCGTCGAGTGAGAACCCCTCATCCGCCTTCGGCACCTTCTCCCCGTGTGCGGGGAGAAGGACACTCGAGGGGGCGGGCCCGCGAAGCCCCTGTTCTGCTGACGGTTTCTTGAAAGCCGCGCCATCAAGTTGCATCGCCGGCGGCCAGGAGTCTGATCGAAAGCGAAACGGTGGCGAACGCTCTGCGACAAACGCCGCCGTCTGGGGTTGGTGAGCGACGGGAGGGGCGCGAAGGCGCGCCACACAGACCAGGACCGGGCTCTGCCCGGGGAAACGCGTGGGGCCAGAAAAACGGCGGCCGCGAAGGCAGTCGCTACAGCGCGAAGCTCAATATCCGCAAAAGGCTGTGGCCCGCGCGCCGGTCACAAATCGTCGACAAATGCCGCGCGTCGGGGATGACTGACCAGGACGTTCTTGTTTCTGACCGGGAATTCTGATTGACTGACCATCCGTTCAGCAGACCGAACTATGACCGACAAAGCCTCCAGCCGCTCCAAAGAAGATGTCGTCCAGGAGTTTCGCGTCCAGTCCATTCAGGACGCCGCCATGCGCGTCATCGCCCGCAAGGGGATGGCGGCGGCAACGATGCAGGAGATCGCTGAGGAAGCGGGCGTTGCCAAGGGAACGATCTATCTTTATTTCCGCGACCGCGACGAGCTGGTCGAGAAAACGTTCGAGCGGGCCATCTCCGAGCTGCATCGGCGTGTGGAAGAGGCGCTGGCCACGGATGCGCGCTTTGAGGAGAAGCTGCGGGCGGTGATCACCGCGGAGATTCAGTTTTTTCAGGCGAACCGCGAGTTTTTCCGGCTGTATCTCTCCTTCCGGTATCCCGAGGGCAATCCGCAGCAGCAGCGGCGGCACAAGCGGGCCTGTCAGCCACAGTACGAGGCGCGGGTGCGGCGCATCGCCGACTCGCTCCGTGAAGCGATGGCCCGCGGGGAAGTGCGGGAGGCGGATCCGGAACGGCTGGCCATTCTCATCATCGAGGGCAGCAGCGCTGTGATCATCGAGCGGGTGCTCGAAGATGCGCCGCCACCTGAAGAATCGGACATCAACCTGATCGCGCAGACGATCCTTCATGGGATCGCTGTGCGTCCGCAGGATCCACGGAGTGGAAAGTGAATCGGGCTGTGCTGACGATGTTTCTCACCGCGTTGGCCGCTACGGCTTCCGCCCAGACCACCCTCACATTCCAGGAGGCGCTGCAGCGGGCGCTGACCGTCAACAACTCCGTGGAACGGGCCCGTGCCGACATCCGCGTTGCGGACGCCACTCGCCAGCAGCTGCTCTCCAACGTTCTTCCGCGAATCGCCCTCTCGGGGAGTGCGGTGCGCAACAGCATTGACGTCTCCTTCGGCAATGGAGAGGACGCTCGAACCATCCTGGCGAAAAACGACTGGAGCTATCGCGTGGTCCTGTCGCAGCCGCTGTATGCCGGGCGCCGCGAGTTCCGTGCGTATTCGCAGGCAAAGCTGGGAGTGATCAACGCCCGGGAAGCGGAGCGGGGGACGGAAGACGCGGTCCTGTTGCGGGTAGCCTCCAACTATCTCGCTCTGGTGAATGCGGAATCGCTGATCGATGTGGAGAAGCGCAACGTGACTCTGTCGGAGAAACGTCGCACGCAGGCCAGTGCGTTCTTTGAGGCGGGCGAAGTGACCAGAGTGGACGTGCTCCGCGCGGAAACGGCCATCAAGTCGGCGCAGCGCCTCATGGCTCTGGCGGAACAGAGCCGCGAGAACGCGGCGAGCCGCTTGCGCGCCGATCTCGATCTGGACGGCCCGATCGTGGCGGTCAGCCCCGATCATCCCCTTCCTTCGCTGGAGAGCGAGGAGTCGCTGATCCGCCGCGCGGAGTCCTCGCGCGCCGACGTCGCCCTGGCCGCGAACAACGAGCGCATTGCGCAGCTCGAGATCCAGAAGCAGCGCGGCTTCTGGTTTCCCACCCTCACATTCGACGGCGGCTTCATCAACCAGAAGTCGCAGTTTCCCTCGCCGCAGTATGCGTATGGAGCGCTGCGGTTCAATGTGCCGCTGCTGCAGTCGGGCGAGGTGGAGGCCCGTGTGGCCGCGGCGAAGGCTCGCCAGCTTCAGGCGCGCCTCGATCTGGAAACCGCCCGAGTGGGCGCACGCGAAGACGTGCGTCAGGCGTTTGCGGCCCTCCGTGCCGCCGAGACCAGTCTTGGTCTGGCCCGAGAGCAGATGGCCGCTGCAGAAGCGGAATACGCGCAGGTCTTCGAGCTCTACCGGGCCCAGGAAGGCACCTCGCTGGATGTGGCCTCGTCGGAGACCTCCGTGGCCAATGCGCGTCGCGCGGTCGCCGAGGAATCACTGAATCGTGAACTTGCCGAGTTGCGTGTCTGGTATGCGGCAGGCGCGCTCGAAGAGGCTCTGAAGCTGCGGCCTGCCTCCGGCCCGTCAGCAGATCCGATCCAACCCATCAACGGTCTGTCGCAAGACCAGAACGAAGTCGCTGGAGTGAAGAAGTAATGATCCGTCGAATGATCCGTTCCGCTCTCCTCCTCACAGTGGTCGCACTGGTCGCCTGCGGCAAGAAAGCTGATGCGCCTCAGGCCCAAGCGGCCGAAGCTCCTCCGCTGCCCGCCGATGTCCAGCAGGTCTCCTCCGCGGCCACGCAGACTTCTGCGACCTCGGTAGCGACGTCCACCGATCCGCAGATCCAGGCGGCCGCGGCGCTGGCATCCGAGTCAGGGGGCACTATCGTGGCCAGCGGCGAGTTCGTCTCGCCGGTCCGCTCGGAGCTTTCGGTCAGGAATCCCGGTCGCGTGGCGGCGATGTATGTCGACGAGGGGTCGCGAATCGAGCGCGGTCAGCCGTTGCTCGCGTTGGAAACGGAGTACGTCCGATTGAATCTGCAGCGGGCGCAGGCTGACGGGGCGCGTGCCGCTGCAGCAACCGAAGAGGCCTCCCGCGACCTCGGCCGGAAGAAAGAGCTCATCGGAAAGCAGTCCATTCCGCAGGCCACCTACGATCGCTCCCAGTCGGCGTTCGCCCAGGCGCGCGCCGCCCAGCAGTCGGCCAGTGCGCAGTCGGCCATTTTCCGGCAGCAGCTGGCGGACTCCATCCTGCGCTCGCCGATCAACGGCGTCGTCGCAGAGAAGCGCACCGACGTCGGCCAGCGCCTCGGCGACAACACGGTGGCTCTGGTCGTCGTGCAGACGTCCCCGCTCAAACTTCGCTTCCGCGTTCCTGAAAAATATCTGGCGACCGTGCGTCATGGGCAGCGGGTCAAGGCAATGGTCGATCCGTATCCCGGTCAGTCGTTTGAGGGCCTGGTCACCGTGGTCGGCGGTGTGGTCGATCCAGCCACGCGCTCGTTCACCGTGGAGACGGAGTTTCCGAACCGCGACGGAAAGCTGCGGCCGGGCCTGTTTGCGCGAGTGGAGATGGCGCCGTGATCGGACGGAAGCGGCCGCACAGACAAGAGTGTCTGTGCCTGCAGCTGTCCAAATCAGCTTTGAAAACCATTCTCGGTGTTCGTGAGTGTTGGAGATCACAGGGAACCCCACCGCAGGAAGAGACGAACTCTCTTCAGCGGATTTCCAGCCAGCGCAGCTGGCGAAAGACTGTAGCCCCCGGCGTCAGCCGGGGGAAACGTCGACCCGATTGCAACGAAGCCCGCTTCAGCGGGCGACAGAAGGGTTCCGCGTCATCTGGCGAACCACCGAGGAGTCAACCCGCTGTTCTGTCGCAGGGAGTCTCTGGGCCACACCATCACGCCGTGACCCAGGGAATCGAGAAAAAACATCATGCACAAGCTTGCTGAAATCTGCGTTCGCCGACCTGTCTTCGCGACGGTGATCATCCTCTCTCTGGTGGTGGTCGGCTGGTTCGGCTACCTGCAACTGGGAGTGGATCGTTTCCCCAAGGTGGACATTCCAACCATCACCATCACCACCCGCCTGGTCGGCGCCGCACCGGAAGAGATCGAGACCGACATCACCGACAAGCTGGAAGAGACGGTCAACACCATCAGCGGCATCGACCAGCTCCAGTCCATCTCGTCTGAGGGTACGTCGCAGGTCATCGTGACCTTCGTGCTGGAGAAGAATCTCGATGTGGCGGCGCAGGAAGTGCGGGATAAGGTCAACACGATTCTTGGCGAGCTGCCGAAAGACGCCGATCCCCCCATCATCCAGAAGATCGATCCCGACGCCACCCCGGTCCTGGGCATCGCGCTCTCCGGGCCCGCTCCAATCCGGGACATCTCCGAATTTGCAGACAAGAAGTTGCGCCGGCGGATCGAAGCCATCAACGGAGTGGGACAGGTGGTCATCGTCGGCGGCCGGCCGCGCCAGCTCAACGTGGTGGTCGACTCCGCCAAGCTCACCGCGGTCGGTCTGACCACCTCGCAGCTGGTAGGGGCGCTGCAGTCGCAGAACGTGCAGATTCCCGGCGGGAAGGTGGAGCAGGGTCTGCGCGACCTCACTCTGCGGACGTATGGCCGCGTGCTCTCGCCGCAGGACTTCGCGAACATTCCGCTGGCGGAGCGCAACGGCTACGTCGTCAAAGTCGGTGACGTCGCCCACATCGAGGACAGCGTCGCCGAGCCGGTCTCCATCGCTACCGTCGACGGCAAACCGGCCGTGGTCATGAACATCCGCAAGCAGTCGGGCACCAACACCGTGGAAGTGGTCGACCGCCTGAAGGCGCAGCTGGAAGAAGTCCGGGTCTCGCTGCCGAAGGGCTGGACGATGCAGATCGTGCGCGATCAGTCCGACTACGTCATCGCCGCCGTCGACGCGGTGAAAGAGCACCTCATCCTGGGGTCGCTCTTTGCCGCGCTCATCGTGTGGTTTTTCCTCTCCTCACCGAAGTTGATCGAAGCCTTCACCATGATTGCCGCCACCATGGCGGTGTACTTCCTGCTGTTCGGTTTCCACGACCTCGCACACCGGCTGCCGACCTTTCATCTCTCCATCCTGCCCTTCCTGATTCTGTTCGCGCTTAGCTCGTGGCTGTCATCCCGCTACCGGCTGACCATGGCGGCGCGGATCGGCGCGGGCCTGGCGGCCTTCGTGGTGGCCTGCTTCATTCCGGGACCGGGGATGACTCTCAACCCGGTGCGTTTCGCCGGCGTGCTGGTGGCCTTCGGGATGCTCCTGTACTTTTTCCGCAACTCCCGGCCGACCATCATCTCGGCGGTGGCCATCCCCAGCTCGATCATCGCCACCTTCGGCGCGATGCGTTACGAACACTTCACGCTCAACGTCATCACCCTGCTGGCCCTGACGCTCGCCGTGGGCATCGTCATCGACGACGCGGTGGTGGTGTTGGAGAACATCTTCCGTTTCATGGAAGAGAAGAAGCGCTCGCCGCACGATGCAGCGGTGGAAGGGACGAAGGAAGTGGGACTGGCCGTCATGGCCACCTCGCTCTCTCTGATTGCGGTCTTCCTGCCGGTGGCATTCATGGGCGGGATCGTAGGACGTTTCATGAACTCATTCGGCGTGACCATGGCCATCGCCATCGCCGTCTCCCTGCTTGTGTCGTTCACGCTCACGCCGATGATGTCGGCCCGCTGGTTGCGCCGCGAGGATCTGTCCCACGGAACCTCCTCACGGGAGCGGGGGATGTACGGGCGCATCGAGCGCGTGTACTTGAAGATGCTCGATTGGTCGATGGCCCATCGCTGGGTGGTCGTCCTGGCCATGGTGGCCGCGCTGCTGTCGATCGTCCCGCTGGGCATGGCGGTCAACAAGAACTTTCTGCCATCCGATGACGAGTCGCAGTTCCAGGTGACCGCGCGCGCACCGGAGGGCTCGAGCCTGCAGACCACGCAGACGATCATGGAGTCGATCGCCAGCCGGGTCCGCAAAATCCCCGAGGTGGAGACGACCGTCATCACCATCGGCGATGACCCGCAGGTCACCCAGAACCTGGGCAGCATCTACGTGAAACTCGTTCCGGTGAACAAGCGGAAGCGCGATCAGTTCGCAGTCATGGCCGAGGTGCGCGACCAACTGATGCCGCAATACGCGCGACTGAAGCTGCGGACTTCCGTCGGTCCGGTCAATATATTTGGCGGTGGCGTCAACGCCGACATCATGTATTGGATCGGCGGGCCCGACCTGAACAAGCTCGAGAAGTACTCCGATACCCTGCTGGCCAGGCTTCGCGACATGCATACGCAGGGCGCAGTGGATCCTGACACCAACCTGATCACCGGCAAGCCGGAGTTGGGCGTGCGCATCGACCGCGACAAAGCCGCCGACCTCGGCGTGCGCGTCCAGGACATCGCCTCCACACTCAACGTGCTCGTCGGCGGATTGAAAGTCACCGATTACTACGAGGGCGGCGAGCAGTACGAAGTCCACGTGCGGGCCGAACATGAGTACCGCAAGGATCCGCAGGGCATCGCCCAGGCCCAGGTGCCGTCCAGCAGCGGACGAGCCGTTCAGCTTCGTGACGTCGTCAGCATCACGCCAGGGTCCGGACCTTCGTCCATCAACCGCATCGCCCGTCAGCGACAGGTCATGCTCACCGCAAACATGGCGCCGGGCACCTCGGCGCAGACAGTCATGGATGCGCTGGTCAAGGAAACGCAGGACCTCAAGATGCCCCCGGAGTACGCGTCGGGATTCACCGGCCGCTCACGCGAGCAGGGCCGCGCCTTCTCCAACTTCATGCTGGCCTTCCTGCTCTCGATCATCTTCATGTACCTGATCCTCGCCGCGCAGTTCGAGAGCTGGGTCCATCCAGTGACCATTCTGCTGGCGCTGCCGCTGACGGTCCCCTTCGCGCTGTTCTCGATTCTGGTTCTCAACCAGTCGCTCAACATCTTCTCGATGCTGGGGATCCTGGTGTTGTTCGGCATCGTCAAGAAGAACGGCATCCTGCAGATCGACCACACCAACGGACTGCGCGCCAAGGGGATGCCACGTGCCGAGGCCATCCGGGAAGCAAATCGCGACCGGCTGCGGCCGATTCTCATGACTACGCTTGCCTTCGTGGCCGGCATGATCCCGCTGGTCGTCTCCAGCGGAACGGGCGCCGCGACCAACCGCGCCATCGGCTCGGTGATCATGGGCGGCCAGACGCTCGCGCTGCTCCTGACCCTTCTGGCGACGCCGGTGGCCTATTCGCTATTCGACGATCTTCAGGAGAAGTTCCAGAGCCGGAAGACCTCGGACGAAGAAGAGATGATGACGGGGGAAGAGCCGGTCGTCGTCCACTGACGAATGGCGATGGTTTTCCCGCCCTTTTTCTTTGAGGGCAACCGTCATCGTGAACGGCGCGATGCGCGGACTCTGAGCAGCCGTCGGACGTTTCAGTCCCGTAGGGACGATTGAGCGCTAGCCCAGCACTTCAGTGCTGGGTTGAGTGGACCCAGAAAGGCGAGTCCCGTAGGGACGATTGAGCGGCTCCCGGGGACGATGTCGCCGCTCCGCGGCTTCCTGAGCTTCCTGTCTTGAAACCCAGCGCTGACGCGCTGGGCTACCGAGATTCCGCCGCTCCGCGGCTGCGGCTGGCCCGACTTCGGACTAGCTTCCAGCCGGCGCTACTAGGCGAGCTCCCGCGGGCAGGATGCCCGCGGCACGGCCGGCAGGATGCCGGGGCTACGAGAGGCGGCCATTTCCCAACGACCCCTTGACAGGAACGGCGTTGCGACTTACTGTACTAGGCAACTAGGACAGTAAGTCAGGAGCGGTCATGAAAACCTTCGCCATCGTACTTCTCTGCACCGCTTCCGTCGCCGCCGCCGATCCCTCGTGGCAGGTCTGGTGATCGCATGTTCGCCATCAATCCCAGCGATCCCGCACCGATCTGGCGTCAGATCGAAGAGGGCGTCCGGCGGCTGATTGCGCTCGGTGCTCTGCAGCCCGGGGGCGCCGTCCCGTCGGTGCGCGATCTGGCGCGCGATCTCCGCGTCAACCCGAACACCGTGGCCCGCGCGTACCAACGGCTCTCCGAGGGTGGAGTGTTGATGGTGAAACGGGGAGAGGGGACGTTTGTGGCGGCCGCGCCCTCACAGCCGAAGAAAGCGGAGCGCAACGACGCGCTCCGGGAAGCAGCATCAAGGTATGCATCGACGGCCATCGCCGTCGGCGTGGACGTCGACGATGCGGTCGAGGAGCTCGAGCAGAGCTTCGGGCGGATCGTCCGCGAGCACAGGAGGAAATCATGACGGACATGGCCATCCAACTCTCAGACATCCAAGTCTCGTACGGCCGCAAGGTCGCCGTCGACGGGGTCACCATGCAAATCCCCAGGGGCTCGGTCTATGCACTGCTCGGCCGCAACGGCGCCGGCAAGTCGTCGCTGGTCCGCTGTCTCCTGGGACAGATCCGCGCCGATCACGGCTCCGCTCAGATCCTGGGCGAAGACGTGTGGACTCGACGCGCGCAGCTGATGAACCGCGTCGCCGTGGTCAGCGAAGAGTCCGACGCGCCGCCGGAGATGAGCGTGGCGGCTCTCTCGCGTTTCTGCGGAAGCCTGTATGAAACGTGGGATCAGGTAGGGCTCGAGGCGCGCCTGCGCTCGTTCGATATTCCGCTGACCAGCCGCTTCGGCAGCTTGTCCAAGGGGCAGAAGAAGCAGGTGTCCCTGGCGCTGGCGCTGGCCATGTCGCCTGAGGTCATCGTCCTCGACGACCCGACCCTGGGCCTCGATGTCGTCGCGCGCAAGTCGCTGTTCGAAGAGGTCATCGCCGACCTGGCCGATCGCGGGACGACCATGCTGGTCACCACGCACGATATGGCCGGGATCGAAATGTTCGCAGACCGCGTGGGCATCCTGCGCAACGGGCATCTGGTCCTGGACGAAGAGGTGGAAGCGCTGAAGTCGCGCTTCCGGCGGATCCGCTTTCCATCCCAGCCTGTGGCACTGGAAACGATGCAGTTGAAGACGGCGCAGATGAAGAGCTGGGGAAGCGGCGCCGAGGCGGTGGTGAGCAACTACGACGATGTGGCGTTCGAAAGGCTGCGCGGTTCCGCCGGCATGAGCGCCTCGGAAGTGTCGGCCATGACCCTGGAAGAGATCTTCCTCGCGGTGGCCGAAGAAAAGGGGGCATCGTCATGAACTCGACCATGGTCATTGCCCGGCGCGAGATTGCCGACAAGAAGTTCGTTCTGGTCACCGCGGTGGCCTTCGCGGTGCTGCCGTTCCTTCTGGCCATCGTTCCCGGAACCAATCTGAAGAGTTCCGGGATCCTGGTCGCGGCCACGATTTTCGCAAGCGGGTTCGCCGGCGCCCTGGCACTGATCCTCGGCGCCAGCTTCATCGGCCGCGACATCACCGAAGCGCGCATGTCGTTCTACTTCTCGCGCCCGGTGGGATCGGCGGCGATCTGGTTCGGCAAGCTGAGCGCGGCCCTGCTTATCGTCGGTCTCTCATTCGTCATCATCTTCACGCCGGGATGGCTGGTGTCGGCGGCCAATGGCGCCTGGAAAAAAACGTTTCCCTTCGAGATCGGTGTAGCGATGACCGCCGTTCTCGGCGCCTGCCTGGCCTTCTTTCTGATCGCGCATGTGCTCGGCACGTTTGTACGCTCCCGGTCGGCCTGGATCGCGCTCGACTTCGGCATCAGCGTGGTGCTGGGCTTCGGCATCTGGATCATGCTGAGACGTCTGTTCCTTGGCGGAGCGACGATTCTGTTCTCGCGGGTAGCCCTGGGTCTGGCGGCCGGACTGGCCCTCTCGATCATCGGCGCCGGTGCATTTCAGCTCTCGAACGGGCGGACCGATCGCGTTCGCAGTCATCTGGCGCTCTCGCGGTTTCTCTGGGTTGCCGCCAGCGTCGTGGTGCTGATCGCGGGTGCGTTCGTCTGGTGGGTGGCCTCCGCCACTCCTCAGGATCTGATCAGCTTCTACACGGAGAATCAGTCGTCACAGGGGAATGCCGTCGTCGTGGCAGGGCGAGCCCGCCATCGCGCTGACTATCACGCAGCGTTCCTCATGGACCCTGCAACCGGAGCCTTTGAAAGGATCCAGCCGGGTAACTGGTACAAGGCTGAATTCGTAGCCAGGGGATCGAAGCTGCTGGAGATCACGCGTTCGCCCAGCTCCGGGAACGCCGACGTGTTCCTCCGCGATGCGCGGCCGGGATCCTCGCGCTTCGATCCACGCGTCTCCGTGGCGAGGCTATGGGATTCGCGAGTGGCGGTTACAGACGATGCCAGCCGGATGGCCGTCTTTGACGAAGCCAGCTTGTCCCTGTACGACCTGGCCTCCCGGCGCTCGCTCGGGTCCGTGCAGGTGCCCACCAATCTGGGCCGCGTCACGGCGATGTTCTTTCCTTCGAACGCCGTGGTGCGACTCTATCTTCTGCCGCAGCAGGGAGTGTGCGCAGGGTGCGTTCCTCAGTCTCAGCCGCGCACGCTCTCCATCTTCGAGTTCGACAGTTCCAGCCGCAGGCTGACCCAGACCGGCGCGGCACAGCTCGGCGTCAATCATTACGCGCGGCTGGGTGTTTCGGCCGACGGGTCGCGGATGCTCGTCCGGACTGATCGATCTTTGACGATTCACGATGCCCGCACCGGCGCGCAGCAGACGTTGGCTCCCGGCGGAGAGCTTGGCTACGCCACCACGTTTCTCCAGGACGGGGGAGCGGCGGTCGCGGTGAAGAACGGCGAGAGAGCAGAGCTCCGGATCGTCAACGCTGATGGGAGCGAACGGCGCTCGATTCCGCTGGGCGACGTGCGTCGCATCTGGCCGATCCGGGAAGTGGCGCCGGGAAAACTCGTCGCGGGCGTCTCTCATAGTCAGGAAGCGGAAGGGGGTTGGGAAGTGCTCTCCCTCGATGCCTCCACCGGCCAGATCCTTCAGCGCCAGCCCAACCTGCGCGCGGCGTTTGGTGATGGATTGATGTGGTGGAACGGAACCGATCCTCGCCGCGGTCTGATCAATCCGGCGCAGCTGTATCAGGGAAAGCAAGGCGGGAAGGAAGGCCTGGTGCGCTGGAACGCGCTCACGGGCGAGAAGAAGGTGCTGGTGCCAGGGGCGTAGTTTGCCGTTTGGCGCTAGAACTGCTGCAGCACGCGCAAGTCGTTCTCGAACAGCGTGCGGATGTTCGGGATGTCGAACTTCAACATGGCCACGCGATCGAGGCCCAGGCCAAAGGCGAAGCCGCTCCACTCTTCGGGATCGATGTTCACGTTGCGGAGCACCTGCGGATGAATCATGCCGCAGCCGAGGATTTCCATCCAGCCGGTTTGCGAGCAGGTCCCGCAACCTTTCCCTTTGCAGAAGACGCACGACATATCGACTTCGGCCGACGGCTCGGTGAACGGGAAGAAGCTGGGACGCATGCGCATCTGGAGGTCGTGGCCGAATAAACGGTGGATGAAGTGTTCGAGCGTAGCCCGGAGATGGCCGATGTGGATCCCGCGATCGACGAGAAATCCCTCGGCCTGATGGAACATCGGCGAGCGGCGCATCGTGATCTCGTCGCGACGGAAAACGCGCCCGGCGG
>JBKJQB010000226.1:0-13833 GCA_046594105.1 Thermoanaerobaculia bacterium
CTTGCCGGCCGGTCCGCCGGCTGCCAGCCGGCGCTGTTCGGCGAGATCCTGCGGGCAGGATGCCCGCGGACCGGCCGGCAGGATGCCGGCGCTCCGAAGGCAGCCATTTCCCCAGCGTCGCGATAGAGGTTCATTAGAAGCGAGAGCAATGCGTGCGACGCAGCGATTAATGGGTGGGAAAACGGGAGCCTCCCCCTCGAGTGACCTTCTCCCCGCACACGGGGAGAGGGACTCTCGATGGAAGTGCGACGCAGCGATCGATGCTGGGGAACGGCGCGATGCGCCGATGATCTGGCGTGAGAAACGTGCACTCCGTAGCTTTGCGTCTGGTCAGCGGGGCGCTGTCCGGAACAGGCGCTCACGCTCGATGAGACCGTGGGTCATAGCGTTCGCGTGGCGCCGCGCCGTCTCGATCCTCGCAGGCGCGTCCGGATCGTGCAGGAGCACGCTGACCTGCGCTCGCTTGAACAGCGCTAGCGGGTAGGCCGGATGCGAGGGCGCAACGCGATCGAGTGCATCTCTCGCCTCCGGTAGCCTTCCTGCTGCAAGCGAGAGCACCCCGAGCTCGAGATCGTTGCGGAAGGCGGCACCCTGCACCGTGCGGGCACGCTGGAACGACTCAAGGGCCACGGCGGTCTCGCCAAGATTCATGGCCATTTCTGCAGTACGGATCAGTTCCGAGGCAGACGGGGCGCGCATCGTTGCGATCTTCTGTCGGAGCTGAAGCGATTCCGGAAACCTTCCCTGTCGTTCGCGGATCACGGCCAGCGCCTCGATCGGGGGCAGCCGGTCCGGCTCTTCCGCCACGATGCGCTCGAGCAGCGGCACCGCGCTTGCCCAGTCGTTGCCGCGCGCCAGATGAAGCGCCAGGTAGGTACGCACATCCGAGGAGTCGGGTGCGATCGTCTCCGCGCGACGGAAGGCCTCTAACGCCTTCTTCTCGTGTCCCAGCGCGGCGTGCGAAACCGCCAGATGCAGCGCTGCATCGAGGTTGTGTGGATCGCTGGCGACAATCGTTTCCAGCAGCGGAATGGCCTGCCCATACTGTTCGCGGACGAACAGACCGGATGCGCGGTCGAGGACGTCGAACATCTTCGCCATGTCGATCGGGCGAGGGGCGTCGGCGCGGATTGCTGGCCTGGTCTCCGAGGCGACGTACCCCAGGCTGGCCAGCTTGCGGCGTTCCTCCTCGGTGATGGTGGCCGTGCCGGTCGCTGGCTTGGTGGACGGGAGCGGATACTCGCGCAGCGAGGCCCGCAGCGGTCGCGAAAGGTTCGCCGTGGCGGCAAGGTCCTGCGTCTCGGCCGGATCGGCGACCACGTCGTAGACCTCCGTTCTGCCAGCCAGGATTGCTTTGAGCGGCCCTTCGATTGCCATCACCTGCGGCTGCCAGCCGTAGTCGAGAAACGGTTTCATCGCTTCGCCGAGGACGACTTCGGTGTCCGGCTTGCGAAGGCTGTGGGTTGCATCGAGGCCGGCCCAGTCGAGGATGGTGTGGAACACCCGTCGCGTGCTCACCGGTGCTTCCGCTGTGCCCGCGGGCACACCCGGTCCGATCAGTAGCAACGGCACATGCATGGTCGACTGGTAGAGCAGATTGCCGTGTTGCTGCTCGCCATGATCGCCGAGACCTTCGCCGTGATCGGCCACCACCACGATCGCGGCGTCGTGTCCGGCGCGCTGTTCGAAGGCCTGGGCCAGCCGTCCCAGTTGCGCATCCATGGAGGCCACCTCCCCGAGGTAGGGATGCGCGGCGTAGCGCGCGCGAAACGGCTCTGGAGGCGTGTATGGATAGTGCGGATCGTAGTAGTGGACCCAGACGAACAGGGGACCGGATGCTGGCTGCTGGAGCCAGGCCAGCGCGCGATCCGTAGTCCGCTCGGCACTCCGTTCATTGAGACCGGTGGCAAACTCGTCGTCGTAGAGATCGAATCCGCGCGCCAGGCCGAAGCGCCGGGCCAGGGCGAAGGCCGAGACGAACGCCGCGGTGCGATATCCAGCTTCGTGCAGCCGGGCGGCGAGCACCGCTTGCTGATCGGACAGAAAGCGCCCGTTCTCGTGAACGCCGTGGCCGCCCGGATACAGCCCGGTCATCATCGAGCTGTGCGAGGCCAGCGTCTGGGGAACCGTTGCGTAGGCCTGCCGGAATCGTCGCCCCCGGCCACAGAGCGCGTTGAAGGCCGGCGTCTCCACCCCTTTCGCCTCCGGACCGATGGCGTCGGCGCGGGTGGTGTCCAGCGTGACCAGCAGGATCGAAGGGCGAGTCGCGGGAGGGCTGGCGATCGCCGCGGGCGACTCCGCCGTCTTGCGACAGCCAGAGAGGCTGACGATGGTCGCGAGCGTGATCGTCGTCATCAATCGCGGTGCGCCGCCACGCCGGGAGTGGAAATTCATCACGCCATGATCGCCTGATCGCCGCGTTTTTGCTTGCGATCGAGTCGAACGTTCAGGAGACCACACGCAGACAAGCGCGTCCTCGCCGCCCACTGACGTCCGCCGTACAATCCCTGCATGCTGAATTACATCTGGTTCGGTCTGCTGGCCATCGCGCTGGTGGTGACGATTTTTACCGGGAACGCCGCCGCTGTGACCAAAGCCTCCGTCGATTCGGCGAAGACAGCCGTGGAGATTTCTCTCGGGCTGATCGGGATCATGACGCTCTGGCTGGGCATCATGCGCGTCGCCGAGCGTGCCGGGCTGGTGACCTTTCTCAGCAAGTTGCTCCGGCCGTTCCGGCGCCTGCTCTTTCCTGACGTACCCCCCGACCACCCCGCCATCGGCGCGATGATCATGAACCTCGCGGCGAACATGCTCGGGCTCTCCAACGCTGCGACGCCGCTGGGAATCAAGGCCATGGAGGAGCTGCAGTCGCTGAATCCGGACAAGGAGACGGCCTCGAACGCCATGGCCACGTTCATGGTGCTCAACACCGCCGGGATCCAGCTCATCCCCACAACGATCATCGGCGTGCTCGCTGCAGCAGGCTCCAGGGCGCCGACGGCGATCATTCCCACCACGCTCGTGTCGACGATCTGCGGTGCCATCGCTGCGGTGACGACCGCGAAACTGTTGCAGAGATTCACCGGGGGAGGGACGCCGCCGTCACCGATGGCCATCCCCGCCGCTTCGACGGATCCGGACGAGGTGCTCCAGTGATCCGCGAGACCCTGCAGGCTGTGGCGAACTGGGCCATCCCCGTGCTGGTGGTCGGCATCGCGTTCATCGGCGTCCTGCGCGGGCTGAAGGTCTACGACGTATTCATCGAAGGAGCGAAGGAAGGCTTTCAGGTGGCCATCCGCATCATCCCCTTCCTGGTGGGGATCCTCGTGGCAATCGGGATGTTCCGCGCCTCGGGGGCAATGGGCATGTTGACCGAAGCGCTACGTCCTGCGATGAGTCGCATCGGCTTTCCGGCGGAGCTCTTTCCGCTGGTGATTCTGCGAACCCTCTCCGGCAGCGGCTCGCTCGCCCTGACCACCGACGTGATCAAGCAGTACGGCCCCGACTCCATGCTCTCCCGCATGGCGGCGACGCTCTACGGCAGCTCCGAGACGCTGTTCTACGTACTGGCCGTCTACTTTGGCGCCGTCGGCGTGACCAAGACCCGTCACGTCATCCCCTCGGCGCTGGTCGGCGATCTGGTGGCCGCCATCGTCGCCGTGGCCATCTGCACCTGGATGTTCGCGTAGACGGCAGCGAGCCCGGGGATCACAGACAAGAGCGTCAGTGCTCGTTGGAAGCGCAGTGCGATCCGTCCTCTGAGCCCGCCTGTTGCGGCCACAGAATCATCCGTTTCGCTACACTGCCGCGGTGATCCGAACGTGCCGCCTGGCCACCGTTGCACTCCTCGCACTTGGCATCGTGTCGTGCTCGAAAGCGAGGGAGAAGGCCTACCCCCATTCGCCGGTGATTCTGATCTCCATCGATACGCTGCGCTCTGATCATCTTCCGGCGTACGGCTACCGCGGGGTGGAGACGCCGGCTCTGGATGCCCTGCGCCGCGATTCGATTCTGTTCGAACGCGCCTACAGCCATTGCCCCTTGACCCTGCCGTCGCATCTCTCCATCCTCACCGGACTGCTGCCGACCGAACATGGCGTCCGCAACAACATCGGCTACCGGTTCGAGCGGGGGAAGCATCGCACGCTCGCCGCGGTGTTGCGCGCGAACGGGTACCGCACCGGCGCGGCGGTGTCGTCTTACGTCCTTCGCTCCGACACCGGCATCGACGACGGGTTCGATTTCTACGAAGACAGCATCCCGGTGGCGGCGGCGGGAGCAGCGAGCGAACACCAGCGTTCCGGCGGCGAAACGCTCCAGTCCGCAAAGAGATGGATCGGCCAGAACGCCACGCAACCGTTCTTCTTTTTCCTGCACATCTACGAGCCGCATGCTCCGTACGAGCCGCCGGAACCCTTCCGCAGCCGGTACCGTGATCCCTACGATGGAGAGATCGCCACAGCCGATGCCATCGTCGGACAGTTCCTGACGCAACTGAAGTCTCTGAAGGTCTACGATCGCGCCACGATCATTTTTCTCTCCGATCATGGGGAGGGGCTCTGGCAGCATGGCGAAGACCAGCACGGGATTCTGCTCTATCGCGAGGCCCTGCAGGTACCCCTGTTCATCAAGCTTCCCGCCGGTCAGGCCGGGGGTTCGAGGGTCAGCCGGCCGGTGGCCCTTCGCGATGTGTTCCCGACGGTTCTCTCCCTGACGGGACTGGAACAGAGTTCCCGCTCTCTCCTGCGCACCGATGCTCCTGCCAGCTCGATTTACTCGGAGACGCTTTACCCGAGGCTTCATCTGGGGTGGAGCGAGCTGCGATCGCTGATCGGCGAACGCTTCCAGTACATCGAAGGGCCGAAGCCCGAACTCTATGACATCGTGGCCGATTCGTCGGAGCGACACGATCTGGCTGGGACGGAACGCCGGCAGTCAGCAGCGATGCGCAAGGAACTCGCGCAGGTTCCCTCCGCGGTCACCGCGCTGCAGCCGATCGATCGGGAGGAAGCGGCCAAACTGGCGGCGCTCGGATACGTCGGCACGCCGAAAAACCGCTCCGGGCCGCTGCCGAATCCTCGCGACGTCATCGGCCAGATCGCGGAGATCAAGAAGGGATTTCACCTCGCCGACGAGGAACGCTACGACGAAGCGATCGCGCACTTTCGAATCCTGCTGGCCGGCAATCCCGATCTCGCCGATGTCCGTTCCAGGCTGGGAGAGATCCTCGTCGAGACCAGCCGCACCGAAGAAGCGATTGTGCTGTACAAGGCGGCGCTGACTCACGCGGAACGCTTTTCTCCCGATCTCGCACTGGCCCTCGGCTTCGCCCACCTGCGCGCGCATCAACCAAAGGAGGCCATCGCCAACGCGGAGCTGGCCATGCAGATGAATCCGCGGGAAACGCACGAGCTGCTCGCACGCGCCTGGGCCCAGTCAGGCGATTTTGCGCAGGCGGAGCAACAGGCGCGGCAGGCCATCGTGGCTGGCGACCGGCAGCCCTCGTCGATTCTGCTGCTCGGCGAGGTGCAACGCGATGCGGGCAATTATCAGGGCTCGCTGGCGACGATCGTCGAAGCGGAGCGCCGGGCCAATGATCTCGAAGTCCCGCATCTCTACGGGATCGATTACCTGCGCGGCGACGTCCTGGCGCGCCTCGACCGTGTCGACGAAGCGCGGGTAGCCTACCGCCGGGAGATCGAACACTCACCCCAACACCTGCAGTCCTACGCGAACCTCGCCGTGATCGATTTCATCATCGGGAAGCGGGCAGAAGGAGAGGCCATCCTCGGAGAAATGGCGCGACGGAATCCGCATCGCGGTGCCTACCTTCTGGCGGCGAAAACGCTCGATGCGCTGGGCGATCGATCGGGCGCCGCGCGCTGGCGATCGCGCGCCACGCCTTGAGGGACGGCTCTATCGCTGGAAACCGGGGGCCCTCATCCGCCTTCGGCACCTTCTCCCCATGCGCGGGGAGAAGGGCTCTCGAGGGGGAGTTCGGGCGGAGAGGCTTCTACGCCACCCGCTCCGTTGTCTGCTCCGGTCCGGCCACTGCGTAGAGTCCCGCGCCCACTCCCAGTGCAATCGCTGCGGCCAGGAAGTTCCAGCGATTCAACGTGAGGAACAGCGCGAGTGAGATGACCGTGCCGAGGATGGGCATGATCAGGCCGGGGGTTCGGAAGCCCTCGTTGAGTTTCCGAAGCCGCGGAACCGCAGCGCAGGTGAACAGGTAAGTGGTCAGCCGGGCGATGGCGGACATCATGGCCAGCTTGGCAAACGAGCCGGCCAGCGCCAGCACGATGGCGAACGCCACATGAATGGCGATGGCCATGCCGGGGGTACGGAAAGTCTCATGCACACGACTCAGAAAGCGTAGACGTGGGCGGCCGAGCGACAGCGCGTACAACATGCGCGAGCCTTCCAGGACAGTCCCGGAATTCGTTCCGGCCATCGAGAGCAACGCGCCGAGGGTCACCACCAGGGTGCCCACGCCGCCGACCAGAGAGGCTGCGGCATCGGCGATGGGGGTGGCCGTTTTCGAGAGGTCAGGCAGAGCGGACATCGCTCCGAGCTGGGCCAGCACGTAGATGGCAGCGATGGCCAGCGTGCCCACCAGCAGCGCGCCGGGCAGGTCGCGCCGAGGATTGCGGAACTCGCCCGCCGGCACGCCCATGTTTTCGAAGCCGGCGTAGGCGAACAACATGAATAGCGCGGCGGCGCTCCAGTCGGTGCCCGGGCCAGGAAGCGTCATCGACGCCGGGATGGGATTGTGGCGCCAGGCGACCAGAGCGACCACGATGAATCCCACCAGCGGAATCAGCTTTCCGAAGGTGAAGACGTAGATGGACGCCGCACCGTATTTCACGCCGGCGTAGTGGATTCCGGCGAGGATCAGCAGCGAGCCGACGATGATCGCGGCGCGCGCTCCTCCCTGGCCAAGGGGGGTATAGAGCCGCGCCAGCGAAACCACGAAGCCGTTAGAGAGAGAAGCCAGCGACGTCACACGCGCCAGCCAGTTCATCCAGCCCGTCTCGAAACCGATGAAGTCGCCGAACGCCGTCTTCGCATACAGGTACGCCCCGCCCGGCTCACTGAAGTGACTGGAAGCCTCGGCGAAGCAGAGCACCAGGATGAAGACCGGCAGCGCGAAGATCAGAGGAGCCCAGAGCGAAAAGGGACCGAGAAGCTTGTAGGACTCGGTGGGCAGGAGGAAGACACCACTTCCCACCACGGCGTTGATGCACATCGCCACCAGGCCCCAGAAACCGATGGTGCGTACCAACTTCCCTGTCTGTGTGTGGTGCGTGGTCTCGGTCATGGGGTCCTCCCGGCGGAATTGAGGAAGCGCGGGTTTGCGGTCAAAGAACGCCTGCGCGATCTCTCGGACCCCTCATCCGCCTTCGGCACCTTCTCCCCGTGCGCGGGGAGAAGGGACTCGCGAGGGGGAGTGCTCGTTCGAGAACCGGGGGCGATCGGGATCCATGCTTGGTTTTGCATTCAAACCCTCACTGTCTTCGGGAACGCGTAGACGAAGTGCCAATCACTGTTTCGAAAAACCCGGTCCGCGCAACGTGCGTCCCGGCAATGCCTGCGTCATCGTCCCGTCGCGGAGAACGGGCACTCCATTGACCACGACGTGGACCACGCCTTCGCTGAAGCGGTGGGGATCTTCGTACGTGGCCACGTCGCGAATCGTCGCCGGGTCGAAAACGATGATGTCCGCTTTCATCCCCGGACGGAGGATGCCGCGGTCTTTCATGTTGGCGCGATCGGCAGCCTGCGAGGTCATCTTGCGCACCGCTTCCTCCAGGGTGACCAGCTTCTCGTCGCGGCTGTAGCGGCCGGCGACGCGCGCGAACGTTCCGTACCCCCGGGGATGAACCGCTGTTCCGGCGGCGCGCGCAGCAGGGGAGGGGGCGCCGGAGTCCGATCCCACCGAGACCCACGGTTGCCGGAGTGCCGTGCGCACGTCGTCCTCGCTCATGGAAAAGTAGATGACCGACGGTGAATGCGTGGTCTCGCTGAACAGACGGATCAGCGCTTCATCGGGCCCGACGTTCATTGCCGTGGCAATGTCCTCGAGGAAGTGCTTGGAGTATTGCGCCATGGTCGGGCTGTCGATCCGCGCGACGTAGATCCCGTGTTCCCTGCGTTTGGCGATCTGGCTCCGGAAGGCCTCGGCAATCTTCGCGCGCTCTTCCGGATTCTGCAGCCGCTGCTGGAAGGCGGCGTAGCCTCCCTCCAGCGACCAGTCGGGAGCCAGCGTCGAAAGGGAAGTCCCGGAAGCGGCGTACGGGTAGACATTCGCGGCGACATCGATTCCCTCCGCACGGGCCGCTTCGATCCGAGACACCACGTGCGGCATCTTTCCCCAGTTCGCAGCGCCTCCCACCTTGAGGTGCCAGATGTTCACCGGGATCTTCGCCTCCCGCCCGATGCGGAACGCTTCGTCCAGCCCCATGTCGATGCGGTCGCCTTCATCGCGCATGTGAGTGAAGTACACGCCGCCCCGCGCCGCCGCCACTCTGGCCAGCGCGACCAGCTCCTCGGTGGTCGAGAACATGGCGGGCAGATAGATCAGCGAGCTGGAGAGGCCCATCGCGCCATCGCGCATGGCCTGGTCCACGATGCGCTCCATCTCTCGCATTTCTTCGGCGGTGGGAGCCCGGTTGACGTTGCCGATGACCATCTCCCGAGGATTGGACGACCCCACCAGCGAGGCGATGTTGATGGCGCTGCCCTGGCGGTCGACGAGATCGAAATAGCCGCCCAGTGTGCTCCAGCGCTGTGGCGGGTTCGCGTCAGGATTGCGCTTGAGCGGGCCGGCGGAGAAGCCCTCGCCGGTCAACTCCGAGGTCATGCCCTGACGGACCTTGGCCTCCACATGCGGGTCGTTGAGGAGGGAGTTTTCGTCCTGCCCGAGAAGGTCGATGAAGCCGGGAGCGACGATCAGCTCGTGGGCGTCGATGTTGTCTTTCGCCGGAGTCGAAGAGAGGTCTCCGATGGCGATGATGGTGTCGCCGCGAACGCCGATGTCGGCGCGATACCAGGGCGCGCCGGTGCCGTCGAGGAGGCGGCCATTGGTGATTTTGAGGTCGTAAGAAATTGGTTTCGGAGTGTGAGTCATCGAGCAGCCGGTCAGGAGAAGAAGTGCGAGGACCGTCGGGGACCCCAAGCGGGAAACGTGCGCCACGCGCGTCGATGTCGACTCATTCATCGCATGCCCCGGGTGAGATCTGCAAAGGTTTGTCGATCGCGGACGAGCATCGCCGCATCGCCCTCGACCATGACTTCCGGTGGGAGGAGCCGCGCGTTGTAGTGCGAGGCCATGGAGAAGCCGTAGGCGCCGGCGTCGCAGAAAGCGATGAGATCACCGACACGCGTCTCGTCCATGGCCCGCGTCAGGGGATGGCCGTCGGGGCTCCGCGTGAACACATCGCCCGACTCGCACAGATTGCCGGCCACGACGACTTCGTCCTTCATGGCCTTCGCTTCAAAGGTTTCGCGCAACGAAAGCTGCGAGCCGCGGGACGCGTTCACGATGTGATGGTAGGCGCCGTACTTGGAAGGCCGGACCAGGTGGTTGAATCCGGTATCGCATCCGATCCAGGACATGCCGCCGCTGATGCGCCGCGCCGTGACCCGTGAGAGCAGGGTTCCCGATTCGGCGACCACGTAGCGGCCCGGCTCCAGAATGGCGATCAGGTCCCGCGCGCGAAGAAGTCGCCCAGCGATGCGGGACAGCTCGCGGCCGTAGTCCTCGATCGGGAACTCCCGATCGCCTGGACGGTAAGGAACGGAGAAGCCGCCACCGAAGTTGATCCAGTGGAGGTTCGAGAACTCGGCGCTCAGTTCCAGCAGCCGGCGGGCCGACTCCAGAAGCGGTGCGAGGTCGTCGATCCCGGAGCCGATGTGCGCGTGGAGACCGACCACCCTCCCGCCGCTGTCTTCGATCATCATCCGCGCGGAAGCGATCTCCGCCGAATGGATGCCGAACTTCACGCCACCTCCAGCGGTCACCACGTCCACATGATGGCCGGCGCCGATGTCGGGATCGACCCGCAAAGCGATGGGGTTCTTCAGGCCCAGGGCGAGGATGCGGTCGATCTCGGAGAGGGAGTTGACGTTGATGACGATGGCAGGGGAGGGGATGGCCCGAAGATCGTCGTCGGAGACGTTGGAGCAGGTGAACCAGATCCGCTCCGGAGTGAAGCCTGCCTGCTGCGCGAGGTAGATTTCGCCAGGGGACACGGCGTCGCACCCGAATCCACCCTTGCGCACCACATCGAGGACCGCCAGTGCCCCGTTGGCCTTCATCGCGTAGAACGGGGTGAAAGGCAATTCGGCGAACGCGCTCTTCACCCGGGCGATCTGCCGGCGAAGGACCGCCGCGTCATAGACGTAGACCGGGGTGCCGTAACGCTCGGTGATGTCGAGGGCGGAAACCTGACCGATGTGGAGGACGCCGTCACGGAAATCCATGCGAGGCGGTGAGTTTCAATGATTGCGCGCCGCGAAGCAATAGGCCGGCACGGCCGGCGGCGTTGGTTCGGCCGGCACGGCCGGCAGCGCTGCCTCGCAAAGCGTCCGCCACCATTTTCGCCTCAGCCGGGTTCACTCGGCCGGTTTGATTGCAGAAGAATGCCGTGCTCTTCCATCGAGAGTCCTTCTCCCCGGGGACGGGGAGAAGGTGCCGAAGGCGGATGAGGGGAGCTCACTCGACGAAGCTGGACCCCTCATCCCCGCTTCGCGGACCTTCTCCCGGTGTGCGGGGAGAAGGACACTCGAGGCAAGCGACCCCCATCCGGCCTTCGGCCACCTTCTCCTCGCTGCACCTCACGCAACACTTCTCAATGCGATAATGAGCCATGCAGGCTTACCTCGAGCTCGTCCGCCATGTCCTCGACCACGGCACCGAGAAATCGGATCGCACCGGCACCGGCACACGCAGCGTCTTTGGCTACCAGCTGCGCTTCGACCTCGGTGCCGGCTTTCCGCTGCTGACCACGAAAAAGCTGCACCTGCGATCGATCATCTACGAGCTGCTGTGGTTTCTTCGCGGAGAGACGAACGTTCGCTTCCTGCAGGAGAACAAAGTCACCATCTGGGACGAATGGGCTGCTGCGGACGGGGAGCTCGGACCGGTCTACGGATACCAGTGGCGCTCCTGGCCGGCCCCGGACGGGCGGCACATCGACCAGATCAGCGGCGTCATCGAGGACATCCGGCGCAATCCCGATTCAAGGCGCCTCATCGTCAGCGCCTGGAACGTCGCCGATCTCGATCGTATGGCTCTGGCGCCCTGTCACGCTCTGTTCCAGTTCTATGTGGCGAACGGACGCCTGTCCTGTCAGATGTATCAACGCAGCGCGGACGTGTTCCTCGGCGTTCCCTTCAATGTCGCTTCGTATGCCCTGCTGACCATGATGGTGGCGCAGGTGTGCGGGCTGCAGCCGGGCGATTTCATCCATACGCTGGGCGATGCACACCTCTACTCGAATCATCTCGACCAGGCGCGCGAGCAACTCGGTCGTGCGCCGCGGGCCCTGCCGTCGATGCGCCTGAATCCTGAGATCCGCTCGATCTTCGACTTCAAGTTCAGCGACTTCACGCTGGAGAGCTACGATCCACATCCGGCCATCAAGGCGCCGATCGCCGTATGAGGCTGAACATCATCGCCGCTGTGGCCAGCAATGGTGTGGTCGGGCGGGAGAACGCGCTTCCCTGGCGGCTGTCCGCCGACCTGAAGCACTTCAAGGCCCTGACCATGGGACATCACCTGCTGATGGGCCGGCGGACCTTCGATTCCATCGGCCGGGCCTTGCCGGGGCGGGTGAGCGTGGTCATCACACGCGACGAAAGCTTTCGAGGTGAGGGGATCATCACCGCGTCCTCCATCGAACGGGCGATGGAAATCGTTGCGTCCGACACGGAGGCGTTCGTGTGCGGGGGCGCCCAGATTTATCAACAGACACTCCATCGCGCCGACCGCATGTTCATCACCCAGGTCCACGCCGACGTGGAAGGGGACGCCTTCTTCCCCGATTTCGACGACGTGCGCGAATGGAAGCTCACCGATCGGGAAGACTTCGAGGCCGATGAGAAGAACGATCACGCCTTCTCCTTCCTGGTCTACGAACGCGCCGGATCGGAAGGTCACGCCATTCCCGACGAGGAGTAGGGGCGGATTCAGCGACGCACCGACCGGTTAACATGCGCGCCGCATGTACTGGCGGCTCCTGCGCAACAACCGCGAATTCCGGCTGCTCTACTTCGGCTCGCTGATCTCCCTCGGAGGGGATTGGTTCCTCACCGTGGCGCTGCTCGATCTGGTCCTCAGCCTGACCGGCTCAGCCACCCTGGCCTCGCTGATGCTGCTCTGCCAGACGCTTCCTATTTTCCTTTTCGCGCCGATCGCCGGCCATGCCGTCGACCGGCTCGACCGTCGGAAGGTGATGATCGCCGTCGACCTTCTGCGCACCGTAGCCTGCCTCCTTCCGTTGCTGGCCCGCTCGGTCGCGCTGCTTCCGTTTGCCTATCTCGGAGTCATCGCCATCTCCATCGGCTCGGCCTATTTCGAACCGGCGTCGCAGGCGGCGCTGCCCAACATCGTGGAAGGAGAGGAACTGGCCGCGGCGAACGTCCTGATGGGGTCGACCTGGGGAACGATGCTGGCCGTGGGCGCAGCGATCGGCGGTCTGGTCACCATGCGCTTCGGCCGCGACGTGTCGTTCCTGGTGGACTCTGCGAGCTTTCTGGCATCCGCACTGATCCTGATGTCGATGCGCGCGAAGTTTGCCGAGACCCGCGCGCCGCGCGAACATCCTCCGATGATCGAATCCGCGCGCGAGACCCTTGCCTACGCGCGCGAGCACCCCCGCGTCCTGGCGCTCCTGGTGTCGAAGGGCGGCTACGGACTGGGCGCGGGCGTGGTGGCCATGCTCAGCGTGTTCGGAAAAGAGATCTTTCACGCCGGTGCTTTCGGAATCGGTCTCCTCTTCGCCGCCCGCGGGGTGGGAGCGCTGATCGGGCCCTTTCTGGTCCGTGCGGTTGGTGGACGTCCCGAACGTCAATACCGTCTGATCGCCGTTGCCATCATGCTCTTCGGGCTGGGCTATGCCGCACTCGGTCTGTCGCATTCTTTGCTCGCCGGTTGTGTGGCCGTCTTTTTTGCTCACCTCGGAGGCGGGGCCCAGTGGCTGACTTCGACCTATGGACTGCAGCGCGAGGTTCCTGACTGGATCCGCGGCCGCGTCTTTTCGGCCGACTGGGGTTTCGTCACGCTGACCATGAGCATGTCCAGCATGGCCGCCGGCGTGGCAGCGGATCATTTCGGCGCGGCGGTGGCGACGGTGGGAATCGCGTCGCTTTCCCTGCTCTGGGCTTCCTTCTGGGGAGTGTGGACCTGGAAGCTGTGGGCTTAGCGCGCGCCGGAGGCGCAGCCAGAGGGTAGCCGGTCGGCAAGCGCGCAGCGCGCAGCCACCGGTCTCTGATGCGGAAAAGAAAACGCCGCCCCGGCGGGGCGGCAGAGAGCATCACCACAAATACCGTTCGTCGAATTCGATCTCGTGTTTCAGCAAGAGTTCGCGATACTCGTCCTGAAACGATCGCTTTCGATGGTGTTCCTCTTGTTTCTGCACGTAGTCGCGGACGGGGGAAACGTCGGAACGGCTGACGGTGAAGGCGCCGTAGCCTTCCTGCCAGGCAAAGTTCGACAGACCCAACTCTCCATGAGCCCATTTGGAGGAGTCGGCCTTCAACACGCGCATCAGGTTCGCGAGCAGATGCGTGGCCTTCAATCCGATCAGCAGGTGCACGTGGTCGTCGGGGCCT
>JBKJQB010000243.1:0-14281 GCA_046594105.1 Thermoanaerobaculia bacterium
GCCCACCATGAAGGCGATGAAGCGCGTCCCCTGGTCCAGCGGAAAGTCGCCTGACGTCAGCGTTCCGGTGCTTTCGTCTCCCTGCACACGCCCGAGAGGCGCGCGCCCATCCTGATGGTTCTCGTGCGTCCCGATCCAGGCCTGAAGATGGTGGCCGATGGGGTACGGCACACCTTTCCAGTAATCGCCGCCAATGCCGCCGCGCGCCAGCGTCATGTCCCCGCGTGCGCGTGCGGCCAGGACGTTATCGCCGACCGTGGGCTGATTGGCGAAGGCGTCGCCTTCCGGCGTCCAGCCCGTAAGGCCCTCCTCGAAGTCCCAATTCGTGCCGTTTGTCTGAGGAGCCCTGAGGACGGGAGCGTCCTTGACGATCGGGGCCAATTCCTTCGCGGACTGCGCGGCGTCCTTGGCGGCAGCCGATTCCTTCTCGGCCTGTGCCTTGTCATTGACGGATGCGTCCACGTCCTTGGAGGATTTCGGATCCTGAACCGGTGGCGGCACTTCCTTCTCGGGCGGCGACGATTCCTTTGGAGCTTCTTTCGGAGGTTCCGGGGTTTCCTTCACCGGCACTGGAGCGTCCTTTTTGGATTGCGCAGCATCCTTGGCGGACTGCGGGTCCTTCTCCGGTGGCGGCACTTCCTTGGGAGCTTCCTTCGGCGGTTCGGGGACTTTCTTTACCAGCACCGGAGCGTCCTTCTTGGATTGCGGGGCATCCTTGGCGGATTGCGATGCGTCGTTCGCGGGTGCCGTCGTCACACCCTGCTTCTGGACGGGATCCATTGGAGCGGGCAGGGCGGCCACCGATCCGCTCTGAAAGAAGAAAAACGCCAGAGAAAGACGGATCACAGGATCGCCAAAGCGAACGGACATTGGAGTACCCCCTGGTTGTGTGCCGACAGGATACGCTGGCGATGGAACGGTCCACAATCAGGGCCGGCACGGCCGGCGGCGCTGTTGCCCAAGGCTCCGCCCAGATCACGCTCCGAGACGTCCCGCCGCGCAGGTCCTAGCCCGATCTGGCTCGAAAGGCGATGTAGGCGAAGATGATTACGATGATGACGAGCGCCACTCGCCCCATTCCCATCATCCGGGTATGAGCGACCGGGCGGGTTCCCTTCGGTTTGATGCCGGTGACTGCGGCGACCGCGGCGACGACGACTGCGAGACCAAGCCACACCAGCCAGTTCATGACATTCCCGGCTACAAGATGCGAGCCAGTCGCACGACGAAGGGTCACCACACCGCGCCCGAAACCAACAACAGGACGGGCCCTGAATGGTCGTCACTCTCTCGTGGTGCGCATCCCAGACGTTAACTGCGGGCCGGGGCGAGGCGGTCGTTAAACCGCGATCAGAGTCCCGTCCCGACCCTCCAACGCTTCGCGTAGATGCTCGACGTCGGTGATGAGGACTTCTTTTCCAGTGTTTTTCACAAACTGGACGGCCGCTTCGATCTTCGGCCCCATCGAGCCTGCGGGAAACTGTCCTGTTGCCAGATGCTTCTCCGCCTCGGCCACCGTCATGCGGTCGAGCGAACGCTGCGTGGGTTTGCCGTAGTCGATCGACACCGCGTTCACGCCGGTCAGGATGATGTAGAGATCGGCCTCCAGGTTCGTAGCCAGGAGCGACGAGGCGAAGTCCTTGTCGATGACGGCGTCGATTCCTCGCCATTGCCCGTCGCGTCCACGCACGACCGGAATGCCGCCGCCTCCCGCGGCGATGACCACTTCGGCTCGCAGCAGCATGTGCCGGATGGTCTCGAGATTGAGGATGCGCAGCGGTTTCGGTGAAGGCACTACATGCCGCCACCCGCGCCCGGCATCCTCGCGCATGGTCCACCCCAGGTCGCGTTCGAGAGCCTCCGCGCGATAGCGGGTGAAGAACGGACCGATCGGTTTGGTCGGCTTCTTGAACGCGGGATCGTTCCCGTCGACTTCCACCTCGGTCAGGATGGTGGCCACTTCCCCGGCGGTGCCGACGCTTTCCAGCCGGTTGCGGATGGCCTGCTGGAGGAGAAAGCCGATCGCTCCTTCCGTCTGGGCCACGCAAAGGTCGAGGGACTGCGGCGGGATCTTGGTGGATGCCTCTTCCGCCTGCACCAGGATGTTGCCGACCTGCGGCCCGTTTCCATGCACCACGATCAGCTGGAAGCCGCGGCGCACGATCTCCGCGAGCCAGCGAGCGGCTTGTTTGGCGCGCGCGATCTGTTCTTCCTGCGTGCCACGATCTTCCGGGCGAAGCAGCGCGTTGCCGCCAAACGCGACGACCGCCAGCTTTCGTGCCGGTCGGTTCAGCGTTGTCGATTCGGTGGACGGCGACTGCATATCCGGATCAGACATCTTCTCGTTCGAGCGGCATGGTCATGCAACGGGGACCGCCACGGGCGCGCGACAGCTCATGTCCGGCCAGCTGGATCGCATACTTTTTTTCGGTCCAGGTTTCCAGCTCGGTCCGGCCCAGCAGCAGGTCGTCCTCGTAGACGATGTCGTATCCATTCGCGGCCAGCTCCTCCGCTGTGCGGACGTTGCGTTCGTAGAGAAGAATGATCCCGGGGGCCAGGGTGAAGGCGTTCGCGCCGTCGGTCCACTGCTCGCGCATCTGGTCGATGGAGCTCTTACCGCCGCAAGAGATCGGTTTGAGATCGAAGCCCTCTTTCTTCAATGCGCCCAGAAGGGATTTGCGCGGAGAGAAGGTGATGCTCTTCTTCGTCAGGTCGATGGCCGTGACCTTCGCCGCCTGACTGCCGCCCGGAAGAATTACCGGCGGATAAATCAGACACTCGGTCTGACTGGTGAAGGTAAACACCGTGTCCAGGTGCATGCAGGACCGCTGTCTCGGAAGTTGTACAGCGAGAATCGTCTTCACCTCGCTGCCGGCATCCTGCAGCGACTTGGCGAGATGGCGCACTCCGGCGCGGTTGGTCCGCTCGCTGATGCCGACCAGCAGCAACTCGCGACTGGCCACCAGAACGTCGCCGCCCTCGAGCGTGGGAGCGCCTCGCCGCGCAGGAATCTCGACGGCATCGCCAGCCATGTAGTCGGCGCGGAGCAGATCGCGATCGCGGAACGAGGGATGGAACTGGAAAACATATTTCGAGAGCAGGGACTCCCGCCGCCGGGCCTGGGTGGCCATTCCGCAGACGACCACGCCATCGCCGATCACCACCTGAGGATCGCGCATGAAGAAGAAGTTCGGAACCGGGTTGAGATCGAAGGTTGGAAGCTGTCCCGATCCGCGTTCCCGCGGAATGCCGCCGATCAGCACCTCGGCCAGCGTGTCGGCAGACTGCTCGCGCAGCCAGGAGGAGAGGCGCCGCCCGAATCCGTTCCGCCGGGCGAGATCGCGCAGCACCATTCGTTTCAACTCGTCGTCCTGGAGGACTTCTTCGAGGAGATCCTGAATGTCGAGCACTTCGCTGGCTACGAAGCGGATGATCTGTTGGAAGCGGCGATGCTCTTCCCGGGCGACCTGGCCGTACAGGATGTCGTCGAAGAGGAGCTCATTCATCATCGGCGGGACCATCACATCGATCTCCCGTCCAGGGAGATGGATGAGCACGCTCTTGAGCTTGCCGATCTCGCTGTTCACATTGAGGCGCATGCGGGCGGCATTCTAACGGCGGCCGTGATTCCGGAGCGAGGTTGTGGGAAAGAAGGCCTATTCGTCATCTTTGTCACCGATGGGAGCGCGACACTCATTCCGGCCAGAACAGTGCGCCGGTGAGTCAGGGAGAGGTGCCAGCCGCTCGAAGCCCCCAATGCGGCCGAGGACGGCCGCGCCACACGCACGAGAACCTCTTTGTCACCGATTGGAACGCGACCTCATTCCGGCCAGAAGAGTGGGCCGGTGAGTCGGGGAGAGGTGCCAGGCGCTCGAAAGCTCCCAAGGTGGCCGAGGACGGCCGCACCACACGCACGCGGGAGCCTGGGCCGATCCGCTGGGTCCCGCGCTACAATTCTGCGATCCCCATGACCACCAGGCGAATTCTCATCACAGCGCTGCTGCTGCTCGCTCTTCCCCTGTTCGCCGGTCCGCGTATCACGTTCACCCGCGCGGTGCCAGCGCTTCATGATCTGGCGCCTGCGGTGCGCCTTGCGGTGATCTATGCAATCGGCGACACGCACAAGGTCTCGGATTTCGTGGAAGCATTCGTGGATGCCGTGGACCGGGCGGGAACTCTCCGGCTGGAAAACGCCGTGGAGGGCAATGCGTATCTGACCGTGGACGAGCCGACCCGGAAGGCCCTGCGGCGGGAACATCCAGCGGAGGGCTATCTCGGGATCCGCCGCTTCAGTTGCGAAGGGAAGGAAAAGCAGGCCGAGGGAAGTGAGCGCGACCCCTCCGGTGAGCGAGTCCGGCGGATGCATCGCTGGATCGACGCGACCTGTGAAGCGCGGATCGAAGTCATGAATGCGGAAGGCAAACGTCTGTTCTCCTACCCGGTACGCGGAGAAGGGACGTCGCCCAGATCGGTCGATCTGTCGGAGGATGCGCGGGACATTGCCTACGCTCAGGCTGCCCGCTACGCTGCGGTCTCTGCAGCGGAGAAAATCACTCCGCGGGTGGTGCGTGAGTCCATCGAGCTGGACGAAACCGCTCCCGGCTTCGATGAAGGATTCGGCCTGATCCAGGCAGGACGACTGGTGGAGGCCAGAGTCCTGTGGGAGACGGGCGTGCAACGCAATCCGAAATCGGCGGCACTGCGTTTCGATCTGGCAGCGCTCTGCGAGGCGCTGGATGACCTGAACGCTGCACGCGACCATCTGCAGGGAGCGATCCGCATCGCACCCCGGGAGCGCCGATTCGTGACCGGGCTGGAGTTGTTCAAGCGCCGGAACGGGCTGGCGGCAAAGAACTGACGTCGACGAATTCCGAGGTTCGAAGAACCGGAATGTTCGTTCGATCGATTGGTTTCTAAAGCACTCTCATGACGGCACTTCCTGTGGAAGATCGGCTCAGCCGCGAGGTGGCCCGGCGCCGCACCTTCGCGATCATCAGTCACCCCGACGCGGGGAAGACCACCCTCACCGAAAAACTCCTTCTGTATGGCGGAGCGATCGAGATGGCGGGGGCGGTGAGGGCACGCAAAGGACAGCGCCAGACCACGTCCGACTGGATGGCCATCGAACAGAGCCGCGGAATCTCCATCTCCTCCACGGCCCTGCAGTTCGAGTACCGCGGCTTCTGTCTCAACATCCTCGACACGCCGGGCCACCAGGACTTCAGCGAGGATACCTACCGTACTCTGGCCGCGGCCGACAGCGCCGTCATGGTTCTGGACAGCGCCAAGGGCATCGAGCCGCAGACGCGAAAACTCTTCGAAGTGTGCCGGATGCGGCACATCCCCATCATCGCCTTCCTCAACAAACTCGATCACCCCGGCCGCGACGCCTTCGACCTCATCAGCGAAATCGAGCGCGAGCTGAACGTGCAGACCGTGCCGATGAACTGGCCGATCGGCAACGGTCCCGACTTTCAGGGCGTGTTCGATCTCCGCGAACAGCGCGTGCTGCGCTTCACCCGCGCCGCGCACGGAGCCTCCGTTGCTCCGGTGACGGTGAGCGGACTGGATGACCCGCTGCTGGAGATGGAGGTTGGACCCACCGCCTGGAAGGACCTGCGCGAGGCGGCCGAGTTGCTGTCGGGCGCAGGGTCCGCATTCGACCGCGCCGAGTTCAACGCGGGCAGGATCATCCCGGTGTACTTCGGCAGCGCCATCAACAACTTCGGCGTGCAGCAGTTTCTGGAGGCCTTGCTGGAGTTCGCGCCGCCGCCCGGCCCGCGCCCGGCGCGCACGGCCGCGCAGACGCCCACGGTCATCGATCCGCGCAGCGATACCTTCACCGGATTTGTGTTCAAGATCCAGGCGAACATGGACAAGCGACACCGCGACCGACTGGCCTTCATGCGGGTCTGTTCCGGCACCTTCGCGAAAGACATGGTGGTCCATCATTCGCGCCTCAAGAGAGAGGTGCGCATGACCAGACCTCATCGCCTGTTCGCCCGCGAGCGGGAAGCGGTCGAGGAAGCGTATCCGGGCGACGTCATCGGTTTCGTCAACCCCGGCCTCTTCCACATCGGCGACGCGGTCTCCTCCGGTGAGCCGGTGGAGTTCGATCGCATCCCTCGGTTTGCCCCGGAGCATTTCGCTACGCTTCGAGCGAAACAGGTGACCCGGCAGAAGCAGTTCCAGAAAGGACTGCAGCAGCTGGAGGAAGAGGGCGTGATGCAGGTGCTCGCTCCGTACGAAGGCCTGCGCAGCGAGCCGATTCTTGCCGTCGTCGGCGAGCTGCAGTTCGACGTTCTGCGCTCGCGACTGGAGACGGAGTACAACGTGGAGACCACCATCTCGGTGCTGCCGTTCAAGATTGCCCGCTGGGTTTCCATGGATGGCGGCGACGCGTCGCGGCTGAGCCTCCCCAGCCGGACGCGCCTGACGATCGACCACACCGGCCAGGCCGTCATTCTGTTCTCGTCACCGTGGGAGCTGGAACTGGCGCAGAAGGACAATCCGAAAGTCGCCTTTTTATCGGCTGCGTAGGGCCGGCACGGCCGGCGGCGTTGGTTCGCAAAGCGTCCGCCACGATTTCCCCGCGGAAGCAGTGATGACAAACTCTCTTATCGAGAGTCCCTCTCCCCGCGGCGCGGGGAGAGGGTGCCGCGAAGCGGGGGTGAGGGGCTCTGTTGGGAAGGATCGACCCCTCATCCGGCCTACGGCCAGCTTCTCCTCGCCGCGGCGCGGAGAAGGACTCTCGACGTTGGCCCGTGGGCGTTCAGGCTGTGTCATTAGAAGCGGCGTGGATGGCAGGCGTGAGGGTGTCATCTGCAATCAAAGGCGGCCGAGTGAACGCAAGCGAAAATCGTGGCGGACGCTTTGCGAACCAACGGGCCGGCCGTGCCGGCCGAACCAACGCCGTCGGCCGTGCCGGCCCCCCTGAGCCCGATCAGAAAAAACCTCGCACGCCGCCACTGCGCTTCGACCCGGTAGTGCGAGCGAAGAAATGAGGCAATGCGCAGGTCATAGTCTTCGCCGAACCCGCGATAGCCGTACTCGGCGACGTCGCGCCTCACGATCACGACGCGTTGGGGTGGTCGTTGCTCCAGTTCCCGCAGGATCTCCGACTCGACGCGCGGATCTGCCGTTTCCACCGGCGTGAAGGTGTGGTACGTCAGCGGCGTGGTGGTGCGCGTCAGATAGTTCAGCGTGATGCCCTCCGGCATCACCGCCATCGTGCCCGGCGGCAACCCCGTGAGAAAGGCGTTGAGGACGCCAGCGCGGTCGCCGTTCCAGTCCAGGAACGTCCCCCGGGTGGAGTGGATGGGAAACGACTTCGCCGCGAACCGCGTGCGCTGCTCGATCAGATCCCGCGCGCAGATCAGCACGATCAACGGCAGCCAGAGCACCGCAGCATGCGGCGACTTCAGATGCCGAGGAAGCTCGCGAAAAAGAGCGCACGCAATCAACGCGTAGACCGGGACGATCAGCACGAAGCCATACCAGAACGGCGATACGTTCAGCGGAACGCGGAGCGTCGTGGCCACGCTGAACAGTGCGAAGAGAAGCAGTGGATCCTGGCGACGCTTGCGGAGAAGCACGAGGAGGATGACCCACTCCAGAAGCCCCCAGGCGCGCAGAAACCCATGACTGGCTCCCGCCACGCTCAGCAACAGCACCAGCGGCACGGTCCACCACAGCCGGTTCAGTCGAATGGAAAAAATGATCGCGGCGATGAGGGCCACGCCGGCCAGAGCCTCGCCCATGTTCATGGCCCAGTCGGCTTGTCCTGAAACCACGCTGAAGAATCGTCGTGCCGTTGCCCCTTCGGTCAGCGACGAGGCGAACAGATTCCCGCGCAACCAGTTCGTATCGCGAAAGTAAACGGCCACTCCGGCGAGGCTCAAGGCTGCGGCAGCGACGAAGCCGGACAGCTGGCGCCAGGAGAGGCGTCGGATGGCAAAGAGCACCGCTACGATCAGCAGAGCGGCGATCGCATATTCGATCTTGCACCACGCCGCCAGCAGCAGGGCCACGAGCGAAATCACGTTGCGTCCATGAACGAGTCCCGCCAGCGCCGCAACGAGGAAGACCATGCCCAGGGTCGATGCATAGCTGTACGGGAAGACGAAGTTGGCGCCCCATGTGGTCGCGCCGCAGAAGCTCAGCGCTACGAAGAAAAGCGAGGCCACGAATGCGGCGAGCACGCCGGCGACGCTCCGAAGCGAAACCCACAGGCCGGCGACGACCGCTGTTGATTGCGCGATTCCGATTGCCGTGTATGCCGCCAGCGAATGGCCGATGCAGGCGGTGATGGCGGCAAGCAGGTAGGGGGCTAGCGGCGGATATTGATAGCGGATGTCGCGATACAGCTTTGCGCCGTGCAGGAGCTGCTCGGGGATGTAGAGATCGCGCCCGGTGTCCACAATCGGATCGAGCCAGCGGTTCCACGACTGCGCCGCGGCGATCGCTGCCACGACGGCGACCACAAAAAGCAGCAGTGGTTCCAGCCAGCGGGGCTGGGGACCGGCCGCGGTCGCATCGGGATCCGGGACCGGAGCGGTGGCGAACTGGTGATCGATCGTCGCGCTCACATCGCCCTCGCCCTTCCCTCTCAGGCGCCAGCGTCGCGCATCGAGTCGGGATCGACTTTCATGGACAGGCACCACTGGCGATAAACGATCGGTGAGATCTCCGACGGCGTGATCTCGCTGCGGCCGCCCCAGAACACGTTGGTGTAGAGGATGGGAATGCCGATCTCGCCGAGGTGCTGGTCGATGGCCTGTTTGTGCTCGAGGACCTTTTCGCGTTCGGTGCCGTGCGCCACCGCCATGATGTTCACGTCGCGGAACTCAGGGCCGCCCTCGCGCCAATAGCAGTGCGTCAGGATGTGAAAGCGCCCGATCTCGCGGCCGGCCTCGAGCTCTCTTCCTTTGGGGACGGCCCAGTGGAACAGGGCGTTGAAGCGCGTCACCCGCTCGCCGGTCTGTAGCAGCTTCACATGCTCGAGGAACGTCGAGAAGCGACCGATGACGCCGCGGCGATTGAGCGCCTCCGCCATCTCGAAAAATGTTTCCAGCGGAACGTCCGCCTCCGCCGCACGCGCGCGCCAGAGATCGCGGACCAGTTCCTCCGGCGCGAATTCGCGCTTCAACGCCGTCAGCACCCGCCATTCGAGATCGTTCAGCTCTGCTTTGGTGGTGTCCTTCACAACGGCCAGGTCGTCCGACTTGCTGCCGGGCTCCATCCCTTTGCGCCGGGTGTGGCCGACGCCGAGGGCGAAGATGCGGTGCGCAGGCATTACCCGGAAGCGTTCCGCACCGGTGAGGCGCGATAGCAGCTGGCAGTGGCGCTCGATCGAATAGCCCTGCGGGACCTTGACGGTCGTCCAGAGGCGATAGTTCGATCCAGGAGTCGCCGCATCGGTGGAGCGGATGACAATGTGCCCAGAGAAGGGATCCTCTTTCGACATGAAATCGAAGGCAGAATCAATCTTGTCGGCAGGGAGCTGCCAGGCCACCAGGGCACCTTCCGCCAGGTTGGTGGCCATCAGCGTCTGGCGGACGCGGCGGACGGTGCCGGCCCGGACCATGGCCCGGATGCGCTCGAGGACGGTCGCCGCCTCCACCCCCGACTGCTCCGCGATCACGCCAATCGGATCGCGCACAAATCCCTCGATCCGGTCCTCGGAAACCGCCAGGATCTGAGCGTTGATGGGATCCGTGTGGGCGATGGGAAGATCAGCGACCGGCATGGCGCTCGAAGATAACACCGGGGGGAGAAACCAGAAAGCAGAAGGCAGAAGGCAATGGGGCAGGTTCCGACACGAGATCTCGGCGAGCTCTTTTCTGGCTTGGGGCATCCATGGCATTCCACGATGCCTTCTGGTTTCTGGTTTCTGATTTCTGGTTTTCCCGCCTCGTTTGACAACCCCCCACCTCTGTCTTAGGCTCACCGCTCCTGGAGTGATTTGGGGCGCCGCTTGCAACCAGGTTAAAAAAAGCTAAAGAGCCGGCAGTCGCATCCGCATTTCGACTCGAAATGGCCCCGCATTGCGCGGGGCTTTTTGTTTTTCTGCCGGGAGACTCCATGAGCGAGAACAGCGATTCATCGACACGGCTCATCGAGGCATTGCAGCGTCGCATCCTGATCATCGACGGTGCGATGGGCACGATGATCCAGCGCTACCGCCTGGAAGAGGCCGACTATCGCGGCGAGCGTTTCGCTGACCATCCTCGCGATCTGAAGGGCAACAACGACCTGCTCAGTCTCACCCGTCCCGATGTGATCGAGGAGATCCACCGCCAGTACCTTGAAGCGGGCGCGGACATCATCGAGACGAACACCTTCAATGCGCAGTCGATCTCCATGGCCGACTACGGCTTCGAAGAGCAGGTCTACGAAATGAACTTCGCGTCGGCCTCCATTGCCCGTCGCGTCGCTGACGCCTTTTCCACGCCGGAACGTCCACGCTTTGTCGCTGGCGCGATCGGCCCGACCAACCGCACCGCTTCGCTGTCGCCCGACGTCAACGATCCCGCCTTTCGCAGCGTGACCTTCGATGAACTGGTGACGGCGTACAAAGAGCAGGTTCGCGGTCTCGTCGACGGCGGCGTGGACATCCTGCTTCCGGAGACGACGTTCGACACGCTGAATCTGAAAGCAGCCATCGTGGCCATCGAAGAGTTTTTCGAGGAGCGCAGAATCCGCTTGCCGCTGATGCTGTCGGTAACCATCACCGACGCTTCCGGCCGGACGCTGAGCGGGCAGACGGTCGAGGCATTCTGGGATTCGGTGATGCGCGCGCCAGCGATCTCGGTCGGAATCAATTGCGCACTCGGGGCGAGCGAGATGCGGCCCTACGTCGAGGAGCTCTCCACGATCGCGCCGGTGTTCACATCCTGCTATCCCAATGCCGGCCTGCCCAACGCGCTCGGCGAGTACGACGAGACGCCGGAGTCGATGTCGGCTCTGGTCGGCGACTTCGCCCGCAGCGGCTGGATCAACATCATCGGCGGCTGTTGCGGGACCACGCCCGATCACATCCGGGCCATCGCTGAGGTGGTGAAAGACGTTCCGCCGCGGGTGGTGCCGGCCATCGAGCCGCACCTGCGACTGAGCGGCCTGGAGCCGCTGACGGTCACCCCTGAATCAAACTTCATCATGGTCGGCGAGCGCACCAATGTGACCGGCTCGCCGAAGTTCGCGCAGCTCATCAAGGCCGGCGACCTCGATGGCGCACTCAAGATCGCCCGGCAGCAGATCGAAGGCGGCGCCAACATCCTCGACGTCAACATGGACGAGGGTCTGCTCGACTCCGAAGCGATCATGACGCGGTTCCTGCACATGCTGGGATCGGAGCCGGACATCGCCCGGATCCCCATCATGGTCGACAGCTCGCGCTGGTCGGTACTGGAGGCGGGACTGAAGTGCCTGCAGGGCAAGGCGGTGGTCAACTCCATCTCCCTCAAGGAAGGAGAAGAGAAGTTCCGCCAGCAGGCCCAGGTCATCCGTCAGCACGGGGCTGCGGTGGTGGTGATGGCCTTCGACGAGAGCGGCCAGGCCGACTCCATCGAGCGCAAAGTGGCCATCTGCTCGCGCGCCTACGACATCCTGGTGAATGAAGTGGGCTTCGATCCCACCGACATCATCTTCGATCCCAACGTGCTCACCGTGGCCACCGGCATTGAGGAGCACAACGGATACGGGGTGGCCTTCATCGAAGCGGTCCGGCAGCTCCACGCGAAATATCCGCTCACCAGTTCCTCGGGCGGCATCAGCAACGTCTCGTTCTCTTTCCGCGGAAACAAGATCGTGCGCGAGGCCATGCACGCGGCGTTTCTCTACCACTCCATCAAGGCCGGGCTGACCATGGGCATCGTCAACGCCGGTCAGCTGGCCATCTACGAAGAGATCCCGCCGGAGCTGCTGGAACTGGTGGAAGACGTTCTGTTGAATCGCCGGCCTGATGCGACCGAACGGCTGGTCCTGTACGCGGACCGTGTGAAAGGACAGGAGGGCGCCGTCTCGGCAAAGGAGGCCCAGGCCTGGCGCAGCGAGCCGGTGCAGGGACGGCTCTCGCACGCGCTGGTCAAGGGCATCGCCGATTACGTGGAGCTCGATGTGGAAGAAGCGCGGTCGAGTTATCCCAGCGCGCTCTCCATCATCGAGGGACCGCTGATGGACGGCATGAACGTGGTCGGCAATCTCTTCGGCGCCGGGAAGATGTTCCTCCCCCAGGTGGTCAAGAGCGCGCGGGTGATGAAGAAGGCGGTCGCGTATCTGCTGCCGTTCATGGAAGCGGAGAAAGCGAAGTCGGGCGATCTCTCCGCGCGCGGCAAGATCCTCATGGCTACGGTGAAGGGCGACGTCCACGACATCGGCAAGAACATCGTCGGTGTGGTTCTCGGCTGCAACAACTACGAGGTGATTGATCTCGGCGTCATGGTGGCGGCGGACAAGATTCTCGATGCCGCCGTCGAGCACAACGTCGACATCATCGGGCTCTCCGGGCTGATCACTCCCTCCCTCGACGAAATGGTGCATGTGGCCCGGGAGATGGAACGGCGGGGCATCACCATCCCGCTGCTGATCGGTGGCGCCACCACGTCCAAGCTGCACACCGCGGTGCGCATCGCTCCGCGCTACTCGTCTCCCACCGTGCACGTGCTCGATGCGTCGCGTGCGGTCGGCGTGGTCAGCGCGCTGCTGGGCGAGAAGCGCGACGACCTGGTGCGCGATACCCGCGCCGAATTCGAAAAGTTGCGTGAACAGCAGGAGTCGCGGCAGACCGACCGGACCATGCTGTCGCTGGAGGAAGCGCGTCGCAGGAGGCTGTCGCTGACCTTCGCGCCATCACGCCCGAAAGTTCTCGGCCGGCACTTTCTGGAAGACATCCCGCTCGAGAAAATTGAACCTTTCATCGATTGGAATCCCTTCTTCGCGGCATGGGAGATGCGCGGTCGCTACCCGCAGATCATCGAGGACGAGCCGCGCGCCAAAGAGCTCTACGACGATGCGCGTGCGCTGCTGAATGAGATCATCGACAAGCGGCTGCTGAAGGCGCGTGCGGTCTACGCGCTCTGGCCGGCCAACGCCGTAGGCGACGACATCGAGCTGTACCAGGATGAATCGCGCCGCGACGTGATCGATCGCATCCACACGCTCCGCCAGCAGCAGGAGACCGCGTCGAAGCAGAATCTCGCCCTTTCGGACTTCATCGCCCCGAAGGATGGAGGGGTCGTCGATTACTTCGGCGCCTTCGCTGTCACCGCGGGGATCGGTGTCGATGAGATGGTGGCCCGCTTCGAACGGGAACACGACGACTACAACGCCATCATGACCAAGGCTCTGGCCGACCGCCTGGCGGAAGCGCTCGCCGAGATGCTGCACAAAGAGGTGCGCGCCACCTGGTACGCCCCCGACGAGCACCTCGGCACCGAGGACCTCATCGCCGAGAAATACCGTGGGATCCGCCCGGCGCCCGGCTATCCCGCCTGCCCCGATCACAGCGAGAAAGCGACTCTCTTCTCGCTGCTGCAAGCGGAAGATGCGGGGATGCACCTGACGGAAACGTTCGCCATGACGCCGGCAGCGTCGGTGAGTGGCTTTTACTTCGGCCACCCCCAGGCGCGCTACTTCAGCCTGGGAAAAATCGGCAAGGATCAGGTGGAGGACTACCACCAGCGCAAGGACATGTCGCTGCCGCTGGTAGAGCGCTGGCTCTCCCCGAACCTGGCCTACGAACCCGACCTCGCCGATCCCACGTCGTGCAGTTGCGGCGCGCAGCACCGCACAATGGCGGAGCGAAGGTAGGGTAGTCATCCGACTCGTGGGCCAGGATGTCACGCAGCCGTTCCAGGGAACGGTGAGAGTGGCCAGCGCGCCGGAGGCGCAGCGAGAGGGTAGCCGGTCGGCAAGCGCGAAGCGCGCAGCCACCGGTCTCGGATGCGAAAACAAAACCCCGCCCCGGCGGGGCGGCAGAGAGCATCACCACAGATACCGTTCGTCGAATTCGATCTCGTGTTTCAGCAAGAGTTCGCGATACTCGTCCTGAAACGATCGCCTTCGATGGTGTTCCTCTTGTTTCTGCACGTAGTCGCGGACGGTGGAAACGTCGGAACGGCTGACGGTGAAGGCGCCGTAGCCTTCCTGCCAGGCAAAGTTCGATAGACCCAACTCTCCATGAGCCCATTTGGAGGAGTCGGCCTTCAACACGCGCATCAGGTTCGCGAGCAGATGCGTGGCCTTCAATCCGATCAGCAGGTGCACGTGGTCGTCGGGGCCT
>JBKJQB010000309.1:0-8729 GCA_046594105.1 Thermoanaerobaculia bacterium
CCGCGCCGACCGACAGCCGGAACCAGCCAGTCTCGTCGCGCAGCCCGAAGGCCTGAAACGGCACGACCGCAAAGCCAGCTTTTTCGAGTAGAAGCCTTCGAATGTGCTCATTCGACTGAATCGCACCGAGCCCGATCAGATCGAACTGGACGGACAAATAGATCGCTCCCTGCGGGACGATGGCGCGGACGGGCAGGCCCTCGCGGCGCATCGCTTCAAAGCCGTCGAACAGAAGGTCCAGTCGCGCGCGAACCTCTCCAATCATCGTTTCGTGGAACGAGGCGATCTCGTCCCCCATCCCCAGATAGCGAGCCACTGCAACCTGCTCCGGCCGAGGGGCCCACGCTCCCAGATGCCCGAGGATGTCGCGCATCCTGGCAGTCACTTCGGGAGGTGCAACGGTCCAGCCCACGCGAAGACCGGTGGCGGCGAAGGCCTTCGAAATGCCGTCGACGAAAATCGTCCAGCGCTTCGACTCAGGCACCAGTTGCGGCGGTGTGTAGTGGCGGCAGTCTCCGAAGGTGAGGGTCCAGTAGACCTGGTCCCACAAGAGGAACAGGGGACGCTCGCCGCTGCCGGCGCGCCGCTCGTTCTCCTCGACCACCAGCCGGGCGATGGCCGCAGTCTCGTCGCGCGACATCACGGTGCCCGTCGGGTTGAGCGGCGTGCAGATGCACACCAGCCGCGCCTCGCGGATGTGGGGGCGCAGCAAGTCTGCGGTCGGAAGAAAATTGGTGTCAAGACCGACCGCGATCTCCACCGCCTTCGCGCCCATCAGGTAGGTGTAATGGTTGTTGTTCCATGAGGGGATCGGATACACCACCGAATCGCCAGGATCCACCAAAGCGGCGAACGCGGCGAAGATCAGCGGCCGCGCGCCGCCGGCAATGAGGGTCGACTCCAGCGGGTAGTCCAGCCCCAGCGATTCCGCGTAGTTGCGCACGACAGCTTGCCGCAGCTCCTTCACGCCATCCGAAGGAGGATAGTTCGTCTCACCTGCCGCCAGCGCGTCGGTGATCAGCTCTTCAAGCTTCCGCGGAATCCGAAACTCTTTCGGAGAAAAGTCTCCGACCGTGAGGTTGCAGATGTCGCGGCCTTTCTCACAGAGCCCGCGGATCTCTGCAGCGATGCGCAGAATCTCCGATCCGGTCAGCCCTTGGGCGAGGGTGGACAGGGGAGATGGCGAGGCGACGTCGGTCATGAAGGCCGATTGTATGAGATCGCGTGAGGGCCGGCGCGAAACGTTGCCGGAGACCGTCGTGCCATCGTCAAGTTGAGGAGTGTGACGTGGCGACCAATCACAGGCCGCACGAACCCGGATCCGAGACACGGTTTGATGTTCATCAATGCTCGCCGACGTCGGATGCGGCCGGACGATAGGCCCGATGAATCCGGAAGAGATCTCTCAGGGCGCGGATGAAATCCCGCGACTTGACCTTGGATCCGGCCACGTCACGCCACTGCATGACCGGCAGCTCGTAGATCGCTCTGGCCATGGCATCGCGTCCGCGCAGCTGGACGAACCGCGCGATGATCTCCACATCGAAGATCCAGCGGGAGAGGAACGGTTCTGCCAACACCGTGGAAAGAGCCTCGGTCACGCGGAAGAGCTTCGCTCCGCACTGTGTGTCGTAGACGGCAAGGCCCAGGCTCGAAGAGATGAGTGTCGCTCCCATCCGGCCGAAGTAGTGGCGTGAGGGGCGCCGGCTGATCTCCCGTCCGAGCAACCGCACCCGCGCCGCGAACACCATCGCGATCTCCGGTCGCCTCTGCAGCACTTCGAGGAAGGAGTCGAGCTCCGCCAGCGGGGTGGCCAGATCGGCATCCCAGAAGCCAACGATGTCGGGTCGGCGCTCGATCGCGGCGAGCATTCCCTGCCGTACCGCTTCCGCTTTTCCCTGGTTCCGAGGCAGGTCGAGCAGATGGATTCCTGCGGGGTCACTGGCGCGCAGGCGTTCCAGCAATGGCAGGGTGCCGTCCCCACTGCCGTCGTTGACGAACAGAAACTCCACGTCGGGACGGGTGGCGCGGGAACTCTGAAACGCGCCCTCATCGAGGCGATGCTCCTCATTGAAACAGGGGACGACCAGGACGACCCGCGGCACGGGCGGCATTGTGCGGCGCGGCAACCCTCCGCGCAAGGCCCCCTTCGAACAGAGGGTTGCTGGGATAAGATGGCGGAGTCGCTGACTCGTCAAGATGTTGACCAGTCATCACACTGACTAACGAGTTGACGATGGAACTGCACACGGTGGTTGTCCCCGTCCACGGCCGTTTCCTGGTCCATTCCGGGCCTTCCGAACGCTTGCTGATCGGGTTTCACGGATACGCCGAAAACGCGGAGGGAAGCCTCGCCCAGCTCGCGCAGATCCCGGGAATCGCCGACTGGACGGTCGTGGCGGTCCAGGCCCTGCACCCCTTCTATCAGTCCCGAACCGGTGAGGTGGTGGCCAGCTGGATGACCAGCCAGGATCGCGATCTGGCCATCGAAGAGAACTTGAACTATGTGCGCCTGGTCATCGCCAGCCTGCCACCTGCGTCGACGGTCGTGTTCCTCGGCTTTTCGCAGGGTGCGGCCATGGCCTACCGCGCCGCTGCGGCAACGTCCGGCGTCAGCGGAGTCATCGCTCTCGCCGGCGACGTACCGCCCGACGTCCTCGGGCCCTTGCCCCCGGTCCTGATCGGGCGCGGCGATGGCGATCCCTGGTACACGCGGGAAAAGCTCGAGCAAGACTTGAGGTTTCTGGAGGGCCGCGCCGAGGTTCGAACTTGCGAGTTCGCCGGGGTCCATGAGTGGACCGAGCCTTTCCGAGAAGCAGCCGCGAACTTTCTTCGATCCTTGATCTGACTCTCAATCTCTCAGGCAGGATGACTTTCTCCCGCCTCCTTGTTCTGGTGCCCTCCCATGTCGGAAACGCGACACGAACGATTGAAGGCGCGGCTCAAGGAGCTGCCCGAGCGCCCTGGCGTCTATCTTCACAAGAACGCCGAGGGGGAAGTCATCTACGTGGGGAAGGCGAGGAACCTTCGCAGCCGGGTCAACTCCTATCTGGTCGGTAAGGGAGCGCGAGACACCAAGACCATGACGCTGGTCAACGAGATCGACACCATCGATTTCGTGACCACCAACAACGAGCTGGAAGCCATCCTCCTCGAGAACAACCTCATCAAGGCCAATCAGCCTCGCTACAACATCCTGCTGCGGGACGATAAGAGCTATCCCTATCTCAAAGTCACGATGTCCGAGGACTTTCCGCGGGTGGTGTTCACGCGCCGAGTGGATCGAAAGAAGGGCGATCTCTTTTACGGTCCCTTCTTTGCCGGAACGGCGCGCCGGCTGCTGAAGCTGGTCGGCGACCAGTTCAAGCTCAGGAGCTGTGATCTCGAGATCGTCGACGGCCGGAGCGCCCTCCCCAGACCCTGTCTCTATTACGACATGCATCAGTGCCTCGGTCCGTGTGTGGTCGGGCTGACCACGCGGGACCGTTACGTCGAGATGGTGGATGACGTCGTGCTCTTTCTCGGAGGCAAGACTCGCGAACTGCAGGATCGCCTCACCAGAAGGATGTACGGCGCGGCGGAGGCCGAGCAGTACGAACTGGCTACCTACTATCGCGACTTGATCCGCACGGTCGAACGAGTGCAGGCGGAACAACAGGTGGCCTCCGCCGTGGACGAGGACATGGATGTGTGGGGACTGCACGAAGCGGGAGGGGACGTCGCCGTCCAGCTTTTCGTGATCCGGAACGGCAACATCGTCGACCGGCGCGAGCTGTTCTGGGAAAAAGTGGGCGACTACAGTGCTGGTCATTTCCTCGGCGAAGTCCTTCAACGCTACTACCAGGACAACCTGTTCATCCCTCCCGAAGTCCTCATTCCGCTGGAGTTGGAAGAGGTGGCCCTCATCGGAGACTGGCTGTCGCAGAACGCGAAGCGCAAAGTCAGCCTGCGTGTTCCGCAGCGGGGCAGGGGAGTTGATCGCGTCGACCTGGCGAACCGCAACGCGCACCTGTCGCACGAGTCGCGATTCCGGAAAGCGCAGCAGGACCGCCTGCAGATCGCTGCACAAAGACTTGGGCAACTGCTCGGCTACGACCGGCAGATCGATCGCATCGAATCGTTCGATATCTCCAACATCCAGGGAACCGACTCGGTGGCCGGCATGGTGGTGATCGATCACGGAAAGTTCGACAAGAAGCACTACCGCGTCTTCAACATCAAGACGGTGGAGGGAGCGGACGACTTCCGGTCGATGGCCGAGGCCGTCGATCGCCGGTATCGCCGGATCATCGAAGAGGGAAAGCCCCTGCCGGACATGATTCTGATCGACGGCGGCCGCGGGCAGCTGAACGCGGCGCTGGCGGCGCTCAACAAGCTGGGGATCGACGAGATCCCCATCGCCGGGCTGGCCAAGCGGGAAGAGGAGATTTACGTGCCCGGCCGCGAGGAACCGATCCGGCTGGAGCGCCGCGACCCGGCGTTGCAACTTCTCCAGATGACCCGCGACGAAACCCACCGCTTCTCCGTTTCCTCGCACCGGCGGCGGCGATCGAAGCGCATGCTCCACAGCGCGCTGGACGACTTGAAGGGGATCGGAGACAAGCGCCGGCGTTTGCTGATCGAACGCTTCGGCAGTATGTCGGGAGTTCGTCAGGCCTCCGCTCAGGATCTGATCAATGTGCTCGGGCCCAAAGTGGGTCAGTCGCTGTTCAACGACCTGCACCCCTGAACGATGCAAAGCGAACGAGACTGCGTGTCGTGGGAACTCGCGCGCTCATCGGCGCGTTTCTCTCGATCACGCGTGCGATAATCGAGAGCTTCATGACGCGAACGCAAATTGATCCCATCGCACCAGCCGCAGCGATGGAAAGGGTGGGGGCATGAGTTTCGAAGGGGAAATCGGCGAGATCGATCTGGTTCAGCGACTCGTCGATCTTGGCCGTGACCGTTTCACCGGTGCCATCCGGTTTGAGAACGACGGCATCATCAAGATCGTCTACTTCAAGGGGGGAGACATCCTCTCGGCGAGCACGAACGATCGTGGCGACAGCATTGACGAGATCCTGTTCCGGGCCGGCAAGGTGACCCGTGAGCACATCAAGCAGGCGCTGGCCAAGCGCAAGGAAACGGAGACGCTGGGCGACGCCTTGCTCGGCCTTGGCTTCATCACCCGCAAGGAGCTGACCTGGGCCCGCCGCGTTCAGGTCATCGGCATCATCCGCTCCACCCTGACCTGGAAGGCCGGATCGTGGACCATCGTCGATAACTATCTGCCCAAGCGCGAAGAGGGAACGGTCTTCCCCCTTCCCCAGATCATTCTCGAATTGATCGTGACCGATCAGGACCGCCCGAAGTTTGAGCGGGCCATGGAGAGCGGAACTTCGGTCTTCCATCGCGTGGATGGATTCGACGAGTCGTTTCTTCGCCTCGGGCTCAACGAGGATGCGGAAGCGATCACGGCCCATCTCGATGGGATCCGAAGCGCAGCGGACGTGGCCAGCGCCTCGGGAAAAGATATTTTCAACGTCTACAAACTGCTCGAAGCTCTGCGCGTGCTGGGACTTCTCGAGCGTGTCGGAGAGCGGGAGAGCGTGACTCCGGAAATCGGACTGGCCACGGGTACTTCGCCGCTGGCTTCTTCGGGCATCGATAATCCCGGCTTCAATCTCCACGAAGAGCCGGCGCCGGTGCGCGCTCTCGAGGAGGATTCAGCCCCCATGCCCACCTGGGACATGGATGAGGAGCCCGCACCTGCGCTGACGATTCCTCCCGTCCGATCTCAATGGGACGAGCCGGAAAAGATGGCTGGGCCCGCGGCCGGTGCCGCGCTTTCCCCGGAGCCGCAATGGGGCTTTGACGAAGCACAGATCGAGGCGGCGCGCCGCGTGGCCGTTCCGGTTCGAGCGGGAGCCACGGCGGGAATCGACAAAACAAAACTGCGCCGGCAATCGCCGCCAGCACGTCCCATGCGCGCGATCGGAGGCATTGTGGCGCTCCTCCTCCTGGTCGTAGGCGGGTGGGCCGGATGGATCTGGTGGCAGGCTCGTCAACGCACTTCTCCAGCCGCTACTGCCGCCGCCGCGCCCCCGCCGGTACGCCGGCAACTTCCGCCGGCCATCGCCACGACGTCCGCGGCCTCGACAGGAGTTGCGGATCCCTCGGGGACGTCGCCTCGACCGTCGGGAACGTCATCGGGCATGGGTGGCGGTGCGGCGAGCGCAACGAATGCACCGGTAGGCTCGATGGTGGCCACGGGAACCTCTCCTTCCAGCGAGAAGAGGAGCGTCGCTGCACCGCCGATCACCGCCAACACGCTTCCTACGGCGCGCAAGCCGGAAGCCTCCACCGGCCTCCGCTCAGTTTCCAATCCAGCGAAGACGATTCCGCCTGCACCGACTCAACCGAAAAAAGTGGCGGCCATCGACACGCCGCGCGTGGATCGAACCAGTACAGGCGGAGCGACCATCACCAACGGTGGCATCACCAACGGTGGATCAGCTCCTGTGGCCTCAGGGAATGCTTCCGATCTGCAGAGGAAATACGAGTCCATGGGGCGCGACTTTCGCGCGAGCGCAGAAGGCAATTTCACCTACCAGATTGAGCTTGTGTGTGAAACCGCTTCTGTAACGAGAGCGCTGGGCAACGGGGGTGCGCGAGTGTGGTTCGTGCCCACAACCTTCCATGGACGCTCCTGCTACCGGATTTTCTGGGGCCGCTTTGACACGAATGAGGCCGCTCTGGCCGCGACGCGATCCATCCCTGCCGGGCTCAAGGGCTCGGCGCCAGTGGTCATCCGGATTCCACGATGATCACCTCGCTTCTAACCTCCGCGGGGCTGGGCATTGGCGCAGGCATTAATGCTTATGCCACGCTCCTCGTGTTCGGGGTACTGGCGCGCTGGCAGCCGGGGCTGTTCCACGACGACCTGGCGCATTTCTTCGCTCGAACGCCGGTGCTGATCGTGGTGGGATGTCTCTACGCGGTGGAGTTCGTGGCCGACAAAATCCCGGCGATCGATCACATCTGGGACCTCATCCATACATTCATCCGCCCCGCAGCGGGGGCCGTCGTGGCATGGGCCGCGGTGTCGGATCGGATTCCTCACGGTGCTGTGGTGGTGGCATCGGTGATCGCGGGCGGGATGGCTCTGGGGGCCCACGCATCGAAGGCCGGCCTGCGCGGAGCGAGCACGCTGTCGACTGCCGGATTGGCCAACCCGATCCTCTCGCTGTTCGAAGACGTGTTCGCGTTCGCCGCGGCCCTCATCGCGTTGCTCATGCCCTGGCTGGTCCTCGCAGTCATGCTCGCGGTGACCGTGTTCTTCGTCACCATGTACCGCCGACTCCGGCGCGCATGACCTGGGTCGTCGACGGGAACAATCTGCTGGGTCGCGCGGGAATCCCACGAGAAGGAGATGAGGCCCGCCGCGCTTTGGTGCGTCTCCTGGGTGCGTTCGCCCGGGAGCGCAAAACGAAAGTCTGGTGTTGCTTCGACGGTCCGACGTCCGACGCGTTGGGGCGCCTTCCCCGCGGTGTTGCGGTGACCTTCAGCGAGTCACGCAGCGCCGACGATCGGATCGCAGAGTACGTCTCCCGCGGTGCCGGCTGGAAAGTAGTGACCTCGGATCGTGGGTTGGCCGCGCGGCTCCCGCGAAGGGGAGTGGAGATTGTCGAGACCTCGACGATGTTGCGCGAGCTGGAGACCCTGGCGAGGGATCAGCCGGCAGAGCAATCGGAGGATTGGCAGTCGTACTTTTCAGACCCGAAAAACCGGAACGTATTCTGATGTCGGCCTGCCGACAATGTTTCTAAGCTGCTGAAAGAGCAATGATTTACCGTAATGTATTTCTCGAACACGCCGCCGCTACTCATCCCTGCGGAACCGCAGCTCTTCTGCGTTTGATGTCCCCCCTTGCGTGAGGAATGACTCCTCCTCGGAACCGCTCGAATTTTTCTGCGCTGCCTCTGTTACCGTCGGCGTGTGAAGCAGATCGGAGGATCGCCGTCCCTCGGGATGGAGGAAAGTCCGAACTCCCACGGGCAGCAGGCTGGCTAACGGCCAGGCGCGGCGACGCGACGGAAAGTGCAACAGAAAACAAACCGCCGATCGCGGTGGGGAAACCCGCCGAGGAGGTAAGGGTGAAACGGTGCGGTAAGAGCGCACCGCGTCCTGCGCGAGCAGGTACGGCATGGCAAACCCCCTGCGGAGCAAGACCAAATAGGGAGACGATGGGACCGCCCGTTCCCGCAACCAGTCTCCGGGTAGGTTGCTCGACCACCGCGGTAACGCGAGTGGCAGATGAATGATCTTCGCCGCGCAAGCGGACACAAAATTCGGCTTACAGATCCGCTTCACACAACACGCCGCCGGCAACGGCGGCGTGTTCTTTTGTCTTCCAAGTGCCGTCACTGACGCTGGACGGCGAAACGGTGACGAGGAGTGTCGGTATCCATCCTTTCCCTCTCGCGGCGAATTCAGCATCGCCTTTGCTTTAGTGTGTCGGTGCATGCTCAAAGCTCCGCGCGCGCTTCCGGCAGAACCACACATTGCAGTCCTCGCTGCCTCCTCACCATCCGATCTCGTCCGCATTGAAGAAGCGGTGGGGAGGCTTGAACTGCGAGGCATTCGCGTCACGGTGGCCGGCAACGTCGGCAGCCGCGGAACGCTGGGCTACCTGGCGGGCGATGATCCCGAGCGGCTGGCAGAGCTCAACCGATTCCTCAGGTCTG
>JBKJQB010000360.1:0-20253 GCA_046594105.1 Thermoanaerobaculia bacterium
GGCGCGGGGAAGCAGCGTCGCCAGCGATTCCCTCATGGTGAAGGCGTCGAGATCCGCCTGCTCCGGCGTCGCCGCAGTCGTCTTGATCGATCGTCCCTTTTCCTGTGAGAACGGCGAACGCGCCCCGCGGGATCTCCCCAGCGCGACGTACCAGGCGATGTACGACATCGTCCCGATCGGTGATCCCATGGCCGCGCCGCTGGCAAAGGCAGCGAAGAATCGGATGGTCGATTCAACGAAGAGGTAACCGGCAACCACGAGGGCCCAGGCGGGCCGCGGCATCTGGTTGATGGTGCCCTCGCCGATCCACATCGCCAGGCCCCCGGCGATCAGCCAGGTGCCAAATGCCGAGAGCTGAGTCATGCGTGGCGCCGAGAGACCCAGCTCGCGCCCGAGGTGCTCCTGAATGGTCTCCGGCAGGTGACCGGTCAGAATGGCAAGGAGCGTGGCGGACTTACGGCGCTTCTCCTGCGAGAGTTGCCGGCGCCACTCCAGCACGCGGGCCTCTTCGCTCTCGGCGTCGTACCGGTCGCTGATGCGGATGGCGTGCTGATCGGGCCAGGGCTCGAGCAGGTATTGCACGCCGCCCTGCGGGAGCGCCGTCGCTTCCAGGACCTGGTAGTACGCCCCGTCCCACAACACCGCCGTTCCGGGGAACTCCGCGGTGGTCAGCGTTTTCGGGGTGCGCGGCGTCCAGCCCTTGGGCAACCGTGACAACAGCAGCTGCTGACCGTTCTCCTGGTTCTCCCCGTTCTCTCCGTTCTCAACGTTCTCCACGCCGGGCCGGACACGATCGGAACCGAAAGCCTGCATCGCTCCATTGTAGGAGCCCGGGCCCGATTGCGATCAGCTGGAAGGTGGTGCGATGGCCTGGGCCTCCGCCTTTTGCCTGGCGATGCAGAGCCGGACCCGCTCGAGCAGTTCGGCGATATCGAATGGTTTCGGAAGGAGCTCGAAGGTGATCCCCTTCATCCGAGCCAGGATCACCGCAGGCGACGCGGCGCTGGTGACGATGATCTTTTTGAGCCGCTCCGGATCGTGAATGGACAGGGTTTCCAGGAAGGTAAACCCATCGAGATTGGGCATCATCAGATCGAGCACGATCACGTCGAACTCGCAGACTCCCAGCTTGAGAACCGCCTCCACTCCATCCACTGCGACCTCGACCTGGTAGCCCTGACGCTTGAGCACCATGGTCACCAGGCGCCGGATGGCCTGATCATCCTCGACCACCAGGATGCCGCAGTTCTGCTTCTTCTCCTCGCTCACCTGCGGTGCTCAGGAGCAAGAACCGCTCCCAAGCGCTCTTTTGCGATCGAAACGCAGATCAGGCAGCACTTTCGCAAAATCAATAGTCCGGAGGAACAACCCATGGCCGAGCGAGTGACTGTCTATGGTGCCGACTGGTGTGGCGACACGCGCCGCACGCTGCGTCACCTCGATCAATCCGGCGTCAAATACGATTTCATCGACGTCGATCAGGACAAGAAGGGCGAAGAAAAAGTCATCGCCTTCAGCAAGGGCAAGCGCCGCATTCCGCTGGTGGAGATCGCCTCGGAGGGCGGAGAGGCGAAAAGCCTGGCCGTCCCCAGCGATTCCGATCTGACGAACGCGCTGAAGTAGGCCGGCCGCACCCGGCTCAGGGGCTGGGGAACTCGTTCGCTTTTGGCGCGCGGGCCTCACGCGGAAGCCCGCCGATGAGCGCCGGCTGGAAGCCGACGCCCCGGCCGGCAAGGATGCCGGCGCTACGAAAGGCGCGATTCACTTCCGAACGCGGCGTGAATCGCCTGAGCGCGGTAGTCGAAGATGCCGTTCAGCTGCATGCGGATGAACCATCCCGCGACCAGCTGACCGAGCCATCCCAGCGGCAGCTCGTACTCCACCCGGTCGTGCATCTCCACCACCTTTCCCGACTGGCGAAAGGAATGGGTATGCAGCCAATGACGGTAGGGACCCTTCTCCTGAAGGTCGGAGAACGATTCGTTCTCACGCCAGCTGGTAATCAGGGTGACCCATCGCAGAGGCAGACCGAGAACCTTGACCCGGTACTCGATGCGGTCACCTTCCCGCAGCGCGCGGTCCGGCGCGGACACGATCCGGAAACCCATCGCCGGCGGCGTGATCTTCGCGAGATTCCGAGGGTCGGAGAAAAAGGCAAAGACTTCTTCGAGTTGCGCTCCTACCGTGGTGGAACGTTCGAAGATCAACGCTTCACCACCGGCACCACATCGTTGAGGATCCAGAGCGGCCCGATCAGAAGGTGGACCGCATTGGTCAGAAATGCCGGCTGTCTGTGCTCATAGACGCTGTGTCCGATGAACTGCAGAATCCAGCCGAGAACAAAGAGAACAGCGTTGGCCACGAAAGGCAGGGCAGCCCCGGCGAAGTAGAAGAGGATCGACACCACCAGCATCAGCAGCGCGAGCCGCCACTCCATGCGCAGGTAAAGGATCTGCACCAGCACGATGAGAACCATGGCCGCGTCGAGCTGCATCGCTGCCACGCTCCCGAGCTTCCACCGCGCCAGCATCCCCAGGAGCGAGAGCATGATCATGGGGATGCCCACCCGATGAAAACGCTTGTTCCCCGCGGTCTGGTGAAACTCCGCGTAATCGGCGAAATGCGTCCGGATGTCCTTCATGGGGTGATTATGACTTGCCACGCGTGGATGCGGGTGCGGTTATTGAGATTCCCGTCATCTCCGTTGCACAATGACCGCTCCGCATGAACGCGCTGCCGCTCATCCTCTTCTTCCTGGCGATCACCACCATCGGCTATCGCTACTACTCGGCCTTTCTCGCCGCGAAGGTGCTCGTTCTCGATGACGCGCGCATCACCCCGGCCCATCGCTTCCAGGACGGTCAGAACTACGTGCCCACGAACAAGTGGGTCGTGTTCGGCCATCATTTCGCCGCGATCTCCGGTGCCGGCCCGCTGATCGGACCGGTGCTGGCGGCGCAGTTCGGCTATCTGCCCGGCCTGCTCTGGCTCGCCTTCGGCGTCGTCTTTGCCGGCGCTGCGCATGATTTCGTCATCCTGGCGTCGTCGGTCCGCCGCAACGGAAAGTCTCTCGCAGAGATCGCCCGGAGCGAGATCAGCCCGGTGGCCGGACTGACCGCCATGATCGCCATCCTGTTCATCATCGTGATCGCTCTGGCCGGCCTGGGCATCGCCGTGGTCAACGCCCTGGCCGATTCTCCGTGGGGCACCTTCACCATCTTCATGACCATCCCCATCGCACTGGTGGTCGGTCAATACCTGCACCACTCCAAAGCTCCCCATGCCATCCGCACCGGATCGATTCTCGGCGCCCTGGCCGTGCTCGGCGCGGTGATCGTGGGACGCTGGATTCCCGGCTCGGTGCTGGCCGGGCTCTTCACTCTGACCAGGCCGCAGATCACCATTGCCATCGCCATCTACGGCTTCATCGCCTCGGTCCTGCCGGTGTGGATGCTGCTCTGTCCGCGCGATTACCTCTCGTCGTACATGAAACTGGGAACCATCGCCGCGCTGGTCTTCGGCACAGTGATCGTCGCCCCGCACATCTACGCGCCGGCCGTTTCTCAGTTCGCCGGGGGCGGCGGTCCCATCATCCCCGGCAAGCTCTATCCCTTCGTCTTCATCACCATCGCCTGCGGAGCGATCTCCGGATTCCACGCGCTCATCGGTTCGGGCACGACACCGAAGATGATCAATCGGGAGAGCGACACTCGGATGATCGGCTATGGGGCCATGCTCTGCGAAGGCCTGGTCGGCTGCGTGGCGCTCATCGCAGTCTGCGCCCTGCACCCCGGCGACTACTACGCCATCAATGTCGCGCCGGCCACCTTCGCGAAGCTTGGACTGTCCACGGTCAATCTCCAGCATTTCTCCCAGATGGTCGGCGAGACGCTGGTTGGCCGCACCGGCGGCGCGGTCTCCCTGGCAGTGGGATTCGCTCAGATCTTCTCCGGCATTCCCTTCCTCGGACACCTGATGTCGTACTGGTACCACTACGCGATCATGTTCGAGGCGCTGTTCATCCTGACCACCATCGATACCGGCACGCGCGTCGGCCGCTTCCTGGTGCAGGAGTTTCTCGGACGGGCCTGGAAACCGATGGAGAACAGCGGCTGGCTTCCGGGAACGATTTTCTCCACGGCCCTCGTCGTCGTCGCCTGGAGCTACTTCATCCTCACCGGGTCGATCTCGCAGATCTGGCCGATGTTCGGAATCGCCAATCAGCTCCTCGCGTCGGTGGCCCTGTGCGTCGGCACCACTGTGATCATCAATAGCGGACGGGTGCGCTACGCCTGGACCACCATGGCACCCCTGGCGTTCGTAGCCTCCACCACTCTCTACGCCGGCTGGCTCTCCATCGTCGACAATTTCCTCTCGCCCAAGTCGATCGCCAAAGATCCCTTCGCCGCGTATCTGGACGCCTCGCTCACCGCGATCCTGATGGTTTCGGTGATCATCATCCTCATCGAATCCGCGCGCGCCTGGATGCGGGCCATCCGTGGGGAGTCCGTCCGCTTCGTCGCCGCAACTGCCGGGCCGGACCACATGCATCTGCCGGGCTCGGGCTGCTGCTGAGCCAATTCGCATTACGGCGGCGTCCGTTCAACGATGCCTTGCACGTCGGGAACGTAGCGATTGAAAGCCGGCGAAGCCGGCGGAAGAATGTAGCCCCCGGCTTCAGCCGGGGGAACGCAGCGACCCGATGCCGCGAAGCCCGCTTCAGCGGGCGACAGAAGGGTTTGGCGTCATCTGGCGAACCGAGCGCGGAGCCAATCCGCTGTTCTGTCGCCCGCTGACGCGGGCTCGCGAACGTGAGTTACCGCGTTCCCCCCGGCTGACGCCGGGGGCTACGGTCTTCCGCCGGCTGCGCCGGCTTCAAACCGCGACATTCCTGGCTGTGCCTCTCCGGCTTGCACTCTGCCGAGACACCGGCCCACACATCCTCCGCATGTCGATGCCCCTCGCGTATCATTCGAGGCCATGAAAGCGACTGTCATCGTCGAGCTGAAGCCGTCGGTTCTCGACCCGCAGGGAAAAGCGATTCAGCACTCCCTGGGCTCCCTCGGTTTCAACGGGGTGGAAGATGTTCGCGCAGGCAAGCTGTTTCGGGTCTTGCTTGCCGACGGACAAACACGCGAACAGGTCGAGTCTCAGCTCCGCCAGATGTGCGAGCGGCTCCTCGCCAACACGGTCGTGGAAAACTTCTCCTACACCATCGAGGGGTAAGTCCGCCTTGGCGCTGGCCTTCCTGATCGTCAGCGGTCTGCACGCCCAGAACCTCCCTCAACTTACCTCGGTGGCCACCCGCGATCCGAAAATCACCAAACGCTGGGCCCTCCCTGGCGACCCGCACGGCATCGCCCTCGGCGCCAACGGCATCGTCTACGTCGGGCTCGCTCAGAAGCAGATGGTGATGGCCATCAATCCGAAGACGGGCGCGATCCTGCAGCAGATCGTCCTCGACTCGGCCGACATCGCCTCCACCAAAGAGCTGCTCACACTGCGCACCAACGCAGCTCGGACCCGTCTCTACATCGCCAATGGCAGCGACGAGAGCGTGACCATTCTGCGCTGCCGGACCTGCACGTCGTTCGGGAGATCACCATCGAAGGCGAGCCGATCCGCGATGCGTTGCCCGATCCCCGGGGCCGCTTCCTCTATCTCCTGGGCCGGCGCGTCCATGTGTACGACGCCGAGGGACAGCGCGAGCTGCACAGTCTGGCCGTCGACGATCCCATGGCCCTCGCGGTCACCAGTCAGGGCGCCACCCTCGCCGTCATCGGAACTGAGATCTACGGCACCACGCGCGCGACGGCGGTCGCTCTGTTCGACACCGCCGACTTCCACGAAATCGCGCGAGAACCTCTGCAGACCGCCAAGCGCGTCGAGTCTGCCCTGTTCGCCCCGAATGACAGCGCGCTGCTCGCACTGGGACGGGACACGCTGTTCGAGAAGCCGATCCGATCGGCGCAGAAAACGATGACCGCGGAAGGCACCCGGATGCGCATGTCCATCGACTTCGGCGACCTGGTCAACACGGAGCACATCTGCCTTCCGGAGGGCAGCGGTCCTCAAATCGCGGCGCTGGCCTCCGGAAATCGGCTGTTGTTCGCCGAGCGGCGTTGCAGCAGCAGCGGCGGATTCGTCGGCTCCAACCGCAACGTCGTCCCCCTCTCGCTCTACAACGTTCCCGCGTACGCCATGGCCTTCGATCGGCAGAGCGAGATGCTCGCGGTCACCGATCGCGCCGGATTCCTTACAATGTACAAAGTGCCGCGAACGCCCATCGTGCGATGAGTCCCGGCGATCGCCCCGCATATCCTTCATCATGAAATTCGGCGTTGTCATGCTCCCCGGCTCCAACTGCGATCACGATGCGCTGCACGTGACGCGCGACGTCCTCGGCGCGGACGCCGAGGTGCTCTGGCACAAGGACACCACGTTGAAGGGCGCCGATTGCGTGATCATCCCCGGCGGCTTCGCGTACGGCGACTACCTGCGAGCCGGCGCGCTGGCCAAGTTCGCTCCGATCATGGAACCAATCCGCCGTCACGCCGCAGCGGGCGGGCTGGTCTTCGGCATCTGCAACGGCTTCCAGGTCCTGACCGAGGCGGGTCTGCTGCCGGGCGCGCTGATGCGCAATCAGAACCTGCGCTTCCTCAGCCGGGAGGTCATGGTGCGGACCGAGGAGACCGACACTCCCTTCACCAACGCGCTCGCCTCCGGTCAGCGTCTGCGCATTCCGATCGCTCACGGGGAAGGGAACTATTTTGCGGACGACGCGACGCTCGATGAACTGGAGCGCAACCGGCAGGTGATCTTCCGTTACTGCGACGACGAAGGCCGCCTCACCGCGGAGTCCAACCCCAACGGCTCCGCCCGCTCCATCGCCGGCATCTGCAACCGCGAGCGCAACGTCCTCGGCATGATGCCGCACCCGGAACGATGCTCCGAAGCCCTCCTCGGCAACGTCGACGGACTGGGGATCTTTCAATCGATCGCAGCGGCCGTGGCGAAGATTTAGGGACCACACGCCGTTCTGAGCGAAGCGAACGTAGCGCCGGCATCCTTGCCGGCCGTGGCGTCGGCTTCCAGCCGGCGCGACTGGGCGAGATCCCGCGGGCAGGATGCCCGCGGCACGGCCGGCAGGGATGCCGGCGCTACGAACGGCAGCGATTTTCCCAACATCGCGACTGAGGCGAAAATCGTGGCGGACGCTGTGCGAACCAAACGCCGTCGGCCGTGCCGGCCGCCCTTCCCATAGAATCTGCCCACCATGGCTGACGAACCATCTGAGACAGGAATCGACGCGCTGCTTCAGGAGAGCCGGACCTTTCATCCGTCCGGCGAATTCCGGCGCAGCGCCCTGGCCAACGACGAATCGGTGTACGACGTTGGCGATCGCGAAGAGTACTGGGCGCGCTGGGCAGGAGAGCTCGACTGGCAGACTCCGTGGACCACGGTCCTGGAGTGGAAACCGCCTTATGCAAAATGGTTTGTCGGCGGGAAACTCAACGCATCGGCGAACTGCCTCGACCGGCACCTGGAGAAACGTGGAGACAAAAAGGCGATCATCTGGGAGGGCGAGCCGGGCGATGTGCGAACCTTCACCTATCGCGAACTGCACGCCGAGGTCTCGAAGTTTGCGAACGCACTGAAAGATCTTGGCGTCGACAGCGGCGATCGCGTGGCCATCTACATGCCACTCGTCCCGGAGGCCGTGATTGCAATGCTGGCGTGCGCCCGCATCGGCGCGGTGCATACCGTCGTCTTCGGCGGCTTCTCCTCCGAATCGCTGCGCGATCGCATCATCGACGCGGAAGCGAAAGTCCTGATCACCGCGACCTCGGGCTACCGGCGCGGCAATCTGGTGCCGCTGAAAAAACTGGCCGACGCCGCTGCCGCGGACTGCCCGTCGATCCGTCACGTGGTGGTGGTCATGCGTCGTTCGGCCGCCGAGGAAGCCGACGACACGGTGACCATGACCGCGCCGCGCGATGTCTGGTACCACGACGTCATCAAGGATTCCTCACCCGACTGCCCGCCGCTGTTTGTGGACTCGGAGCATCTGCTCTACACGCTCTACACATCAGGAACCACGGGCAAACCGAAAGGCATCATCCACACCACCGGCGGCTATCTCACCGGCTGCTACGCAACCATGAAATGGATCTTTGACCTGCAGGAGAACGACGTCTACTGGTGTACCGCCGACATCGGCTGGGTCACCGGACACTCCTACGTCGTCTACGGCCCGCTGGCGAACGGCGCGACGGTCTTCCTGTACGAGGGGGCACCGGACTGGCCGAAGCAGGACCGCTTCTGGTCGCTGATCGAGAAGCACAAGGTCTCGATCTTCTACACCGCGCCGACGGCGATCCGCGCCTTCATGAAGTGGGGTGAGGCGCTTCCGGCCAGCCACGATCTGTCGTCTCTACGTCTGCTGGGCAGTGTCGGCGAGCCGATCAATCCCGAGGCCTGGATGTGGTACCAGAAGAACATCGGCCACGAGCGGTGTCCCATCGTCGACACCTGGTGGCAGACGGAAACCGGCGCGATCATGATCTCGCCGCTTCCGGGGATCGTGGCCACCAAACCGGGATCGGCCACCCGCCCCTTTCCCGGAATCGACGCTGCGATTCTCGACGAGTCCGGAAAGCGCGTGGAAGTGGGCGGCGGCTATCTCGCCATCACCAGCCCCTGGCCGTCCATGCTGCGCGGCATCTGGAATGATCCCGATCGCTTCGTGCAGCAGTACTGGTCCAAGTGGCCGGGGATCTACTTCACTGGCGACGGCGCGCGGCGCGATGACGACGGCTATTTCTGGCTCCTCGGTCGCGTCGACGATGTGATCAACGTGGCCGGCCATCGCATCGGCACGATGGAAGTGGAGTCCGCTCTGGTGGACCACCCCTCCGTGGCCGAGGCGGCCGTGGTGGGAATCAGCCACGAGATCAAAGGCACCGCCATCGCCGCGTTCGTGATCATCAAGACGTCGGAGCTCGAGGCTGCGAAGAGGGACCCGGCAAAATTTGAGAAAGAATTGAAGGACCACGTCACGGCCAAGATCGGTGCGATTGCCCGGCCGGAGAAGATCCTGATCAGCGCCGACCTGCCCAAAACCCGCAGCGGCAAGATCATGCGGCGGCTGCTGCGCGACGTCGCGGAAGGGCGGGCACTGGGCGATGTGACCACCCTGGCCGATCCGACCGTGGTGGCGTCGTTGAAGGAAAAGTACGAGGAGGAGTCGTGAGGCCTCTCTGTCGCTGCCGGTCATGAAGACGGTCCTCATCACCGGCGGCTCCCGAGGCATCGGCCGCGTCACCGCGCAACGACTGCTGGCGGACGGCTGGTCGGTGGCCTTCACCTACTCCCGGTCGCAGGAGGCAGCGGAAGCGTTCGTGTCCGAGGCCACTGAGAGTCTGGGGAAGGACGGTCCGCAGGTTCAGGCCTATGCGGGGGACATCCGCGATGGAAAGCGCAACCGGGCCGTCGTTGAGGAGATCCTGAGCCGCTTCGGTTCGCTTGATGCGCTGGTCAACAACGCCGGGGTCAGGAACGACGCCCTGCTGTACCACATGACCGACGAGCAATGGGACGAGGTCGTGGACACGAATCTGAAAGGGGCTCAGTCCATGCTCCGCGCCGTGCTCCCGTCCATGATGAAGCAACGCCGCGGTGCCATCGTCAACGTCGCTTCACTGTCGGGCCTTCATGGGGTGGTGGGCCAGGCGAACTACGCAGCGGCCAAAGGTGGCCTGATCGCGCTGACCCAGGTGGTGGCGCGGGAGGTGGCCCGCAGCGGCATCCGCGTCAATTGTGTGGCCCCCGGTCTGGTCGATACCGACATGACCTCCGATCTCGATCCGGAGGTGAAACGCGAAATGGTCCGGGCCATCCCCATGCGCCGCGCGGTGAAGCCGGAGGAAGTGGCCGCCGCCATCGCGTTTCTCTTGAGCGACGATTCCAGCGCCGTCACCGGCCAGGTGCTCGTCGTCGACGGAGGAGCTTCCGCTTGAGAAGCAGGAAGAGCGACCTCTGCGCGTTCGGTGAAGCGGGCAGCAGAAGACGGCCGGTGCCGAACCCAACGCGAACCAAAACGCCGGTTCTTCCTTCTGCCTTCTGCCTTCCACTTTCTGCTTTCTGACCATGCCCTACTTCTCCATCGTCATCCCGACCTTCAACCGGCTTCCGATGCTGGTCCGCGTTCTCGACGCGCTGGAAACCCAGTCGGGAGCGCCCGATTTTGAAGTGATCGTGATCGACGACGGGTCCACCGATGCGACGGCCGCGACCATCGGCGCACGTCCCAGCAATCGCTATCCGCTGACGTTCCGCAGCCAGCCGAACGGCGGCCCCGGTCACGCTCGCAATGCCGGGGTGATGCTGGCGCGCGGATCGTTCGTCGTTTTCATCGGCGATGACACCGTCCCGGAGCCGCGCTTCCTCGCCGAGCACGCCCGCATCCACCTCCACTCCCACGACGATCCCCTCACCGCCTGCCTCGGCTACACCGGCTGGCCGCCGGGAGAACCGGTCACCGCCTTCATGGACTACATCAACGACTACGGACTGCAGTTCGGCTACAAGCTCATCGAGCACGGCGCCGTGGTCCCGTACAACTTTTTCTATACGTCGAATCTGTCGCTCTCCCGGCAACTCCTGGCCGATCATCCGTTCGACACGACCTTCCCCGCCGCGGCGTGGGAAGACATCGAGCTAGCCTATCGCCTCGACGCACTCGGATTGAAGATTCACTACAACGCACAGGCCATCACCCGTCACTACCACCCCATGACCGTCGACTCCTTTGCCCGGCGTCAGTACACCGTCGGAAAATCGGGGGCGATCTTCTACAGCAAGCATCCGGAGCTCGGCCACATGCTCGGCGTACACGAGCTGGAAACGCGCACGCCGCCCGGCGCACAGCGGCTGGCCCGATTGCGCCGCAGCGCGCGACTGGGCGAACGCTTCCGTTTTCTCGCCCGACCGAAAGCGTTCGAAACGCTGATGCGCGAGCACTACCTGCGGGGTTTGCGGGAAGGCCTGGCGGCGGAAAGCAGAAGGCAGAAAGCAGAAGGCAGAAGTGGGCTGCCGTCACCGACGTAGATTCCCCGTTTCGCCGGGCATGATTGCGACAGTCGAGTCGATCCAGAGCCTTCGCCGTCGCGCGGCTCAGGGGCTGTGAAACAACTCCCCCCAACCGTCATCCTGAGCGGCGTGGGTGGCGGGCGGGAAGCGAAGGATCTGCAATCACGAGGATGTTGCTGGGGAGCAGTTGCGTCGTTGCAGATCCTTCGCCGTCTGCGCGGCTTCTAATGAACCGTGGTGCTCACCGAGGGGAAATCGAACTCACGACCGCGACGTTGCAGATCGATGACCTTCTGGTTTCTGGTTTCTGATTTCTGGTTTCGCCTCTCCACTACAATCGCGCCGCCGATGTTCATCACGTTTGAAGGAATCGAAGGATCGGGAAAGACGACGCAGCTTCGGCGGCTCGCCGAGTCGTGGCGGGCGGCGGGACGCAGGGTGGTGACGACCAAGGAACCGGGTGGAACGCCGGTGGCCGATCGGATCCGGTCGATTCTGCTCGACAGCGCGCATGCCATCGATCCTGTCGCGGAGATGTTCCTCTTCGCGGCCTCGCGGCGGCAGCATGTGATGGAGCTGATCCGGCCGGCCATCGATCGCGGCGACGATGTGCTCTGCGACCGTTTCACCGATGCCACCCTGGCCTACCAGGGGTTCGGCCGTCTGTTGCCGCTGGACCAGCTGCACACCCTCAACGACTGGGCCACCGGCGGACTGCGGCCGGACCTCACGTTCGTCTTCGACCTGCCGGAGGAGACCGGGCTCGCTCGTGCGCGCTCGCGAAACGCCGACTCGGTGAAGGACGAGGGTCGATTTGAAGCGGAGGACCTGCGATTCCATCGCCGGGTTCGAGAGGGATATCTCGCTCTGGCCGTGGCCGAACCGGCACGTTTCGCCGTCATCGACGCCGATGGGAGCGAGGAACAGGTTCACCAGCGAATGATGGAGACCCTGCAGTCGCGTGCGGGAGGAGCAGCTTCATGAGTGACGTGGCCCGTCTTCTGGTCGGCACCGCCGCCCGTGGGGAGTTGCATCACGCCATCATTCTTCACGGACCGTCAGCGCAGGCGCTGCGCGAGGTAGCCATCGGCATCGCCCGCGCTCTCAACTGCCTGCAGGGAAGCACAGGAGACCACTGCCTCTCCTGCCAGCGCATCGATCGGCAGGCGCACCCCGACGTGCACCTCGTCGAAGTGACCGGAGAGCGGAAGAACATCAGCGTCGAACAGGTGCGCGAACTGGTGGCGGAAGCGACGCTGCGCCCGTACGAGGGCCGCAATCAGGTCTTCATCATCGACCGCGCGGAGACGCTGAGCCCCGGCGCTTCGAATTCATTGTTGAAGACTCTCGAGGAGCCGTCGCGCGATACCCACTTCATCCTGATGACCCGTTCGGCCGACCTGTTGCTGCCGACGATCCGCTCGCGCTCGCAGTCCATTCACGTGGCGGCCGATGTGGCGGTCGACGACGAGCTGGCCGCCGCGATGACCGCCGCCCTCACCCGATTCGCGGAACAGAAGGACGCGTCGGCACTGCTGGCCATCGCCGTGCTGGTGGCGCAGAGCGACCAGCCATCGGATGCATTCGGCGTTCTCGGACGCGTCCTCTGCGACGCCGTGGCCGGGCGAGTGCCGATCGGCCTCGACAAGACTCGCCTGCTGGCCGCTGCGGACGCGACCTCCACCGCCATTCGGTGGCTCGCCGTGAACGCCGATGCGCGAATGCTGGCCGAACAGGCCCTCGCACCGCTGATCGTCTGAGCCGGGCCGGCACGCCCGGCGGCGTTGGTTCGCAGAGCGTCCGCCGCGATTTTGGGATTTGGATAGCCCTCTCGGCCGACCTGCTCGGGGATGACATCGACCGCCGTCATTCGAAGTGCGAGGACCGCATGCGGTTCGCTTTTCGAGCGGGCAAAAAAAATCGACCCCGCTTGCAGGGCGGGGTCGAGGTGAAGCTACTGGATGTGCGGCGCGAACGCTCGGGGGGAGTGAGGAACGGTCGGCAGGGTTCAAAGAAGCACACAAGAGGAAAAAATCAGGCAGGCGTTTGAAGCTGGAAAGCGATCCCGCCAAACCCATCCAGTAAACAATTTTCAAAGTGCGACGGCGGCAAGTATCGCATAGCAGCCGGCGATTGTGAAACTTTTCTCAATGTAACATCCCCGTTACAACTCTCTCATTCGTTGAGAGATACCAATCATTTTAGGAAGACCGGGGACTCGATCACGGAACGACTGTTCGGTCTCTATACATCAGACGTGCCACCCTTCCGCAAAGTTCGGTGCAGATGCGCGAATCCTGGACGAAACGGATGTCAGAAATGGCTTCCCCGCCGACCGGAATCTCAGCGAAGGGGCGTCGCACTGGCCGTCGATGTCGGGACGGCTGCGGCAGACGCGCTCGCGGGTGGCGGAGTGAGAGCTCCCGGTGAAGGGGACAGCAGCCAGGGGATCGGCGTCATCGCCCTCGCCAGGCTGATGTGTCCCGCCAGCGTCTCCGCCGGCTCGCCGTTGACCAGAATCCGGACCCGCTTCGCTTCCCCCACGTTGGTCACGATGGTCTGCACCAGCGAGTCGATGGCCAGCAGTTCCTCGTGACTTCCCGTCCCCCAACCCTGCGTGAGGGTGGGACCTCCCAGATCGACGAAGGCGCTGCCGTCGGGGAGAAGAAAGGCGCCCCGAACCACGGTGTCCGCGGGAAAGATGCGCGGGATCGACGCATTCGCCGAGCCCTTCAGCAACTCGCGAACGATCACCGAAAGCGCTCCTGCGGGATTTTCAGGGACGGGAAGATCGCGGCGCTCGCTGCTGAGAAGCATGTCGGGAGATTCGAAGTAAAGCGTCACGGTCCTCACGGAAACCTTGTTCGAGACCGCAGCCCGAGTCACCGGCTGGGAACTCTTGCGGCAGGCCGTGGGTCCCGTCAGCAGCAGCGCGGCGGTGAGGAACCACGCGGAGACCCGAGTCACTACGTCGCCGTCCTGGCCACCGGCGTAGTCTGAGGTGCCGGCGCGGCAGCCGCAGGCTTCGAAGGGGTGACCGCCGGTGCGGCGGGTGCGAGAACGGCCGGGGCGCGAACGATTCCCAGGCGGGTTTCGTAGTCCGCTTTGTAGCGCTCGACTGCCGTCGTCAACGCACTGACCACGATCTTCTGAAACTCCTCACTACGGATCTTGCTCTCCTCGTCCGGGTTGGTGATGAAGGCAACCTCGACCAGGACCGCCGGCATGGTCGCGCCGACCAGCACCTTGAACGGAGCCTGTTTGACGCCACGGTTCTGCACGCCGGTGATGCGGTTCATCTCCTCCTGCACGGCCTGGGCGAGACGGCTCGACTCGTTCAGATACTCCTGCTGCGCAAGGTCCCACAGAATCAGTTTGAGATCGTTGGGAGCAGCAGGAACCGCAGCGGCCTTCGCCGCAGCGTTCTCCACCTCGGCGGCCTTTCTGGCCAGTTCGTCGGAGGCTTCCAGCGAGAGGAAGTACGTCTCCGCACCATGAGCCCCTTTGAGCAGCGCGGCGTTCATGTGCACGGAGAGAAACAGATCGGCGTGATACTGGTTGGCGATGGCGGTGCGCTGATCGAGCGGCACCAACACGTCGTCGGTGCGGGTCATCACCACGCGCGTTTTCAGCCTCGACTCCAGCGACGCAGCAAGCTTCCGGCAGAGCGCCAGCGTCGCTTCCTTCTCCAACAGCCCGCCGGGGCCAACGGCGCCCACTTCCTTCCCACCGTGCCCCGCATCGATGACGATGGTGTGGATGCCCGGCTGCTCGACCGTCCGGCCGGCAGCCCCGGGATTCAACCCGCCGGGACCAGCGGCTGCGCCCTTGTGAAGATCGAGCACGATGCGGAAAGGGTTGTCCAGTCGGTAGGCGTCCGCGACGACATCCGCAGACGTCAGCAGGATGCGAAGATCGCTTCCGGCGAAGGAGGTTTTGGCAACGTATGGATCTTCATGAGCCTGATCGGCGTAGGGAGCCTTGATCGCTCCGCGAAACCGGACGGTGTAAGCATCCTGCTCCTTGACGATCGCGTACTCCAGCGGCGCGGTCAGGGTCAGCACCACTTTGGAGATCCCCTGGATGTTGGCCACCGACACCTGAACGCCGACAATGGTCTGCTGCGCGGGGCGGATGGACAGCACTCGGCTGAGTGCATCCCAGGTGGCATCCTGCTGCGCGGCGCGCAGGAGAAATCCCTGCACAAACTGGATGGGAACGTAAACCCGTCCGTCCGCCACGAACGGTGGAACCGGCATCTCGATCAGGTCGTCGCGGATCACCCCGAACCGGCTCTGCGGCCCGAAGGCGGCGGTGGTCTCGCCGAGGGAGGCCTTGAATCCCACACCGTCATTGACGATCGTGCCGCCGAGTGCCGCCAGGATTTCGTCGACGACAAAGAGGTCGGTGCCACCGTGGGTGAGGACGGTGAGCGGCTTGTCGCCTGCCGCCGTTCGAAGGGTGGCCTGCGGAGGTGCCTGAGCCAGGACGATGGAGGCGATCGCGAGGATGAGAAAGGGGACGAAGATGAGCCGCTTCATGGAGATGGGCGATTATCGCACGCCGCGGCGCCTCGCCCCCGCTGGCGCTCCGCTCGAGCGGGTATCCTGTGCCGCATGAAACACCCCGCCGCACTCCTCCTGCTCCTGCTCCTGGTCCTCGCCCTCGCATGCGGGGGAAAGCCTGATGGCCGCTCTCCCCTGGTGAGCAAAGAGCCGATCAGCGTCCGGGGATGGATCGCCGACGTCGAAGGCTCCACCAACACATTCCACACCGTGGAGACGGAGGCCGCGCGGAAGACGCAACTGTTCCAGTCGACGAACGTCTGGATCGATCAGGCCCCTTACGTGTCGGGGGGGGTCGCCGAAGATGGCGCGTTCATCCTGCTCGACGTCCCTCCCGGCACCAACACCATCAGCTTCTCCGCTCCCGGGATCTCCGCATCGCAGCTGAAGCTCGAGAACATCCCGGGAAACGCCGACGTCTTCGTGCCGGCAATGCTCCTGAAGAGTGGCGCGGTGTCGATGCTGGACCCTGCCGCGGTGAAGGTTCGGCTGGCCGCGCACATCAGGGTCCCCCGTCCGACCGGGGCCACGGCCGGTGTGGCCGGCCTGCGCATCGCGGTGATGGAGACGCCGCTCGCGCAGATGGCTGACCGGCATGAGTATCCGAACCCACCGCTTTCCGCAGCACCTCTGGCGACGGTCCATTGAAGGCTGGCTCGACCACGTTCCGGCCGGACTGAGAGCATCTGGCATTTTCCGTGAAGCGGGACTCTGCCGTGAGCACAAAAAACCCCGACCGCCGCGTCCAGGACCACGGCAACATCCTGTCCCGGATGGCCACCGGAGCGACCCGCTGGACCGGCTCCACCGGAGCCTTCGTGACCGCCTTCACGGTGATCCTGGTGTGGGGTCTCACCGGACCGATCTTCCAGTACTCCGACACCTGGCAGCTGGTAATCAACACCAGCACCACCATCGTGACCTTCCTCATGGTGTTCCTGATCCAGCGGTCGCAGAACAAGGACGCGCTGGCGGTGCAGCTCAAACTCAACGAGATCGTGGCTGCCATGGAGGGAGCAAGCAACCGCCTGATCTCCGTGGAAGATCTCTCCGAGGATGAGTTGCAGGTATTGCGGATTCACTACAAGAAACTGGCGGAGATGGCCAGGCACGACTCACGCCTGACCGAGTCGCATTCGGTGGAGGAAGCAGAGTCGCGTCACGCCATCAAACGCGACCGGCGGCGCAACGCCGGCCAGCGCATCGTCGAGGCCATCAAACCGAAGCGCTAGGCCAGCACGGCCGGCTGCGCTGCCGGCACGGCCGGCGGCGTTGGTTGCCCAAGGCTCCGCCAAGATGACGTTTCAAAACGTTCTGCAGGATCGGCGAAGCGGAGCGGTTCTCATCAATGGACTGGGAGCGGGACCGAACACGAACTGTCGCAGCCGCGGAGCGGCGGAATCTCCGTAGCCCAGCGCGTCAGCGCTGGGATTCACGACGCGATGCTGAGGAAGCCGCGGAGCGGCGACATCCCGCAGGGAGACGCTCAATCGTCCCTACGGGACTGGCCTTTCTCGGTCACCATCAACCCAGCACTGAAGTGCTGGGCTAGCTGCTCAATCGTCCCTACGGGACTGAAAGAAGGGCTCTCGAGTAAACGGGGCTGAGGCGAAAATCGTGGCGGACGCTTTGCGCACCAACGCCGCCGGCTCACGACGTGGCGCCAACCAGCTCCGCGAACTTCTTCAGGTCGATGTTTCCGCCGGAGATGACCGCGACGATCGGCCCGTTTCCGGCCTTTCCGGTCAGCGCGGCGGCGACCGCGAGCGCTCCCGCGCCTTCCGCGATCACCCGCGTCTTCTCCGCGATCAAGCGCATGGCCTGGCGCACATCATCGAGGGTCACCACGATCGAACCGTCGACGATCCCCTGCATGCGCTCCCACATCCTCGGGAAAACACTCTTGCCGCCCGCTCCGTCGACGAACGACTGCTGCCACGCCGGGAACTCCTGCGCGGAGCCCGACTGGAACGACAGCGCGCCCGGCGCGGCGGTCTCCGGCTCCGCTCCAAGGATCTTCACGTGAGGAGCCAGCGGCCGCAGCGCGCTTCCGATCCCGGCAATCAATCCGCCTCCTCCAATCGCAGCGATCACCGCCGTAACCTGAGGCAGGTCTTCCAGAATCTCCAGACCGATGGTCGCATTTCCGGCGATGAAGTCATGATCATCGAAGGGATGGACAAAGGCTCCTTCGACGCCTGGAAAGGCCCGCTCCTCCATGGCCTTCCAGCACTGATCGAACGGAGCCTTGATGATGCGTGCTCCGAGGTTGCGCATCCGATCGATCTTGGTGTCGGCGGCGGTTTCGATCGCCACCACCGTGCAGGAAACACCTGCTTCGCGCGCGGCGAAGGCCACTCCCTGGCCGGCATTCCCGGCGCTGATGGTCCACACCCCACGCTTCCGCTCTTCCGGATCGAGAAGGGCCACCGCGTTGGCCGCCCCGCGCAGCTTGAAGGCGTTGATGGGCTGCAGATTCTCCAGCTTCAGCCAGATCTCCGGTGCCGGCGCATCCAGCCGAAGGCGGATCAGCGGCGTGCGGGTGATGATTCCGCGGATGCGTTTCTCCGCGGCGCGGATTTCCTCGAGCGTGACGGGGCGGACGGCGGGAGCGGCGACAGGCATCGGCGCATTGTAACGAGGGAGCGCCGTCGGTCACTCAATTCGGAGCGAAGGTCAGCAGGTCGAGGCTGAGCGTCACACGCGAAGGCGTCGCGCCGCGCGGGCGATAGACGGACAGGCGGAGATCGGCAACCTGTTGCTCGTCGACGCTCACGCTCGTGCGCACTGCCCTCTGCTCGAGGAGCGTGAACAGGGATGCGAATTCTTCACGGGTCCGATCGCCGCGGGGCTTTCCTTCTCCCCGCAGCTCGATCAGGTCGTCGGGGCCGGGCACGGCGACCAGCAGCCGGCCGTGGTGGCGCAGGACGCGGCGGAACTCGGAGGGATTCATGCGCGCGGTGATGGACATGAGCCGGCTGAAGGAGGCGTCTGCATACGGCAGAAACCGATCGGCGTTGGCCACGATCCATGAGCAATGCGGATAGCTGCGGGCCGCAGACTCCACCGCGGGCGTGGAGATATCCAGTCCTTCTCCTTCGAAGCGGAACTGCCCCTGGATCTCACCCAGAAAGTAGCCGTCACCGCATCCGACGTCGAGCACACAGTCGGATGCGGCAGCCTGAAGATCGTGGGCCACCGCTGCCAGAAGTGGCGCCGCCAGTCCCGAAGCGTGAATTCGTTTTCGCGCTGCCACCACGGCAGCGGAATCGCCCGGGTCGCGCGAGCGGCGATCCTGCGGCCCGAGCAGATTGACGTATCCGCTCCGGGCCACGTCGAAGGAATGGTTGCCCGCACACGATAACCGCGACCCGTCCAACGAAAGCGGAGCGCCGCATGCGCGAACCGTACAGAGTCGCTCGATCATTCTGGTGGAGTGTATTCGCCGCCAGCGGGGCTCACGCCGGGCACACTACAATCATTGTTCCATGGGACGTTCCACGCGCCGCTTGATCGGGTTGACCGCAGGTCTGGTGGTCTTCGTCGTGGTGTCCGCGCTGCTCTACCAGGTGGGGATGCTGCATCTGGAGGGCAAGTCCCGCTCCTTCTGGGACGCACTGGAGTGGGCCGCCGAAACGCTGAGCACCACCGGATATGGGGCGGACAGTCACTGGTCCCATCCGGTCATGGTGCTGTTCGTGATCACCGTCCAGTTCGCAGGCGTGTTCCTGGTCTTTCTGGTGGTGCCCATCCTGCTCGTCCCCTTTCTGGAGGAGCGCTTCGAGCGCCAGCTGCCGCGCGTCCCTCCGAAACTCTCCGAGCACGTGGTGGTCTATCGGTACGGACCGGCGGTGGAGACTCTTCTCGATCGCCTGCGCGCCGCCGGAGTGCAGTCGCTGGTGGTGGAGACCGACGAGACGCTTTCGCGCGCCGTGATGGAGCGCAACCAGCCCCTGGTCTTCACCCGAATGGACGAGGACGCGCTGGAGGTCTGCCGGCTCCAGGATGCGCGCGCCATCGTGGCCAACGGAAGCGACGAACAGAATGCCGCGCTGATCCTGCGCGCGCGGCGACAGGGTTTCGCGGGCGACATCTTCGCCTTTGTGGAAGACCCCTCCCATCGCAAGCCGATGGAGATCGCCGGCGCCACGGCCGTGTACACCCCCCGTCACATCGTCGCCGCGGCACTGGCCGCACATGCCAGCGATCGAATCAGTCCGCGGCTCCCGGGCGCGGAAGCGATCGCCACCCTGCAGCGGCGGGAGCTTCGCGTGCCGGCCACCAGTCCCATGGTGGGCCGGACGCTGGGGGAGGCGGCCATCGGGCAGTCCACCGGCGCGATCGTGGTCGGTCAGTGGATCCGCAGCCGGTTGGAAGGGCGCTGCGATGGCTCCATGCGCATCGAGGCGGGCGCCCTCCTCGAAATCGTCGGCCATGAAGAGTCGCTCGACCAGGCCGCACTGCTCATCGGCGGGGTGTTCCTCCGTCAGGCCGGGCCGTTTCTGGTGGGAGGCTTCGGAGAGGTGGGACACAAAGTTCATCAGCTCCTTTGCGATGCCGGAGAACAGGTGAAGGTGATCGAACGGCGCGAGGGGCC
>JBKJQB010000022.1:0-4882 GCA_046594105.1 Thermoanaerobaculia bacterium
GCCTTCATGGCCAACGACGTGATGGTGCTCTCCTCGGGCCACCTCTCGGCCCGCTTCCGCCCAGCGCTAAACCTCTCCATGGAGGATGCAGCCGAGGGAATCCGGCGCATGGAGAAGGCGCTCCGGCAGCTGGCGTAATCCGTTGCCCCGCGCAAAGGACGCATGATCGAAGCGCGCCCTGGCAACGCAGAAGGGGCAAGGGATGCAGGAGTCGCCTGACCCCTCCCCCGTTTCAGGAGGAGCCAGGAAAACACCCTCGCTTACCAGAGAGCGCGCGTTGCGGTGCGCAATTCGGTGATCTGCGCCGCCGTGATGACCGTTGATCCGACGGTGATCGTTCCCGGGTTCCACGTCGGCACGGTGCGCGAGGCCGCGGTGTAGACCTGCGCCAGCGCCGTGCGGAGTTCCGTCAGGTGCACCGCCTTCACCTTGGTCACATTGGCAGTGAGCGTGGGGTCCGTGAACGAGAAGCTGGTCAACGCATACCGACTGCGCAGTGTGTTCACTGCCGTGCGCAGCTCGGTCATATGGACAGCCTTCACCCTCGTGACGCCGGCCTGCAGGGGGTCGTCCGTAAAGGTCAAGGCAGGGCTGGTGACGTAGGTGAACCCGCCGACCAGCGTCCCGACCCGGCCATCCAGGCTCGTCACCACGACGTCCACCGCGCCCAGCGCGTGCGCTGGCGCCGACACTGTGATGATCGTCGGGCTGACCACCGACACGGCGGTTGCTGCCGCGCCCCCGAAGCTCACCGTCGCGCCGGACATGAATCCCGTCCCCCTCACCGTAACGGCAGTGCCCCCCGCCGTTGATCCGGAGGTCGGCAACACCGACGTCACCGACAAGGGGTCTCCGATCTTCACCACGAATGCGTCGAACAGTCCGCCCCCGTGTGTGATCTGGAAGGCCCCAGGCTTCACCGGGAAGTCCGGCGAGTCGGTCTGTCCCACCACCCAGACGTCGCCCGCGGGATCGAGGGCGAGGCCGAATACCTTGTCACCGCCCGAGACGTTCCCGGTTCCGCCGAGGTAACTCGAGTACACCAGCGCCGATCCGGTGAGGTTGAGCACTGAGACAAAGGCGTCGGCGTTGTTGCTGGCCTTCAAGGGCTGGATCGCATCGACCGTGACCGGAAAGTTCGCGGAGTACGCGTCGCCGGCCACGTGCGCGTAGCCGCCGCTGTCCACGGCGATCGCAAACGCCCTGTCCCCCCCCGCTGTTCCAACGAGGAATGTCGAGTAGTCAAAGCCGGTCCCCGTGGAGTTGAGCTTGAATACGAAGCCGGAGCTGCCGGAGCTGCCGCGCGTCCTGTTGAGTGCGCCGACGGTGGTCGGGAAATCGAGAGATAAGGTCTCGCCTGCGACATAGGCGTTTCCTAAGCTGTCGATGGCGATGGCGTTGCCGCGGTCATCGTTGAACCCGCCCGCATACGTGGAATAGAGGAGCGCGGTGCCCGAGGCGTCGAGCTTTGAAACGAATGCTTCGCGTCCATTGCAGAAGTTGGGGCCTCCTACGCACGAAATCTGGGCCGCGCCGGGGGTGATCGGAAAGTTGAGGGAATCGGTCTCGCCGGTCACGTACGCTTCCCCTGCCGCGTTGACCGCGATGGCATTGCCGTAGTTCAGGCCCGATCCGCCGAGGCGCGTGGCGTGGACGAGCGAGGCCAGTCCTGTAGCGCTCGTATCGATTTTCACGACGAACGCCTGCCATCCGGTGCCCGTCCCGATGAGTACGCTGTACGTGGTGTTGTTGGCAAATGCAGCAATCGGGAACGTGGCGTAACCCCCGTAGGCGCTCCCGGTCACGTATGCGGTGCTCCCCACGACCGCAACGCCACTACAGTCATTTGCGTTTTGGATCAGCGTCGAGTAGAGGAGGCTGCTGCCGCTGGAATTCAGCTTGAACAGGAAACCGCCACCCGTTCTCGCGTCGATCGTGAAGCCGTTGACCACCGGGAACGTCTCGAGGCTGCCGGGGTAGTAGACGGTGCCAGCGACGTATGCGTTCCCGGCCAGGTCCACCGCGATCGCGAGGCCTTGCTCCGAGGTGTTACTTGTCCCCACGTAGGTCGAGTACATCAGTACGCCTGTCGCGCTGATCTTGGTGACGAAAACATCATAGTAGGACACAGGATTGCTGGCCGTCGTGTGATAGGCGCCGGGCGTCGTGGGAAAGTTGGTTGACGAGGTGTAGCCGGTGACGTATGCGGATCCCGCCGAATCGACTGCTACCGCCCGCGCGTAGTCGTACGAGTTCCCGCCGAAAAATGAGGAGAAGGTGAGCACGGGGTCGATGGAGAGCGTGCGGGTGCGATCGTAGTCGCCGACCGCGAAGCCGACTTCGTGCCGGCCAGTCTTCACGTATCGTCCCGCAACCAGTTGTCTGGTCCCGTCATGCTCCTGGTAGACCACCGGCGCGCGCTGGACCATCTCCGCGCTGCCGGCGCGGATGACGAGATTGCCATCGGCATCAATGCGCAGCGCATCGCCGCCGCTGACGCGGAGACGGATGTTCTTCGGGTCACCGCCCGGCGCGACCACGAAGTCGTATTCGAGTTGTTGCTGATTGCCGTAGAACACCAGGTCGATGCCGGGGTAGAGAGCGGGGTAGCGCACTTTGCCGAACGACTGCACGCCGCGGCGCCACTGCGATGGATCGCTTCCCATGAGGTAGTTGGTGACGCCGGCGGCGAGATCAGTTCCCACCGGGTGGACGTTCCTGTTGGCGCCCGGCCAGGTCATCCGCAGCGCGAGGGTCCTGGCTGGCACGGCCGGGGCTGTCGACGACGGCCTTGGCTGGTCAGCCAGCGAAACGACCGCCGATCCCGGCGTCAGGACCATGGCGTAACCGTTTCCTCTGGAGATGAAGCCGCTCTTTCCGTCGCCCTCGGAGCCCAGCGCGTCGAAGCGCAGCGGTTGCTGCCTGACTGCCGTGATGGCCCGCGAGGAGGCGGAAACGGACGCGTGCGCAGTAGCGGTCTGTGCTGCGGCGCGGTCAGCGGGGAGGAGAAGGTTCAAGACGGCGCAAATCGAAATTACTGCAATCGGGTGGACGGTGAACCATGCACCTGGAGCTCGACGGATATCCATGCGCCTCCCACGGTGGACGACTCGCGGTCAGGTCACAGTCTGAGAGAAACCTCATCCGCGACTCCGAGTCGTTTTCCGTGTTTTCGTATTTTACTCCCTTAAAAAGGCACATCGTGTGGAGTTCTTCTTCAGGGAACGCCCACAACGCACTTGACTAACCTACTTAGCTAAGCTAACTTGAGCCCATGATCGAGGTGAACATCCACGAGGCCAAGACGCAGCTTTCGCGGCTGCTCGCTCGCGCGGCGGCCGGCGAGGAAGTGATCATCGCGCGGAGCGGGGAGCCGGTGGCCAGGCTGGTTCCCATCGAGCGCCCCGGTGATCGGCGGGTTCTGGGCCTGGCTGCGGGCCTGGTGGTGATCGAGGACGACTTCGATGACCCCGTGGACCCGGAAACCATGCGTTGATGCGGTTTCTGATCGACACGCACTGCTGGCTCTGGGCCGTGGGTGCACCGGAGAGGCTCCGGCCGGCCGCGCGTGAGGTCATCGAGAGCCGCGAGAATACGGTCCTCTTCTCAGCCGTGAGCGCGCTGGAGATCGCCATCAAGGTGTCCCTCGGTAAACTGCGGCTCCCCAATCCTCCGGCTGAGTTTGTCAGGTCGTACGTCGATGCGCTGTCGATGATTTCACTCCCCGTGTACCAGACTCACGCCCTGCACGTCGCCGAGTTGCCCCGACACCATCGCGACCCATTCGATCGCCTGCTCATCGCACAGAGCCAGGTCGAGAACATCCCTCTGATGACCGCGGATGCGGCAATGGCCTCTTACGATCTCGAACTCATCTGGGCCGGGCGCGGCCGCGCGCCGCGGCGCTCCCGCCGGTAGCCCCACCCGAAAGAGCCATCACGATCGGCCCTCGCGTTCACCAGCCGGGTCGCGTACGATCCCGCGAAGCCTTGAACGCGATGACCGCACAGCCACTCCAGCGCCGCGACTGGCGGTTCCTCGGGATCTGCGCACTGCTCACCGCGGTCGCCTTGTGGGTCATCCTCCACTGGTTCGCGGCAGCGTTTCCCGAAGCTTCCATCGACTTCCGCTATGACCGCTCGGCCTCGCTGCGCGTAGCCGAGCCGATCCTCGCTGCGCAGGGAATTGACATCCGTGGCCTGAAACACACGGCCACCTTCGACTCCGACGACTCCTCGCGCATTTTTCTGGAACGCTCGCTCGGGCTGACGCGCGCCAGCGCGCTGATGCGCCATGACGTTCATCTGTGGTCGTGGTCGCATCGCTGGTTCCGGCCGCTGCAGGAGGAGGAGTACCGCGTCGACATCGCGCCGACCGGCGAGCTGACCGGCTTCAGCGACAAGATCCCGGAGGATCGGCCGCTGCCCACCCCGCCCATCGCGGTGGCCCGTGCGCTGGCCGAACGGTTTCTGGTGGTCAACCACATCGCGCTGAACGACCTGCAACTGGTGTCGCAGAGCGAGCGCACCCTGCCGCATCGAGCGCAGCGCATCTTCACCTGGGAGTCGCGCTCCATTCGCCCCGCCGGTGCACCCGATCGGGTGACCATGACCGTCGATGGCGACCGCGTCACCGGGTACTCCCGCGGCCTGAAGGTCCCCGAGGAGTGGCAGCGGCAGTATCGGGAGCTGCGATCGAAGAACCTGCTGGCCGGAAACATCGACACCGTCTTCCTGGTGATCACCATGATCGCCGCGGTGGTGCTCTTCATCACCCGGCTGATGCGAGGCGATCTGCCCATCCGCATGCTGCTGTGGCTCGGCGGGGTCAGCGTGGTGCTGGTCAGCGGGGTGGCGTTGAACTCCTATCCGGGCGCGCTGGC
>JBKJQB010000036.1:0-5103 GCA_046594105.1 Thermoanaerobaculia bacterium
TTTCGTATCGCCGAATCCCTTTGCGATCAGGCGATCGCCTGGGATTCCATGGCTGATCAACCAGCTCCGGACCGCCTCCGCCCGCGCCTGGGAGAGCTTCGCGTTCGCTTCCTTGCCGCCAACGTTGTCGGTGTGTCCTTCGATCTGCATTTTCCAGGCGGTGTTCTTCTTGAGGAGCTTCACCATCTCGTTCAGGCAGACCGCTGAAGAAGTCTGGATGCTCGACTTTCCGCTGTCGAAGAGCACTCCGTAAATGGAGCAGTACCCGGTGGCGTTGATGGCGGTCTCCCACCCTTCTGCCGTGGCAGCCATCTCCTGTTCCATCTCTTTGGTGCGGACCACAATCGCGGTGTAGGTCTGTTCGCCATTCACTCCAGTCTCGACGGAGACCCACACCCCGCCCTTCCTCGCGGTCACGGCGGGAGATCCGTTGTCACTGCTCCCGGAGAAGACCGTGGTGTACCCGGCGGCCTTCAACGCGCCCTCCGCATTGCGGGCCACAGAGAGGAGCGAGACGTTTTCGGCGCAGTGGTAGACATTTCTCTCAAGTGCTCCCTCGACGGCGGTGCGCGGCATTTCGCCTTCTTTTAGCGGACCGCTGACCAGGTCGGCCTTGTCAAAGTCCTTTTTGTCGCAGGACTCAATCCAGCAGCTCCGCATGCGGGACAGGGCGCTGGGGTCTTTGCATCCTTCGGCGTCTTCGGTCTGCGCGAGCATCGGAAGCGTGGCCAGCAAGAGGAGGAGCACGGCGGCGAGCGTTTTCATGCTCACGATTCTACTTCGGGCCGGCACGGCCGGCGGCGCTCGTTGCCCAAGGCTCTGCCAAGATCACGATCCAAGACGTTCTGCCGCGCAGGCTCCTAATGCGGAGCGATGGCGCCGCGGATGCTCTCCGCTTTCTTCACCAGCTCCGCGAACCATTCCGCGAAGTTCTGCTCCCCTTTTTCTTCGGCCAGCCGGCGCGTTTTGGTGGCCATCTCGATGAACTGGTCGACGAACGCGCGGAGATCATCGGCAACGCCGAGGAGCATCAGGGTGGACGACTGGCTCTCGATCGTCTTGAGGGCTTGCAGGGCTTGCGCGTACTCATTGCTGAAGTAGGCGAAGTTGTCGCGCGCTTCATCGGAGCGGGGATCGTCAGGACTGTCCGTCATGCCATCGAGTTCTGCTGCGGGTTTCCTGCCATCTGGGGCACGGTCTTACGCAGACGCTCAGAATGTCCTGGTCCGCTCTACAATCACCCGCCATGTCCGAAGACCAGCGCAGAAATGCGGAACGCGTTCCCCTCGACATTCCCATCGAGGGAAAGATCGGGGAGATCGCTGTCCGCCTCGTGGAGATCAGTCTGATCGGTTGTCTGCTCGAGCACGCCGATCGGATGGCCATGGGCAGCACGTTCACCCTGCGCTTCCGATGGGCGGGAGAGGACGTCTCGTTGAAGGGTCGGGTGGTGCGCACGGAGATGCGCGTCGTCGACGGACGGCCTGGCTACCTCTCCGGTGTCCAGTTCGCTGAGAGCGTGGAGACTTCGCCGGAGCCGCTGCAACGCGTGCTTCGATCCCTGTTGCCTGATTCGATGCCGGAGATCGAACAGGCGGCGCCCTCTCTGTTTGCCGACCATCCCTTCTTCCGCCACGCCGACGATGACGATGATGATGAGCCGGTCACCAGGGTTGCCGCGGCCGTCCCGCGAGGCGTAGAAAAGGCAACCTCGGTACCACGGATTGATAAGGGGATTGATGAGGGGCTTGATCAGGGGCTTGATCAGGGACCAGCTGCATACCAGAATCAGAACCATCCAGCAGAGAGTCATCCCGAAGACACTGCCGACGACGAACTGAAGCTCGAGTTGGAAGACGAAATGGAGCTGGACTTCGGGAGCGATCTCGAATTCCCGGACCACGCCGCGCCACCCACTCCCTACATCCAGTGCACGCTCACCGACGGGGTCTGGGACCGAAAAGAGGTGAGCGAACCATCGCAGCCGCGCGAGGGGTTCACCATCGTCCGCCCGGAAAACGATCAGGAAATCACCGAGCTCTGTCACAGCTACCTCGTGGCCGACCCCGACACGCGAAAGCTCATTCGCGTTTCCTTCGATCTGGTCAACGCACAACAAAGGTCGCTGTCCCGCGCGTAGGCTGGCGTCCTGTCGTCGGTCCGCTCGACACGCACCAACGCATCGCCGCCACCTCCCTCATGCGAATCGGAATCATCTCGGACACGCACGGATTGCTGCGACCGGAAGCGCTGGCCGCACTGGAAGGTGTCGATCACATTCTTCACGCCGGCGACATCGGCGGATCCTGGATCATCGAGCGCCTCCAGCAGATTGCTCCGGTCACCTTCGTCGAAGGAAACAACGACGACGGAGAAGGAACCACCATCGTCAGGACCTCCATCGGCTCGCTGCGCATCCTGCTGACCCACATCCTTCCCCGACCGCAGGATCGCCATCCGCGAATCCTGCGATCCCTGCGCGAATCGGCCGCCGACCTTGTGGTCTTCGGCCACAGCCATCTCCCGCACAACGAAGTGCTGGAGGGAACCCGCTACTTCAATCCTGCCAGCGCAGGGCCGCGGCGCTTCGACTATCCGGTCTCCCTGGGGATCCTCGAGGACGATCATGCGGTTCACCTCGCTCTGGACGGACGATCGGTCGACGCACTGAAGACGCGGATGAATCAGATGCGGTGAGCCGTTGCTCGTCTGCGATAATCGCCCGCAGATGTCCTTCCTCCAGGCGCACGGCCTCTCCAAGACGTACCGCAGTGCCGAAGTGCCCGTTCAGGTGTTCGAGAACCTGACCCTCGATGTCGAACGAGGAGAGATGCTGGCCATCGTCGGACCTTCGGGGATCGGGAAGTCCACCCTCCTTCATCTGCTGGGAGGTCTGGACACCGCCGACTCCGGCCGCATTCGCGTTCAGGAGACCGAGCTCACGGCGATGTCGAACGACGAGCTGGCGAAGTTTCGAAACCGGAACGTAGGCTTTGTCTTCCAGTTCCACCACCTGCTGCCGGAGTTCACGGCGGTGGAGAACGTGGCCATGCCCGGATGGATCGGAAGAATGGATCAGGCCGAGGCGTTGAAGAAAGCGGAGGCGCTGCTCTCAGAACTGGGATTGGCGTCCCGAGGTCGGCATTTCCCCAACCAGCTCTCCGGCGGCGAACAGCAGCGGGTAGCCATCGCCCGTGCTCTTCTTGCTGATCCGCTCCTCTTCCTGGCCGACGAGCCGACAGGGAATCTCGATCTCGAGACGAGCGAGCGGGTATTCGAGCTGATGCGCGAATGCCACGCCAAGCGAGGCCTCACTTCGGTGATCGTGACCCACAATCCCGACCTGGCAGCCCGCTGCGATCGCGTGTTTGAGATGAAGCAGCGGTAGAATTGACCATGTTCGAAAAGTACAACGAGAAAGCCCGACGCGCGTTGTTCTTCGCACGATACGAAGCATCGAAGCTCGGCTCTCGAGTGATCGAGTCCGAACATATCCTCCTCGGCGTCCTGCGCGAGGGTGAGGAAATCATCAAAGAGATCTTCTCCCGCTTCAACGTGAAGCCGGAACAGATCCGCCGCGAAGTGGAAGGCGACCGCCTCTTTGTCGATCGCATCTCGTCCTCCGCCGAGCTGCCGCTGTCCGAGGAATCCAAGAAGATTCTGGCCTACGCCGCGCATGAAGCGGAGTCCATGCTCCATCAGTATGTGGGCACCGAGCACCTCATGATCGGCATCCTGCGCGTGGAGTCCTCCACCGCCGCGCGCATCCTCTCGGCCAAAGGTCTGAACGTGTACGGCGTGCGCGAGGAGACCATCAGCATCCTCAAAGAGCGCGAAGCGGATAAACAGAAGAAGGAGCTTCCCTTCCTCGCCGAGTACGCCCGCGACCTCACGGCCATGGCCCACCAGTCGCAGTTCGATCCGCTGATCGGCCGGGAAAAGGAAGTGGGGCGGATCATCCAGATCCTCTCGCGCCGGACGAAGAACAATCCGATTCTGCTGGGCGAGCCGGGCGTCGGCAAGACCGCAATCGTGGAAGGGCTGGCCCAGCGCATCGTCGACGGCGCCGTCCCCATGTTCATCGCCAACAAGCGGATCCTCTCGCTCGACCTGTCGCTCATCGTGGCCGGAACCAAGTACCGCGGCCAGTTCGAGGAACGGCTCAAGGGCATCATCAAAGAGCTCAAGGAAAACACCGACATCATCATTTTCATCGACGAGATCCATTCCCTGATCGGCGCCGGTTCGGCCGAGGGGTCCCTCGATGCGGCGAACATCCTCAAGCCGGCACTCTCGCGAGGCGAGATCTCCTGCGTGGGCGCCACCACCATCCGCGAATATCGCCGCTACATCGAGAAGGATCGCTCCCTGCTGCGGCGGTTCCAGGCCATCAACGTGGCCCCGCCCAACGAGATCGAAACGCTGCAGATCCTGGAAGGCGTCAAGGAGCGTTACGAGACCTTTCACAAGGTCAAGTATTCGGACAACGCCATCCGCTCCGCGGTGTATCAGTCCAATCGCTACATCACCGATCGCTTCTTTCCCGACAAGGCCATCGACATCCTCGACGAGGCCGGCGCGAAGGTGAAGCTCCGCCGTGTGGCCGACACGCAGAACCTCCGCCGTCTGGAATCGGAGATCCGCTCAATCGTCAAAGAAATGAAGAAGGCCATCTCCGATAAGGACTTCGAGAAAGCGGTCTTCCTGCGCGAGCGGGAGATCGAGCTCAAGGACGAAGTGGAGCGCTTCAAGCAGGAGCGCGAAAACACCGGCGAGGAGACGATGGAAGTCACCAAGCGCGATGTCGAGGAGATCATCAGCTCCTGGACGGACATCCCGGTGACCTCCATCGAAGCGGACGAAGCGGCGAAGCTGATCAACATGGAAGAGAGCCTGATGCGCCGCGTGGTCGGTCAGGATAAAGCCATCACCGCGATCTCCCGGGCCATCCGCCGCTCCCGACTGGGCGTTGCCTCTCCCAATCGACCCATGGGCTCATTCATCTTCCTGGGATCCTCCGGCGTTGGAAAAACCGAGGTGGCCCGGCGGCTGGCGGAGTTCCTGTTCGGATCGCAGAAGCACCTGGTGCGTTTCGACATGTCG
>JBKJQB010000156.1:0-17072 GCA_046594105.1 Thermoanaerobaculia bacterium
CGCGCACGGCCGAGTGACAGGGAGCGTTTTGCTGGCCCCGACGAATCCGCCACGCATCCAATCCCTCCAGCTGACGCAGAAGGCTCCCTGACACCAAGGGAGAGCATCCGTTCTTCGGCGGGGGCGGGAAGTGAAGGATCTGCAATCAAGTGGATGCGGCGGAACGCTCGTCTCCATCAAGAGTCGTTCTTTCAGTCCCGTAGGGACGATTGAGCGTCTCCCTGCGGGATGTCGCCGCTCCGCGGCTTCCTCAACATCGCGTCTTGAATCCCAGCGCTGACGCGCTGGGCTACGGAGATTCCGCCGCTCCGCGGCTGCGACAGTTCGTGTTCGGTCCGGCTCCCAGTCTGCGACTCGCGCAGTGCCACCGCTTTTAAAGAATCTCTGTCGCGATGCTGGGGAAATGGGCTGCCTTTCGTAGCGCCGGCATCCCTGCCGGCCGTGCCGCGGGCATCCTGCCCGCGGGAGCTCGCCCAGTGAGCGCTGGCAGTGAGGCGTTCGGTCAGATTCCCTCTGCGGCCGGCGTCGTGAGAGCATTCACAGGTCGGGCGAGCATGGTGCTCGCTCTGAAGTTCTTAAGGAGAGTGCGATGCCGAAGTTCGTGATCGAGCGTGACATTCCAGGGGCCGGAAAACTGTCGGCGGGAGACCTCAAGGGCATTTCACAGAAGTCGTGCGGCGTGCTCAGCAAGATGGGCCCGCAGATCCAGTGGATCCAAAGCTACGTGACTGGCGACAAGCTTTACTGTGTGTACATCGCACCGAACGAGCAGATGGTCCGGGACCATGCGGCGCAGGGAGGCTTCCCCGCCAACCGCGTCTCCCAAGTCACCTCCATCATTGACCCGACCACCGCGGAGTAACTTCCACCGCCAGTGCATCACGCGACGCCGCAGCGGATCGGCTCTGCGTCAACCGGTCTGCCCTGAGCTTCGGAGGATCGTTGACCGACTCCCCTTTCGCCAGGACCTTCACCATCGTGCGCGGATTGATTTACTCCGCTGCCTTCGTCTGGCTCTGGACCTGGCTGGCCATGTCGGCCCGGTTGCTCGACCCCCGGCTTTCCTTCGGCTTGCCAGGCTGGCTCCGGCCGCTCGGGGTCGTCCTCGCGGTCGCCGGTGCTGCGCTCGCCGGCACCTGCATCGCCACCTTTGTCACCAGGGGTCGTGGCACTCCCCTTCCCCTCGATCCGCCGCGGGAGTTCGTCGCGTCGGGTCCCTATCGCTACGTTCGGAATCCGATGTACGTCGGCGGAGCGGCCGTGATTCTCGGGGCCGGTCTGGCACTCGCCTCCCCTTCCATGGTCATGCTTGCTCTGGCGTTTCTGTTGATCATGCATCTCTTCGTGGTGGTCCTGGAGGAACCGGCACTGGCCGACAGATTTGGCAGCAGTTACCAGCAGTACCGTGCCTCGGTAGGTCGCTGGATCATCCGTAGGCCGCGATCCAATGCAGCGGATGCGGTCTCCGTTGATCGATCGTCGTGATCAACGAGGCGACCTTCGATCAACGAGGCGACCTTCGCGAACACCCGTTAAGAATGAGCGGGGGACGATCAACCTCGCGGTTCAGTAGACTCCTGCCATGACCACTTCCGATCGCTGCCGCCTGTTTCAACAGCTTCACCAGTCCGGCTGCTTCGTGATTCCCAACCCATGGGATCTGGGCAGCGCGCGGCTGCTCTCGCAACTTGGCTTCGCAGCCCTGGCCACCACCAGTGCGGGACTGGCCTGGTCCCTCGGACGGCGCGATAACGCTGTGTCCCTTCCGGAGGTACTGACTCACCTTCGGGCCATCGCCGGCGGCGTCGAGCTACCGGTCAACGCAGACTTCGAGGGCGGCTTCGCCACCGAGCCGGAAGGCGTCGAGGCAAACGTCACGCTGGCGACCGGAACGGGGATCGCCGGACTGTCCATCGAGGACTCCGCCAGTGATCGTGCGCATCCGCTTCTGGACTTCCAACTGGCGGTGGAACGGATTCAAGCTGCACGGCGCGCCATCGATGTCAGCGGCACCGGCGTTTTTCTCACCGCAAGGTCAGAAGGGTTCCTCGTCGGCCGTCCCGATCTGTCGGAGACGATTCGCCGGCTGGTAGCCTTCGCCGAGGCAGGAGCCGATTGCCTGTACGCACCAGGCATCCGCAACCTGGCCGATCTCGAATCGGTCGTAGGTGCCGTCGCGCCGAAGCCGGTGAACGTCCTGGCCGGAAGCGACTTTGCCACCGTCGCACAGTTGACGGCGGTCGGCGTGCGGCGGATCAGCGTGGGAGGCGCACTGGCCCGCGCCGCCTGGACCGGTTTTCTGCAGGCGGCAAAGGAGATCGCCGAACAGGGCACCTTCACCCGTCTCGCGCGCGCCGTTCCGTTCGCGGAGCTCAATGGTTCGTTTTGACCTAAAGAGACTCTCATTGCAATCTCGGGAATGACGAAAAGCACTCTACAGACGGGAGCTGATCGCATCCAGCTTTCAATCAGCGGATCTGGTGGGAAGCGTCCTCATGATCCTCGGGCCTACGTGACGCGCCCGAGGGTTCGCTCGCGCCAGGCTTGCATGGTCTCGGTGGCGCGGCGGTCGGCGTCGATGTCGATGTTCGTGCCGAGCCACCGCAGTCCATTCGGTTCGCGCACCCGGCGCGCCGCTGCGTGATGCCACCGGTAGGTCCGGTCCGCTGCGCGCAGCAGACGGAAGTCGACCTCGTAGGGTGCACCGGTGGCAATCGAGTTCGTCCAGGATTCCACAACGGTCGGAAGGTCTGAGGAATGCAGCACATTCTGCCAGCCCTCACCGACCAACTCCTCCCGCGTCTTGCCGAAATACGCGGCGGCGAACTCGTTCACGAAGGTCAGAGCGCCGTTTGCGTCCGCGGTCCAGATCTGGAGCTGAAGCGCGTCAAATGCTTCCTCTGGCGTCATCGCGCGCAGTTTACTGCAACGGAAGACGGAACCGCCGGGCCGGCACGGCCGGCGGCGCTGGTTGCCCAAGGCTCCGCCAAGATCACGCTCCAGGACGTTCTGCCGTGCCGGCTCCTGGAGAGCACCTGGGAACCCTTGCGCTGCGATAGGATTGCTCCAATGTGTGTCGTTTGTTGACGGAGGTTGCATGTGCGGAAACATCAAGACTCTCTTTAACTTTGATCCGCCGGCCACCGACGAAGAGATCCGCGCGTCGGCCTTGCAGTTCGTCCGGAAACTGAGCGGCTTCAACAAGCCCTCCCAAGCGAATGAGGAAGCATTCGATCGGGCCATCGATCAGGTTTCGGAGGCCGCGCGGACGCTCATCGATTCGCTAGTCACCACGGCGGAGAAGAAAGACCGGGAGACTGAGGCAGAGCGGTTGCGCGCTCGATCAGCAGCGCGGTTCGGGCAGAACTGAGATCGAGAGGTCGCCACCCATGATGGAGATCAGACCGTCCTGCGACCTCCGAAGTCACTGACGGCGTCAGCCCAACGCCGTCGCAGTAACGGCGCGGTGCGGCTGTCTCCCGGTCGCGATAGAGTTCGCACGCATGAGCGACGCACCCACCATTCCTTACGTCCGGGAGAAGCGGTCGCCGAAAGAGATGATTGCGGCGATCACGGTCTTCCGCGACACACTCCGATTGCGACGAACGGTCCGCGACTTCTCCAGCGAGCAGGTGCCGGATGAAGTGATCGAGCTGGCCATGCAGTGCGCGGCCTCGGCGCCCTCCGGAGCGAATCAGCAACCATGGAAGTTCGTGGTAGTGAAGGATCCCGCGCTTAAGCGGCAGATTCGCCTCGCTGCGGAGAAAGAGGAGTACGACAACTACCACGGGCGCATGCCGGAGGAATGGCTGCGCGCCCTCGCTGCGCTGCAGACCGACTGGCACAAGGAGTTTTTAGAGGTCGCGCCTGTGCTCATCGTCGTATTCAAGGAGGAGTTCGGCGTGGGAGCGGATGACTCACGGGTGACGCATTACTACGTGAACGAGTCGGTGGGGATCGCCTGCGGTTTTCTGCTCGCCGCACTCAACGCGGCCGGCCTGGCTACGTTGACACACACCCCCAGCCCGATGGGCTTCCTCCGCCAGCTACTCGACCGGCCCAGGCAGGAGAAACCATTTCTTCTGATCCCGGTGGGCTATCCGGCGGAGGGATGCCGTGTGCCCGACATCGCAAAGAAGAGTGTGGATGCCGTACGGATCGTGAAGTAGGCCGGCAGCCGGCACGGCCGGCGGCGTTGGTTCGCAAAGCGTCCGCCACGATTTCGTCCCCATCGGCCGCGTAAGTCCCGTAGGGACGATTGGGCGGCTCCCGGAGGCCATGTCGCCGCTCCGCGGCTTCCTGAGCTTTGCGTCCTGGAACCCAGCGCTGACGCGCTGGGCTACCGAGATTCCGCCGCTCCGCGGCTGCGGCTAGCCCGTCTTCGGACTAGCTTCCAGCCGGCGTTCCGAAACGAGCGATTGCTTCGCAGCCTCTGAGCCCCGACGAGGGCGAAGCACACGGCCATGCGAATCGGAGTGGTGAGACGGGTAGCGGCTCGGAACTTGCTGCGCACCAGGTCGGACCCATCCACAATCAGTGCAGGTCAAGGCCTGCTGGAGGCAACATCATGGCCGCTCGCGGAACTAACGCTCCGAAACAAATCACCTGGATCATCTGCCTCGTTCTCTTCCTGGTCGCTGTTCTCGCTCACTTCGGTGTCATCCACCCAGGCGGCGACATCGCCACATGGTCATGGATCATCGGATTCGGATTGCTGCTGGTTGCCGTGCAGGTTCGCGGTCTCTAGCGCGCGTTTCCCACTCATCGTGCTGCAACGGACGGGTGTGAGCAATGCGGGCTAGGAGCCTCCGCGGCAGAACGTTTGGAGCGTGATCTTGGCGGAGCCTTGGGCAACCAGCGCCGCCGGCCGTGCCAGCTTCGTTCTTTATGACGCCACGTCGGTGAGCGGCAGTCAATTCCGCAACACCGAATTCTTCATCATCGTCAAGCACCACATTCAGTCGATCGAGGTTTTTTCGGGCTGCCGGCGAAAGACGAGCCTGCGGCCACCCGGTGAAACGCCTTCATCGGCGCGACCGGCTATCATCCCCCTCCGTATGCCTGACCTGACTCACCTTCTTGAGAAAAACCGTGCATGGGCGGCAGAGATCGTTCGGGAGGATCCCCAGTTTTTCATCCGGCTGTCTTCCCAGCAGGCGCCCCGCTATCTCTGGATCGGCTGCTCCGACAGCCGCGTGCCGGCGAACCAGATCGTCGGCCTGCTGCCGGGAGAAATGTTCGTCCACCGCAACGTGGCCAACCTGGTGGCGCACACCGATCTGAATTGCCTCTCCGCCATTCAGTTCGCCGTCGATGTCCTTCGCGTGGAACACGTCATCGTCTGCGGTCATTACGGCTGCGGGGGCGTCGGCGCCGCGTTGCGCGACGAGAAACTGGGCCTGGTGGATAACTGGCTGCGTCATGTCCAGGATGTGCGCTGGAAGTACGGGCCCCAACTCGACGCCATCCCTGATGAGGCCGAACGGATTGCGCGACTGTGCGAGTGGAACGTGATCGAGCAGGTGCTGAACGTGAGCAACACCACCGTCGTGCGGGACGCCTGGGCCCGCGGACAGACGCTCACGGTCCACGGCTGGATCTACGACCTTCATGACGGGCTGCTCCGCGATCTCAGCGTCGGCGTGAACGCCGGCAGCGCCCAGACCAAGTAAACCCTCACCTTCGAGGAGCTGGCCGCTCCGTCAACGACTCCGTCGATGCATCCCCTTCCTGTGGAGAGCGCTATGATCTCCACTAAGAGGATCTCCAAATGCTTTCAGAATTCAAAGGCTTCCTGACCAAAACCAACGCCCTGGCACTGGCCGTCGGAGTCATCATTGGTGCCGCCGTCGGAGCGGTGGTCACGGCGCTGGTCGCCGACATCCTGATGCCGGTGGTGAGCCTTTTCCTCCCCGGAGGAGATTGGCGCGCGGCGAAGTACGTGCTCTCCAGCGTCACCGATGCCACCGGCAAGGTCACCGAGAACGCCATCCTCTACGGCGACTTCCTGGGCATCCTGCTCAACTTCTTCATCATTTCCTTCGTGGTCTTCTGGATCGTGAAAACGCTCGTGAAGCCGGTGCCTGAAAAAACGCCGGAACCGATGACCGCGTGTCCCGAGTGCCTGGAGATGATCCCCAAAGCAGCGCGCCGGTGCCGTGCCTGCACCGCAGTGGTCACCCGAATCTGACCGCGACGACTTCCCGCGGATTCACCCTGCCGGCGCTCTTCTATTTCTTGATGACGATCTCCACCCGCCGATTCTTCTGACGGCCCTGAGGGTCATCCGAGCCGTCCGGCTTCGTATTCGGCACGATCGGCTTCTTCGCGCCGAAACCCTCGCTGGAAAACTTCAGGGAGCTGAGGCCGTGCTTCAGGAACCAGGCCTTCACGGAGTCCGCGCGGCGCAGCGACAGTTTCTGGTTGTAGCTGTCCGAACCCCTGGCATCGGTGTGCCCTTCGATGCGGACCGCTCCCCCGCGGTTCTTCTCTTTCACGAAGGCGGCGGCTTTCTGCAGTGTCTCCTCCGCCTTGGGGAGAAGGTCCGCTTTGTCGAACTCGAACAGGACGTCGGCCGCGAGATCTACGCGCGTCTCCAGGTCCGTTTCCCTCACCACCATGTCTTCGACACGACCGGCGATGTTTTGAGTCTTGAGGCCGAGGTCCTGAGTCTTGAGGCCGAGGTCCTGGATCTTGAGGCCGAGGTCCTGGATCTTGAATACCAGGTCGAGCACTTTGAACCGGTAGGGAGGTCCGGGATCCTCCGCCGGCTCCTGAGCCAGCAGCGGCATGGCCAGCAGGGTCAGGGCAACAAGCAACCTTTTCATGGTTGCCTGTTACCTGCTGATCGGTACGTCATCCAACGGCGCAAAGTGAGGGATCACCACCGAGATTTTCTGGACGTCCTCGGGCGGCGCTGGAAACTTCGCCCAGAGGTTGGTGCTCTTTCCCGGTTCGATGTCCCCGATCCGCTGGCTGCACACGCACCGGTCGTCCCCATCGCGGGCAACAAAGTACTTCTTCTTTCCAACCGGATCGATCAGCTGTGCCCCGCCGATGGTCGAAATATCCTTTCCCTCATGGTCAGGATCGGCAAAGTGGTATCCAAATCCAACTTTCTTGTCCGAGTTGTTGATGACCGTGAGCTTCAGGGACACGATGCCGCCGCTGGCCCGCTTGAGCTCCTTCACCACCACCGTCACGCCACTCTGCTCTCCATCGGCGGACGCGATCCCGGTGTCGGTCACCGCCGCGGCCGCCACGGGGACTGGGGCGGCCGCGGGTGCCGCTCCCGTCGACGCAACAGCAGGCGGTGGTGAGCTCGTTGCGCTGGTCGAAGCGACGGTGGAGGAGACGGCGGTCGACTCCCTCGAGGTCACCTGCTCTTTCTGAGCGCACGAGAGGATCACCAGGGTCATGAGAAGAGAAAGGAAAATTCGATTCCTGAGCATCGTCCACCTCCTGCCTGCAGAGTCTGTTGCCTTTCCCCGGTGAAGGCAAATGGGAGGCTCACTGAAAGCGATCGGTGGGTGCGCCGGTGCCGCGCCGTTAAAGGAGGTCGGAGGACGCGGCCAGCTTCTCGAAGATGAACACCCCCTCTCCGTCGTGAAGCGGCAGGCGGCCGGCCACCCGCGCACCCACGGCCTCGACGTCGCCGACGATGCGTCTCTCGTCGTACCGATAGATGCGCCGGCCCGGCTCGTGCGCCACCGCCTCGGAGAGCGCGGCAGCCCGTCGCGATCGTTGATTCAGGAACGGAGTCAGGCGACGGAGACGGTCTCCCGGCCGTTCCAGCATCAGATGGAGTGCGGCCACACCGCCCGGCGCGAGCAGTCGCAGAAGGATGCGGATCAGCGCATATCCCGATGAAGGCGGAACGTACTGGAACACCAGCAGCGAACAGACGAAATCGAAGCTGCCGGCGGGAAGAGCGGCGAGGGATTCGTTCAAGATCAGCGGTACATCGCGGAAGCCTGCACGATCGAGATTCTGACGGGCGTGCGTCAGCATTCCCGGCGATACCTCGCAGCCAACGGTCCTCCCGGAGCGTTTCGCCAGCGGAATGGTCAAGCGGCCCACGCCGCAGCCGAAGTCCAGGGTCGCCGCGGGCTTCATGGAGCGTCCGAGAAGCGAGGACACCGCGTCGAACAGCGAGGCGATGTCGGTTTCCCCGGTCTGGAAGAACGCGGCGGTTGCGACCGGATCGCCTTCCACTTGTGAGAGCCCCTCGCTCGTGAGAAGCGGAAAGTACGGCTCGCGCCGCGCGAGCTCGTCCCAGTCGGCGGCGCGGGGATCCGTCATCGGAGGCAGGATACCCGCCGGGCCGGCAACAATGTCGTGCGTTCTCGGCCGCAAGGTGAAGAAATCGTTTGCCGGCCGTTGGACTCCAGCCAGCGCTACTCTCAGGCTCGAGACAGCTGCTCTGGATAGTCCTTCACGGGACTCATGTGGCGGCCCGGAATGCCTCCAGCAGCCATTCGTCGGGTGATCATTCAGGACGCCGAACAAAAAGGCATTTCTCTTGCTATTGTTTCGCGACGGTAGTAGTACTACCAGCACAAAGATCCCCAAAATCGCTGAAAGAGGAGTCTTCATGCGGAAAAATTGTTCATCCCGTGCCTGGTCGGTGGCTGGTTTCATCCTGTTAACCTTGCTGGCGTCGGCAGGATTTGCGCAAACGGCAAATCTTTCCGCCAGCTTCAAGTCCGCCCACGGATGGGTTTCGCCCGGTGAGAGTTACCCCTTCTTCGTGAATTACACCGCCGGTTCCGGGGGCACCACCGCCGCGACACTCTCGGTGACGATCCCGCCGTCGGCGATCTTCGTCTCGTCAACGCCGGCGCCCACCTCCGGGAACGGCAGCGCCTCCACCCCGCTGACCTACAACCTCGGAGCCCTGGCGCCCAATGCGAGCGGCCAGATCCTGGTTCGCGCGCGCGCGTTCAGCCTGATCGAGGATCCCGAGGTGATGTGGAAGGATCTCTCGGCCGGAGTGAAGCTTTCGACGAGCGTGGCCGGCATTGCACAACCCGATCTGGTGGCGAAGACGCGCGGGCCGAAAGTCACAACGCTATCCAGCGCTCGCTACGGAGAGCGGCCGTTCCCCGTGGTCATGGTGCAGTATCAGGACATCAAGCACTGCACCGGACCGGGGCAGCCGTACACCGAATGCACGGGAAACCACACGGCCGGGGCACTGGACGCCGCGGTCAACTCGCAGACGTCCGGCAGGAGCCTCTGGCAGCTGTATCAGGACATGTCGTTTGGCCAGCTCTATCCGGTGGGGGCCATCCGCCCCAGAGTCGGCGCGACGACCACGCTGTTCGATCCGACCTACAAGCACAAATTCTCGACGCTGCAGCCCAGCGGAACCTGCACGGGGACGACACTTGCTGCCGTGGCCAGCACACCCGCCTATCCCAACCGCATCGAGAATGGCTGGTACACGCTTCCCGGCACCCAGGGATACTACGGAGCGGACAAGACCGGTCACGGCTTGCTCGGCGCGCTCACCGGCCTGGGCCTGCTGTTCAACATCGACGACGCATGCGGTCCCACCGGCAAGATCGTTTATGACGCTGCCTCTCTGGTGGATCCCGACATCGACTTCAACGACTTCGACACGGACAAGGACGGCGTGGTCGATTTCTTCAACCTGATGTTTGCAGGCGACGGCGGAAATGGCAGCACGTCCGTCACCGGCATCAACAACGTCTGGCCGCACAAATCCGACCTCCGCTACTACTTCACCGATGGCGTCGGAGAGACTGGTTACGTCTCCAACGACCAACTCCGCAACCATGAGGGGCAGTCCATCTGGTGGAGGGACGCCACCCGCAAGGAAAAGACGACCGATCCCTCGTCGGGCCTGCCGGTCTTCGTTCGCGTCGGCCCGTACAACGTGAACCCGGAGTCGGCCGTCGACAAGATGTCGGTCATCGCCCACGAGTACGGTCACTCCCTCGGACTTCCCGACTTTTACTCCCTCGGATCGCGCGGCACCATGGGCAGCTGGGAACTGATGGGCACCGATCACGCGCAGTTCATGACCATCTTCAGCCGCCAGGACCTCGGCTGGATCGTGCCCGTCGAGGCTCAGGACGGCATCTACGCGCTGCAGGAGTCAAAGAAGGACACCCACACAATTCAAGCGAAGAGGCCGGATGGAATCCCGTACACGCTGACCGGCCCCGACGTTCACAACGGCGACGCGCTCCGGATCGGCCTGCCGGCCATCAAGCTGATCGACTCCGCGCCGTCCGGCACCCACGTCTGGCATTCCGGACAAGGCAATGACTTCGGTTGCCCTGGGCACACCCTCGATGTCTACCTTCCGGAAGTGGAACAGAACGCCACCGCCAACGCCATCACCCTCAAGTTCAAATCGCAATATGAAATGGAGTGGGACTACGACTATGGCTTCGTGCTGGCCTCCGTCGATGGCGGCAAGACCTGGACCTCGCTCCCGTCAAAAAACGGAACGACGATCAGCGGTTACAACCCCAACACCAGCGGGTGCCTGACCCAATACGACAACGGCATCACCGGCGTCTCGGGCGAGAGGAATGAGCTGACCAACAGCAGCCGCTTGCTGTCGCTTTATCCGCAGCCGCTGTGGATCGATGACCAGTTCGACCTCACTGCGTTCCGGGGGCAGAAGCTGCTGCTCCGCATCGCCTACTCCACCGACCCGGGCGTGGCCAAGCGCGGCTGGTTCATCGATGACCTGTCGGTCACCGCTGACGGTCGCGACCTCTATCGCAGCGACTTCGAGGTGGACGACGAAGGCACCCGCCTGTTCCCCTCCGGGTTTGCCCGCATCAGCTCCGCCGACGGAGTCAATGCCGATCACGCGTACTACGTCGAGATGCGCGACCGCGTGAGCTGGGACAAAGACGGCAAGCTGCAGAGCTCGCGCGGCGTGCCTTCATGGGCTCCCGGCGTAGCCATCCTCTACACGGACGAGAATCATGGCTACGGCAACATCGGCGCGGAGGGCGTTCCGGCGCAGACTGTGGTCGACTCGCGGCCTCAGCCCGGAAACGCCTCACCCAATCTCGACGACGCCGCATTCAGCACTACGCCCGGCGCGGAGAAATTCGACGGCTGTACGCACATCGACAACTACAAACCGAGCGATGCCGCGACCTGGAAACTTCCGAACGGCATGAAGCTTACGGTCTCCTCCCTCTCCGGTCTCTCCACGGATGGAGTGAGCAGCAACGCCGTCGCCCAAGTCATCACCGATGTGAAACCCGACTGCTCAATCGTTGTGCAGCCGCCGGTGCTCAGCTTTGCGGCCGGTCACACCGATCCCGAGCCGAACGGCAGCGTGAAGCTGCAGTGGACCCGTCCCGCCGGTGCGGTCGGTCCGGACGAAGTGCAGGAAGCAACGTTCCTGAACACCGTCGTCGACGACAACGCGGAGAACGGCCTGACCCAGTGGACAACCACGACCGCAGGAATCGGCGCATTTGCCTGGGAGAGCTCGCAGCTCAAGAAAAGTTCGGGAACCTATTCGTTCTGGGGCCGCAGTGCGGAGGGAGCGACCGACGCCTCCTCGATCCTGACCTACGGCAAAGCCATCACCTTGCCGGCGGTGGGCACCGCGACGCTCAGCTTCTCCGACTGGTACATGAATGAAGGGGATGACAAAGTGGCCGTCGAGGTTTCCGAAGACGGCACAACCTGGAGCGCGATTTACGAAGGGGCGCGATCCGCACTCGCTCCCGACGCACTCATTGCATTTGAGAACGAAGGGCTCACCCAGCGCAGCATCAGCCTTACTTCCTTCAAGGGAAAGACGATTTCCCTCCGGTTCCGCTTCATCGCCGGTCCCACCAACCGCGCCGGTTCCACACCGTTCGGCTGGTATGTCGATGACGTGAAGGTGGAGACGGCCAACTGGTACACCGTAGCTTCGCCGGCAGATCCTGCGTATCAGCGCACCGGACTGTCCACCGGCAAGTACTTCTATCGGGTCCGCACGAACTACCCGGCCGGTCCGGTTGGCGTCCCCAGCCCCTGGAGCAACACCGTGACCACGAACGTCACCGCTGCCCCACCGGCGAAGAAGTCTGACCTCGTCGTCGCCAACATCCGCGCTGCCAATGGCAAGTCTCAGGGCAGCCGCTACATCAGCGTGACCGCGGTGGTCGGAAACATCGGTGAGGCCGGCGCAGGCACCAGCAGGACGAAGTTCGTTCTCGACGGCACCACCGTCCTCGCCACCATCGATACACCGATGCTGGCCATCGGTGGTTCGGTGGAAGTCACGGTGCAGTGGGATGCCAAAGGACTCTCCGGCAACCACTCCATCACGGTCATGGCCGACGACGCGAACACGGTCGACGAATCGAACGAGAGCAACAACAGCCTCGCCGCGCAGTACAGCCTCAAGAACGGCAGGCTCTAGTAGTCACACAGGATCCCATTGAAGAGGCGGCTCGCAGGGGCCGCCTCTTTCATTGCCACAATTTGAAATGGACTCGATCACAAACTTGAAACCGGGATCATGGCAGCGTACGCTCCCTCGATGATGGCGGCAGACGGCGACAGCACCCAGACCTCGCGCTCGCGACTCCTTTCCGTCGCGAAATCGCTCTTCGGTCAGAACGGCTACGACCAGACCTCGACCTCCGCCATCGCCCGCGCCGCCGGCACCTCGGAATCTCAGCTCATGCGCTACTTCGGCGGCAAGGCGGGATTGCTGGAGGCCATCTTCAATGACGCCTGGACCGCCCTGGGCGGCAGTGTGTCCCAGATCGTCACCGACTCACAGCACGCGCGCGAGGCCACCCTCCGGCTCCTGGTCATGATGATGACGGCGCTGGGCCGGGATCACGACATCGCCGTCCTCTTCCTGCTGGAAGGACGCCGCATGCGCGGCGTGGCGCATGAGGTCTTCCTGTCCCAGGGTTTCATGCAGTTTTTCAAGATCCTCTGCGACCTGATCGACAAGGGACAACAGGAAGGCTCATTCCGCAACGACGTCAAGCCCGTGGTCCTCGCTTCCGCCATCATGGGATGCGCCGAGGCGATGATGCGCGACCGTCTGATGGCGGAGCGTGGCGAGGGTGAGAGCGCGTTTGACGACGTCGCCGTCCGCACCACCTTCGCTTCGATGGTCAACGGCCTGGCACCATCGCCAACGGACGCGGCTCCCGAACCGGCGAAGAAATAATTGCTGGGCTGCCTGGGAACGCCGGCATCCCTACCGGCCGGTCCGCCGGCATCCTGCCGACGGGAGCTCGCCAAACACCAACCGACCACTACGGATCCAGCGGATCCATGGCATCGCCCTGAAGCGAATCCAAACAGGGCTTGAACTCCAGATCGAAGATCGAGATCCGCTTCCCCAGTTCGTACGGCAGGTACCCCAGCTCGCGCAGGCACCTCTCCGCGAATGCCGGGCTCTCGATGCTGCTGCTGTGTCCGGGATCGGTCGTCATCAAAGCCATCCTGTCGAACGGGATGCCGTAGCGATAGATCTGCCGGGCAGCATTGCGGAGGTTCGTGGTGGTGTGGCGAGCGTGCGGGTCGATGAGGATCGTGTTGGCGGGAACTCCCAACTCCCGGATCAGATACTTCTTCATCTCCACGGCTTCGGCGAACGGAGTCTGGATGGGGTGAACGTACCCGCCGGACACCAGCAGCAACGGCGCTTTGCCGTCGCGAAACCGTTTGGCCGCCACGATCGTGCGCAGCTTTCCGGCCGGCGACAGATTCACTCCCGGACGGTCCGCGCCCGAACCGAGGACCACGATCACCGTGTAGGGGTACCGGCTCCAGTCGATGGAGGGGATCCGGCGGATGGCAGCCGCGTTCTCGCCGGTGTGCAACGGCTCCAGCCGGCCGGCCTCGTCGCGAGCGTTGATCTCCAGCAGGAGCATGGCGAATCGAAGCGACGGCTGAAAAAAAAGATCAAGCTCCGCGCGCTGGTCGTTCACAACGGACGCCAGCAGGCGGACCATGTTGCGATACGCGTCCGATGAAACGTCGTAGGTGACCGCATCGACCGCGGGATACCGCCCGCTCTTGCCGGTCCCATAGACGTCGATGATGTGGTTGATCCCTCTGGCCGCATCCAGCCAGGCCTGCGACAACAGCTCTTCCTTACTCCGGTCGTGGGATCGCTGGAACATGCCACTGGCCCGCAGCGGACCCTCGACCAGGCGATCCAGTGACTGGCTGCTATGGAAGAGATCTCGCAGTGCCTGCGCGGCTGTGCTCGATTCCGAATCGGTCCATCTCATCGCAGCGGCATAGCACTGCAGGTCCATGTTGCAGATCTCCACGGCTCTTCCGAGGCTGGCGCGCTTTGCGTCAGCCAGCTTCGCAAGCGTCGCATCGGTCCTGACGGCCTGGTGAGCGGCAGCAGTACGCTCGAGCATCGACAGCAGGTAGAAGTTCTTATCCTGCACCGGGGAGGTCAGCGCCACCGGAGCCTTCGCCGCCTCGATTGGACGAGGAGGCGTTTGCACCGCGAGTACAGCGAGCCATGCGGAAACCAGTGCGAAATTCATGGAACACCATCCTATCGACGACGCTCTCTCCAGACGTCATCGAACGCGTCGCGCTATTGACGCTTCCTGGTCCGGCCCCACCAGGCCGGGAGAGCGCGTCCGACAGAAGATCCGTGCGGAGCCACCCATCATGACGGGATGAAGGGCGGCGTGAACGCCCCGGTGAGCCCCGTTCTCCGCGCCAGTTTGTCGGCCATATCCTCGGTCAGCTCTGCGTTGAGCACGATGGCCATGGAAGGGTTGCGGTCGAGCAGACTGCGCAACGACGTTTTCTCCCACGCCACGTAGCGCGTCGGTTCCCTCACCACAACGTTCGCGGCGGCGCGTGTCCCCTTGATGAACCCGATCTCGCCGACGAAGTCACCGGAGCGGAGATCGGCCAGCTTCCGCCCGCTCTTCTCCACCGTCACGCTTCCGCTGAAGATCAGTATCACCTCCGCCGCCTCTTCCCCGGCTCGCATCAGCAACGCTCCCGCTTCCGCCTCTTTCCAGGTGGCGATCCGGATCAGCCGGAGAAACTCGACCGGCGTGAACCGGCTGAAGCTGGACTGATACAACTCTTTCTCCACCTCGCTGAACGTCACCCCTCGCCGCTCCCGGAGAAGAAGGCCGATCTGCACGATGTTGAGGGCGATGAAGACGACGTTCCATCCGATGACCAGCCACAGCGGCCGGGCCGGCGCGAAATAGCTGTACGAGATCGATGCGAGACTCGCCGCGATCGATAACGCCCGCAACCACAGGACATCGCGCACCAGAAACGAAAGCGCAATGAGCGCAAACGCCAGGTGACCCGCCAAGTCCAGCATGCGCACAATTCATGATCGCATGAGCGGTGCACGAGGATGTTCGAGCCGCAAGGAACACCGGATCCCGGAACCGCGGCTCTGGAGAGTCACTTGTTCGGGAGGTCGTTTTGCCAGTTCAACACGACGGTGATGGGGAACGAGCGCCGCTCGCGGGAGAGGCTGTTGACGAGGAATCGCTGTCCATCGCGGGTCACGTCGTATTCGCGCTCATCGTTGCGTGCTGGTCGAAGGGTGACCGCCGCAAGAACCCGCGTTGCGCCCGGGCGCAGTTCGCCCGCCTTCGCCTCCATCATCACGGACGTGAGCTGGTCGCCCGGGGCCACGTAAAACAATTCCTTCTCGTCACCACGCCAGGCCGCCTGCATCCCACCCTCGACGGAAATCTGCACCCGCGAGCCGTTGGGAGGATAGGGCGTTATGTAGACCTCGAAGCGGCCCGACTCATCGGAGGTGTAGGCGATCCAACGGCCGCTGGGCGAAAATACCGGCTGGATGTCATTGAAGGGTGAAGCGACGATCGGGGTCACCGGACCACCGGAGATCGGCATGGCAACGATATCGTTCTGCGTCCCGGAAGTGAGGCGGCGGAAGAGAACGGTTCGTCCGTCGGGTGAAATGGATTCGGCAAACGAGGTCCCCAGCCCACCCAGCAACAACTTCTCGTCCGGAGAGTCGATCGCTTTGATGTAGAGATTCGGCGAGCCGCTGCGATTCGACGAGTAGACCAGCTGCTTCCCGTCCGGAGTCAGCACGCCGGCGAATTCATCCTTGGGGTTAAACGTCAGGCGACGCGACGTGTGGCGCGACAGATCGAACAGCCACTGATCCTGGTTGCCGGTGCTCTCGTCGGGAAGACCGTAAAGGATCCCCTTCTGATCCGCGCTCAGGTGAGGCGCCAGGTAGTCCGCGTCCGCACTGATGGCCGGCTCAGCATGACCCTGCCGGTCGACCCAGAGGATTGACGAGATGCGGGAACCAGAGCCGTACGCCAGAACTCCGGTGCGGGAGCTGCTGAAAAGAGCGAAGCCGGCGGGGTGATACTGCATGCGTTCCTTGCTGACAACCACCGGTGTCCCTTCGAGCTGCAGCGAGCGCAGATTGAATGGCTGCGCAAGCAGGGTCTGGTCGCGCACATACAAGAGATTGCCTGCGTCGGTGTACGACACATTCGACGACACATTCAGCACCATTTTCGGCTCGGGGGCGTCCACGCTGGCGACGTACACCGCATCCCCCCCGCTTTCTCTGCTCGACGGGGTGCGGATCATGAAGAGAAAGTGTCTGCCGTCGGGGAGAAAGTGCGGCCAGCGATGATTGTTGTCCCGCCGCCGAACGTCGAAGCTCGTGAGCTGGCGGGGCACCCCTCCGCTGGCGTTCACCCGGTAAAGAGGCGCATCGGGAGCAGGCGAAAACACGATCTCATTGAACTGGGACCAGGTAGCCCCTCGTCCGAACGATGCCGGGCAAAGCGTCTGGGGAGCACCGCCGCCGAGATCGACGCGCTTCAGATTGCCACCGGCGAAGAACCCGACAGACGCCGAGTCGGGAGACCAGAACGTGAAGCCGGCTCCCTCGGTTCCCGCCAGAGCGACGGCCGTGGTGCTGGCCAGATCGCGGACCCAGATCTTCGAAGTACCGGTAGTGTCCTGTCTTGGGGTGAACGCCAGCGGAGGGATGCCCCGCCAGCTCACGAGCTTCGACGTTCGCCGGCGAGACTCCAATCATCGCTGGCCGCACT
>JBKJQB010000230.1:0-8048 GCA_046594105.1 Thermoanaerobaculia bacterium
ACGTCGGGAATCGCGCCTTCTGCGATTTCCGAGGTTTCCACAGCACTTCAGCCTTGACAGCCAACGGAGTATCTCATCCGCCTTCGGCACCTTCTCCCCGTGCCCGGGGAGAAGGACCCTCGATGGAAAGAGCATGGCGTAGGCATGAAGCGCAGGCGCCGCCTTCGCGCGCAGAACGCGGGACTCAGGAGTCATGTCCAGAAACACCCCACCCCGCCCCCAGTGCTGAAACCTTTGCCCTCCTCGGTCGTTACAGCCTCGAGCGATCCAATCGAGGTGCAGGATGAGCACGGTCAAGCGAAAGAAAAAGGTTGCCATCATCTCCGTGATCATTCTGGCCCTTGCCGTCATCGTCACATTCGTGGCCATGAAGGCGAAGGGCAAGAAGAACGAAGAGGTCAAGCTCCCGGTCAAGGTCGGGAAAGCGGAGATCGCCGACATCCAGGTCAAGGTGACCGAAGTCGGGAACGTCCAGCCGGAAGTGAAGGTGGATGTGAAGAGCGCCATCTCCGGCAAGGTCATCCAGATCGCGCACCGCGATGGCGATCAGGTGCACCGCGGCGAGGTGCTGGCCCGCGTGGAGCCCGATCTCAATCAGGCCCAGTCCCTCGCAGAAACCAAGAACGCGCTGAGTGCCGCCCGCATCCGCTACGAGCAGGCCAGGAAAAACTACGACTCCGACCACAGCCTGTTCCAGATGGGCCTCCTGGCCACCAAACAGAATCGTGACAGCGAGAGCGAATACCTCTCCGCGCGTCAGGAGTTCGACAAGACGCAGGAGAAGTACAACCTGGTGGAAAAGAGCGGGATCCCCATCGGGCAGTCGGCAGCTCGTTTCCAGGGATCGAATGTCGTCGCTCCGATGGATGGCGTGGTCCTGACCAAGAACGTCGAGATCGGCGAGTCCATCACTTCCGGGGTCTCGTCCTTCAATGCCGGAACCGTGCTCTTCACGGTCGCCGATGTGTCGAAGATGATCATCAAGGCAGGCGTGAACGAGGTGGACATCGGCCGGATTCGCGTAGGCATGCCGGTCAAGGTCACCCTGGATGCCTATCCCAAGACGCAGTTCGCCGGTCGCATCGATCGCATCGCCCCGGCAGTGCGGCTGGATGACAAAGTCCGCGTCTTCGACGTGGAGATCCGGCTCGACGCCCAGGGCGTGGAGCTGCGCTCAGGCATGACCGCCAACATCGAAGTGCGCGGCGAGCGCAAAGAGAAAGTGCTGACCGTGCCGGTGGAGTCGGTGTTCCAGCGCGACGAGGGCGAGATCGTCTTCATCAAGAAGAAGCTCGACCCGAATGTTGTCCCGGTGAAAGAGGTCAGGAAAGAGGGCCAGAAGGCCGACCAGGATGCCTGGAAGAAGTACTTCGACAAGCGCACGGTGGTCACCGGACTCTCCGATAACGCACGCGTCGAAGTCTTGAAGGGCCTGAAGGCGGGAGACGAAGTGGCTCTCGAAGATCCGACCCTTCCCGCCGACAAGAAAAAAGACGACAACAACGACTAGCGCCGGGCCGGCACGGCCGGCGGCGTGGGTTGCCCAAGGCTCGGCCACGATTTGTGCCGAAACCGCCTGACCGCGAAGCTTTCAAGACTGATTGAGGAAAGGATCGGATCATGAGCGCCATGCCGCAATACGAAGCCGAAGAGCGCCCGACGGACAAGGCCCTCATCCAGCTCGAGGGTGTGACCAAGGTGTACGACTCGGGAGAGAACGCGGTGCAGGCGCTGCGCGGCGTCGACGTGGCCATCCAGCGGGGGGAGTTCGTGGCCATCATCGGCCCCTCCGGCTCCGGCAAGTCCACTCTGATGCACATCCTGGGATGCCTCGATACGCCATCGTCCGGAAAGTACTGGCTCGATGGTGAGGATGTCGCCGAGATGTCCAACCGCCAGCTCTCGCGCATCCGCAATCAGAAGATCGGATTCGTGTTCCAGACCTTCAACCTGCTGCCTCGGGCAACCATCCTCAAGAACGTTGAGCTGCCCCTGCTCTACGCCGGCGTCACCGGAGCGGATCGGCGCGCCCGGGCCATGGAAGCGCTCGCGCGCGTGGGCCTCGATCGGCGCGCCAGGCACCGGCCGAATGAGCTGTCCGGCGGACAGCGGCAGCGCGTGGCCATCGCCCGTGCCCTGGTCAACAACCCCTCGCTGGTGCTGGCCGACGAGCCGACCGGAAACCTCGATCAGAAGACCGGTTCCGACATCATCAAGATCTTCGAGGACCTGGCCGCGGAGAACGAGACGATCGTGCTGGTCACCCACGACCCCGCCATCGCCACGCGGACGCACCGGCGGATCATGATCGTCGACGGAAACATCGCAGACGGCGACACTACCGCCAGCGTGGACACCATGGCAGGCTTGGCCACCATCGCAGGCTTGGACACCATGGCAGGCCTGGCCGCCATCGGTTGACCAGGGGATTGAGGACACCATGATCCTTCTGCAATCCATCATCGACGGAATCCTCGACATCAAGGATCACTTCGGCCGCACCATGCTCCAGCTGCTGGGCATCATCCTGGGCGTCGGTTCCATCGTGGCCACCTTCTCCCTGTCCGTCGCCGGAAAGTCGGCCTCCATGGAGTACTACCGCATCAGCGGCGGCATCCAGAAGATCTGGATCTGGAACAAGCCGACCGGCAAGGTCACCCTCGACGCGCGCGCTTTGGCTTCGCAGGGGCTGACCTACGCCGACGCCGTGGCCATCCGCAACGGAGCCCCCGACATCGACCTGGTTTCGCCGGTCTCCTCCGATCACCTCAATGTGCGCTACCGCACCATCGAGAAACCGCGCGAAGTCATGGGCATCACGCCGGCCTACGGCCCCATGAACGATGTGCACGTCGCCAGCGGCCGCTTCATCAGCGACAGCGATCTCACCAGCGCGGCGCGCGTGACGGTGCTGGGCACCGAGCGCGCCGAAGAATTTTTCGGGAGCGAGAACCCCATCGGGAAGACCGTAACCATCGGCGGCACCGGCTATCTGGTGGTGGGAGTGATGGAGGAGAAGTACTTCAGCTTCGATCACAAGCGCAACGTGATGCGCTGGATGAACCGGCAGATGTACATCCCCATTACCACCTTCGTGACCCGGCGGGGACAGTCGCTGATGCGCGGCAAAGTGTCGTCGATGAACGCCAGGATGCGCGACGTGAAACGGGCCACCGAGGCGGTGGAGCAGATCGAGCACGTGCTGGCGCGCGAGCATGGGGTGAAGGATTTCGAGGTGCTCTCCCGGGTGGCCAACCTCAAGCGCAACGAGGACAACAACAAGATGTACGACATGACCTTCATGATCTGCGGAATCATCTCGCTGCTGGTCGGCGGGATCGTGGTCATGAACATCCAGCTGGCGTCGTTCAACGAGCGGGTGCGGGAGGTGGGGACGCGCAAGGCCGTCGGCGCGTCGCCGGCGCAGATCTTTTCCCAGTTTCTCTCCGAGTCGATCGTGGTCTCGGTGTTCGGCGGGTTCATCGGCCTGTTCGTAGGGCGGCTGTTCACCAATGGCATCGCCGTGCTGACGAAGAATCCGGCGGTGGTCACGCCCGACACTGTGGTCAAGGCCATGATCTTCGCGGCGGGGACCGGGCTGGTGTTCGGCATGTATCCGGCCATCCGGGCCTCGCGGCTGAACCCCATCGAAGCGCTGAGGACGGAATGAGCGATTCCGGCACCGAGTCCATCGATCGAAGGCGGCGGAACGAGGGATCGCTTTGCAGTCAACTGAAGGACCCCTCATCCGCCTTCGGCACCTTCTCCCCGCTGCGGCGGGGCGAAGGAACTGTCTGTCGCACATCGGAAAGCTTAGAGGACCCTCATGTACATCGGTGAAAGCATTCGCACCAGCCTGGAGGAAGTGAAGGCGCATCCGCTGCGCTCGTCGTTCACCCTGGTGGGGATCGTTCTGGGAACCCTCGCTCTGGTGGTGGTGCTCTCCGTGCTCGATGGAGTGGCCGCCTCAGTGTGGGCGGGCTTCGAAGACCTGGGCATGGACGGGGTGCTGGTGCTCGCTCCGAAAAAACCGGTGGACCGCATCGAGCAGGCCAAAGCGCATCTCTCGCGTGGCATGAGGGTCGAGGACGTCAGGTCGTTTCAGGGGAGTGGACTAATCAACTCCATTGGTCCGGTTGGCGAGAATCGCGTGGTGATCACCGCGGGGCGGGTGACGCGAAGGGTGAATGTGTACGGGATCACCAGCCACTTTGTCAGCATCAAGAAACGTAAAGCTGTAGAGGGGCGCTTTCTCGGCGAATCGGATCAGCAGTCGAAGGCTCCGGTGTGCGTTCTTGGATACAAGCTCAAGGAGCAGCTGTTCGGCGGGGACAGCGCGGTGGGGCAGCAGGTCACCGTGGGCGGACGCCGGCTGACGGTCATCGGAGTGGGAACCAAATTCAACATGCAGTTCGTCAACGACGACGACCTGCGCAAGGAAACCGGCGGCCTCTACCTCCCGTTCTCGGTTTACCAGGAGATGTTCGGCCGCGCGAATGCCATCTCGTATCTGCTGGCCCGCACTGCCGATCCGGAGAAGAGCATCGAAGCGGAGGATGAGGCCACCGCAGTCATCGCCCACGCCCACAACGGAATCCACGACGTGCGGGTCGAGAACGTGGGAAAAGAAATCCTCAAGGAGCGGGGGAACGTACAGAGCATCCTGCGCAACTGGCGCATCGTGTTCTTCTCCATCGCCGGAGTCTCGCTGCTGATCGGCGGGGTGGGCATCTTCTCCGTGCTCAAGATCTCGATCTCCGAGCGGCTGTTCGAGATCGGGCTGCGCAAGTCGATGGGCGCCACCGACGGGGAAATCTTCATGCAGTTTCTGATCGAGGCGGTGACGCTCTCGTTCGTCGGCGCGTTGATCGGCGTCGGCGGCGGCATTGCCCTGGTGAAGGTCATCTCCGGATTCTTCCCGGCCGGCCTCCCGGTCTCGATGTTCGGCCTGACGGTGGCCAGCGGCTTCGCCATCTCCATCGGACTGCTGGCCGGTCTGTATCCGTCGATCAGCGCCTCCCGGCTGGAGCCGGTGGAAGCGCTACGATCGTAGGTCGCCCAAGCGCCCCGCCTTCTCGCCGCAGGCTCAGAGTGTGTGAAGACTGTCTGACTTTCCGAACGCCGCCATCCCCGCCGGCCGGGCACAGGATCACAGGCGCCGGCATTGTGCACAAAAACTCCCCACGCTTGTCATCGCGGCGGGTTAAACGCGTGGCTGCCTGAGCGAACAGCTACTTCACGCCGTTTCTGAGATTCGAAATATGGGCTGCCTTCACCGCCGTCGCCCCGGAGATGAGTGTAGCGTCCGTGTATACGAGCGCGGGGACCGCCAGAGCGGATCGCGCATCGTCGAGCGCAGCTCGAAGCTCCCTCACATGAATCGCCTTGATCAGAACCGTCGAGTTGAGCGTGAGATCGGTAGACGTCGCCGCTCCGAGGCCGGCGAGACTGCGCACGGCTCCCACGGCGGTACGAAGTTCGATGATGTGAGCAGCCTTCACGGTTGTCGTTTGAGCCAGGAGCGGATCGTCGGTGAACATCACAGTTGTCGCGAGGTCGGCGGGGCTGTACGCGGTTCGATTATTCATCGCGTCGAGGGCGCGCACAATGTAGAGATACGCGATGTTGGCGCCAACAGCGGAGTCGTTGAACATGAGCCCTGTTGTGGTGCCAATCACAATGAACGTTCCACCGGGACCTCGGCGCGCAATTTCGTAGCTCGCCGCACCGGAGCTCGCCATCCACGTCACGACGACCTGGCTCGTCGACACCGCAGAGGCAGTGACGCCCTGCGGCGTGAGGACGATCGGAACCAACACTGTTCCCGGCGACGATGAGCAACCGCCGTTCGTTTCGACGATGCTCAGGTTGACGGACCCGGACGCGCCCGCCGTGAACGTAACCTGGGTCGTGCCCTGTCCTCCGGTGATCGTCCCGTTCGTGATCGTCCAGGCATACGAGCTTCCCGTGTGCGTGGCAACGGAAGCCGTGAAGCCGACCGCGCCCGAGGCGGCACTCGCGGGCGCGGTGAGCACGGGCGTCCCGGGAGCGGCGTTGATGCTGACCGTGGTTGTACCCGCCTGAGAGGTGCAACCGCCTAACGTGACCGTGGCGCTGTAGGTTCCCGCTGCGGCTGTTGTCACGTTCGGAATCGTCGGATTCTGAACTGTGGATGTAAAACCATTCGGCCCGGTCCACCGGTAATCTCCCGACGGCCCGCTCGCCGTGAGCTGGAGCATCTGGTTCGCGCAAATCGGCCCATTGTTCGAGGCGCTGGGTGCGTTCGGGCAGGCAAGGGTCGCGATCACTCGATCTGTTGAAAACTTGAAGAACGAGGAATAGGCAGCACCGGCCAGACATGTGCTGAGCGTCGCCGCCACACCGTTGGCAGTGCACGAGACCACGCTGTGAGTCGAATTCGCTAAAAAGCGGTACACAGTACCAGCGGGATTGGATTGATCCGGCTGAGTCGCCGCGATGGTGGTGATCAAACCGCCCAAAACTCTGCAACCGCCGACCAGAACATCAAGCAACGTATTGCTCGTTGTGTACCCTTCAGTGCAACTGCCAGTGCCGGAAATTAACCCAGTGAAAATGGGGATCGCAGAGAGCGAGTTCGCGCTGATGTTGCCGCACAGCTCCCCGGTGATCGAAGGGCCTGAGCTCGCATAACTCGTTAAAGAGGGATCGAGATGTTCAGACGCTAAATGGCCGGGCGGCGCAGGCCCAGTCGCTGTTGTAGGAACGCTCACGCTGCCGCTGGCAGTAGATAGGTTCAACGAGGACATTAGAAGCGGATGGGGACCACCGCCAAAGTTCATGACCAGTGTGGCGGTCCCCGGACCCGCGCTCAGAAGCTTCGAAGCGATGCTGCCGTTCAACTGTGAAGTGGGAACGCGGCTCGCATCGATGTAACCCGCGCCGATCGCATACCACCAGTCGAGATCGTTGGTTCCGCTGTATGTCACTCCGGAAGGAGCGGCAAGCGGACTTGCATTCAAGACGCCGACCTGAACAGCAGGATCGCTTGTTCCCGTAAGATCATCGAGCCCAAGCATCGACAGAATGACCGAGGTGCTTCCGTCTGCGACACTGCTGTCGAGGCCTGTCTGCATTTGAGACTGACTCGTACTGCTCACAAAAGCGAAGCCAAATGCATTGCGAGAACAAGAGGTCGCAGTCCCGAACTGCATCTTGAGCTGATTGATTCGCTGGTTCTGCTCGAATTTGCACTGGGCGCTGCAGCCGTCCAGGTTGTTCGTGTTTCCATCGTCGCATTGCTCGGCCAGTTCACGGACGCCATTGCCGCAAACGGCGGTCTGCGCGTGCAGCCAGGGCGTACCCCAGAAAAGCGCTATCGTTCCGATCAGTACCCCGCGGGTTCGTCGGCGCATCGCTCCTCCTTGGTGAAGGGCGACAGTTTATATGAGAAAAAGGGAGGTGGGGCCTCCGAGGCTCACCGTCTACGAGCGGCAGCGAAAGGCGGACAACGACCCCGCGGAAAGCGCCCCTGACGGTACGCATGGAGCGGGGGGGAAGGGGGCGCCTCATTGTCCTGCGCCGCTGGCGCGGCCTCCGGCGATTCACGATGACAGCGAGCGCGCCGGTGTGCACAGAACTCGCAGGGATTTGGAGCAACAGGAGGATTTCGCTATGAGAATCGCCGGTACCATCCTTGCGGCGGCACTGTGTGTCGCCCCCGCCATCGCCCAGGTCACCACCAGCACGACTGGAACCAGCAGGACCGCGACGGTCAGCACTCCGCCGATCACAAGCACCCACGTCCACACCGGCGTGGCCACCCATGAGACCACCCGCTCGACCACTGCCGTGGGCGGAACGGCAACCCGCACCACCACGCACACCATCACCAACCCCGCACAGACCAAGGTGATCACGCATACCAAGGTCAAAACGAAGTCGAAGCCGCGGAAGAAGCTCCATCACAAGCACGTAGTCATCGAAGAGCATCACGAAATCAAGACTTCCACCCACTGAGCCGGCACGGCCGGCGGCGTTGGTTCGCGAAGCGTCCGCCACCGGTTTTC
>JBKJQB010000233.1:0-3589 GCA_046594105.1 Thermoanaerobaculia bacterium
ACGTCGGGAATCGCGCCTTCTGCGATTTCCGAGGTTTCCACAGCACTTCAGCCTTGACAGCCAACGGAGTATCTCATCCGCCTTCGGCACCTTCTCCCCGTGCCCGGGGAGAAGGACACTCAAAAGGGAGGGCACGGCCTTCAACGAGCAGCGTGCCGGCCTCAAACTTCCGGAGTTTCTGCCGACTCAATCACCGCCGTGCCTCCGGCGCGCACCAGCAACAGGCAGACTGCGGCGACCACGATCAGGCCGAGCACCGTGGCGGTCACGCCGTCGATGTGCGAGAACTTCCTGGCGGCGAAATGCATCGCGCTGAGTGCCTGGCTCATCGCGGAGGCCGGCCACTTTCCCGACGTGGCCACAAGCGTGGCGATGAGCACTCCGGCCAGACCTTCCCCTGCAATCATGCCGCTGGCGGCGAGCACGCCGGGATCGCCTTCCGCTGCTTTTCCTTTGCGTCGCGCGTCGACGATCCTGCGCATGATGCCGCCCACGAAGATCGGAGTCAGGCTGCCGAGGGGAAGATAGATTCCGACCGCGAAGGCCAGCCCCGGCAGGCCTGCGATCAGCGCACAGATCGAGAGCGCCGCGCCGATGCCGACCAGTCCCCAGGGAAGCGAGCCGGCCAGCACTCCTTCAATGACCGTTTTCATCAACGTTGCCTGCGGTGCCGGCAGCTCCGGTGATCCGAAGGTGAACGCCTTGCCCAGAAGAAGGACGGTTCCGGCCACGGCCCAGCAGGCGAAGGCGGCGCCGATGAACTGGCCGAGTTGCTGGCGCGCCGGCGTGGCCCCCACCAGGTAGCCGGTCTTCAGATCCTGCGAGATGTCGCCTGCCTTCGAAGCAGCAATGCAGACCACCGTGCCCACGGTGAGGATCGCAGCGCGTGCCGATGGGTCGTTCCAGCCGAGGAGCACGAACGTTACCGATACGCCGAGGAGGGTCACCAGCGTCATCGCTGAGGTTGGATTCGAGGAGACTCCGATGAGACCGACGATGCGCGAAGAGACCACCACAAAGGCTACGCCGAAGATGGCCACGCCCAGCGCGGCCACCAGTCGCGGCCAGAAGGTCATTCCGCCACCGAAGATCCCCGGCACGGCGACCAGCGTGATGACCACCGCGATCGGAACGACCAGCACCACCCAGCCCGGGACGTCGCGATCGGTCCGCGCCACTCCCTCCGTGACCTCGCCCCCGGCTTCCTGCCGGCGCACTCCGCGAACGACGGCCGCGAACGACTGCGCCATGGTCGGCAACGCACGCGCCACGGCCACGATGCCTGCCGCCGCCACCGCGCCGGCCCCCACGTAACGCACGTAGCGCGACCAGATCTGCGCCGAGGTCAGATCGTGAATGGGAACTTTCAATTCGGGGAAAAGAGGAGCGGTCAGTCCCGCTCCGACCAGGGCGATGATCGGCGTGAGCACGGTGGCCGAGAGCAGGCTGCCGGAGACCATGATGGACGACTGCTTGTAGCCCAGGAGGTAGCCCACTGCCAGAAGTGCCGGGGCGATCTCCAGCGCCAGCTCCGCTTTCGGCAACACCGGAATGTGCATGGACAGCTCGGAGGGGATGACCATGAAGCCGCCGAGCGAGAGTTTTACCGCGGCGCCGACCAGCAGTCCGATGAAGATCCACTTGCCGGTGCTCCCGACGCTAGTGGTGGCGCGGAGGACTTCCGCGCAGGCCGTCCCTTCGGGATAGGGGAGCTCGTCAGCGGATCGCACGATCAGCAGGCGGCGCAACGGCACCATGGCCGCGATGCCCAGCAGTCCTCCCAGCAACGCCAGGATGGCCACCTGCCAGAACGGTGGCGTCATGCCCCACATGAAAAGCGCGGGGATGGTGAAGATGGTGCCGGTGGCCAGAGAGGAGCTGGCCGAGCCGATGGTCTGCGCGAGGTTGGCCTCCAGGATCACGCCGCCGGCGCGGCGCACCGGCATGAGCTTGAAGAGCGCCACGGTAAGAACGGCGATGGGGATCGACGTGGAGACGGTGAGCCCGACTCGCAGCCCGAGGTAGGCGTTGGCGGCGCCGAAGAGGACGCCGAACAGGATCCCGGCTGCGATGCTGCGAACGGTGAACTCGACGACCGATTCTTCGCTGGATTCCGCAACGCTCATGAGAGGTGCCTCCGCAGGAAGCGCCGATGGTGAGAGAGGCGCCGGTCGCTGTCAACGATTGATTGCCTCGGCATGCCGATGTGCGTCCGGAATCTCGGCCTCGCCGACGCCCGTGCTACCCTCGCCGGTTCTCGCGTTGATGTGGTGTAGCTCAGTTGGTAGAGCGGCGGATTGTTAATCCGTTGGTCGGAGGTTCGAGTCCTCCCGCCACAGCCAATGGAAATGAATCGCTTAATGGAACTACCGGTTTTTCCCAGGCATTCACCGCACACACTTTCACACACAAATCTGGCCCGAGAGGACCCGCGCATGGGCAGAGAAGGTATGCCATGGGGACCTCCGTGACCCCCCCGCCTTCCCTCTACGAAATGAGCCAATCTGACCTGGGGAACGTCTGCCCTTTACGCCCAAAAGCGCGATGGTCAACAGGTTGACTGTCGTTATTGATAGGGTGAGCCGGTGTCATCCTGGCAACGCGGGGCGGAGCGGTTCATGTGTCGGGTGCAGATTCGGTTCTCGACCCTATCCCCCTGGCCAGACTGGCCATAAGAAGAGGGAATCCCTCTCGCGATTTACGAGAAAAATTACCTGACCTAGTATCAACGGTGTGTTGCGAGTGGAAGCCACATGCATGAACTATCGGCGTTCGCAAAACGTCCTATCCGTGATGTCGCGGAAGTGAAATGTACGGGATGCGGACGTAGGTGAATTCGAAGCTGCTTATGTTTACATTCTCTCGAATCCAGCGATGCCCTCGCTGGTGAAGATTGGCAAGACTCGGAGCCGTCGCATGGGAGACTCAAGGTTATCGAGAGGTATACTGCGCCCTGTGAACAGCAAGGCCTTCGATGTCCCCGACGATCTCTAGTCGCTCGCTGTTGCTGGTCCTGGCCAGCGGTGCGTTCCTGCTCGGCGGCTGCGGCAGGAACGCCTCATCCTCGCGCACCGAAGAACCTCCCGCGTCAACACAGTCTGCGGTCGCTAACTCTTCCTCAGCAACGAGCCCGGTGCCGGCCGCAACCAGCGGCTTGGAAGCCAGCCCGCACACGAGTCACCCCTGCACGCTTTTGACCAACGCCGACGCCGCAGCGATCCTCGGCAAACTCCAGCTTCCCGAACCCGTCGAGTCCTCCCTGGGAGGCGCTTACACATGCGTCTGGGAATCCGAGGCGGGACACCTCACGCTGCGCACTGCGGGGAGTGAGGAGGGCCTCGAGTCGCAGTTCGGGCCCGATGGAGTCTTACCGACCCAGGACGTTCCCGGCGTCGGCGACAATGCCCGCTGGAGCCCAGGAGGGTACACTCTGTGGGTGCAGAAGGGCGGTACGTATTTCGAGGTCGGGGCAGCGATCTGGACTCGCGATCTGTCGCGAAACCGCTTCACACTAAACGACGCGAAGGGGCTGGCAGCGAAGGTCATTGCCGGGCTCTGATCGGCGATGCCGAAGCGGCGGTCTCGCGAG
>JBKJQB010000108.1:0-3068 GCA_046594105.1 Thermoanaerobaculia bacterium
GCCCGATCTTCCCTCCATGGCCCACGGCGACGCGCTGACCGGTGCGATGCTTCTCGACTACCGCACATATCTGCGCGACAACCTGCTGGTGAAAGTCGACCGCGCCACCATGCTTTCCTCGGTCGAAGCGAGGGCGCCGTATCTCGATCGCGAGGTCACCCGCTTCGCGTTGTCGCTTCCCGCCGCGGTGCGCGTGCGTGGCATCACCACCAAATGGGTCCTGAAGAAGGCAGCCGAGAATTGGCTGCCGAAAGAAGTCATCCACAGGCGGAAGCGCGGCCTGAGCGTGCCAGTGGCCAGCTGGATCAACGGAGGCCTGCGCAGCGAAGTGGAACGCCTGCTCTCTCCGGCCCGGCTGCGCGAACAAGGGCTGCTGAACGAGACCTGCGTCACCGCGCTGCTCACTGCGCACCGCGAAGGACGCGCCAATAACGTCAAAGCGCTCTGGGCCCTGATCATCCTGCAGTACTGGATCGAGAACTGGGCGAGTTGAGGAACGATGGGGCCGGGCCATCGATTCGTCGGCCATGAATGGCGCGGAGCGCGCCGGTCAAGCCTTCGCGTCCGCGCGGGCGATCTTCACCATCGCCACGAGCACGCGGCGTGCGTCTTCGGAGGACTGCACTTCTTCGCTGAAGGCGATGCGCAGGCCCTTCATCCCCTCGGCCGTGCGCGCGCGCACCACGAATCCGAGCCGGTCGCAGGAGACCATGGTGGCCTGCTCCGCAGCAAGGTTCCCGAAGTGCCGCGTGATCTCCCGCAACGCCTCCGCATGATCGCGGTTCATGTGCTCGATGATTCCTGCGGCGGCGTCCGCCAGCGGGTCTGCCGCTGCCACTGCATACTCCTCGGCCGGCACCCAGCCCATCACTCCGAATCCACCGACGTAGTAGATCTGCGTCACGTCGAGCCGGAAGAAGCCGAAGTCGGAAAAGCTGATCCAGTGTCGTGCGTTCGGGTGGCGCGTGAGGTAGCCGTCGCGTAACTGGTCCGGGACCTCCTCGACGCGGCTGACGGTTCCCAGGAGCGTCGCGCGGGCCATGCCCAGGGGGTCGGCGTCGTTCCCGCTCTGCATCACCAGCAGGCTGGCTCGCGGATCGGCGAGCACGTTTTGCGTATGGATGGCCATGGCGCTGATGAGAAACAGCGGCGACCCATCGGACGCCAGCGAGTAAGGCATCACCGATCCGAAGGGCCATCCGGGATGCTTCACCGACTGCGTGGCCAGCATTCCCATCGTCTCCTGCCCAAGCAGCGTGCGCGCGCGCTCCGCGTAGGTCGGCTCGGGCGCATTTGAAGGAGGGAGCGACGATGCGTGTTGCGTCATGTGCCGGATTATGGCCGGGAACGGAGCCGGCGCGTCCCCCCGTTGAGTCTCGCTGCGGAGATGGCGGCCGCGACCGTCGACAATGCCTCGACGTGCTGGGTCGTGTTCCAGGGCTCGATCGGCCGTGCCGGCTGGAGCGTGATCTTGGCGGAGCCTTGGGCAACCAGCGCCGCCGGCCGTGCCGGCCTACCGCAAGCCCGTCACCACGAACATGTCCGAGAGGTATCGCCGGTATCCGTACGCATACGTCTGGCCGTCGGGGGTGATCTTTGCCGGGGACAGATCCATGATGCCGCCTGGATCCGCGGGCAGGATGGTGTGGTGGAGGGTTCTTTCGCCGCTGGTGAGATCGACGCGCGTGATCGCCAGAGACGTCCGTCCCTGACCAGTGACGTAGATTGACCCGCCCTCGTCGCTCCACGCGAGCACCCGCTCGCCGGGGAGGCAGCCTTTGACCAGTTGCGGCTCCGAACCGTCATCGGCGTAGATCGTGATCCGGTGATCGGGACTGTTGGCCACCACGCGGTCCCCCGCAGGCGAAACCGCGATCGGTGCGCTCGTCCCCTCCGGCGAGATCGCCTGGGGTGTGCCGTCCCCGCGGATGTCGAGAAGATAGACCCGCGTCCCATGCCCTGGCTCGTTCCCGAGGATGAAGAGCCGTTCGTCGTTGCGACCGAATTCCCACGTGTAGAACGACTCCAGCCCTCGCAGCGGAATGGCACGAGGGTCGCCTGCGCCCGTCGGCAGAAGCTGCAGACGCGCCGGCGTACCGGTCATCGCCGCCACCCACTTCCCGTCGGAGGAGATCGCCCGCCCGTAGCCCTCGCCGATGCTCACGCTGGCCGAGCCGTCGAGCGATCGTACGTAGATCTGGTACTCGCCATCCGCTCGCGAGAACGCTCCCTGTTCTTCGAACACGATCCTGCTGCCGTCATTAGTGATCGAGGTTAGAAACGACCAGTCGAACCAGGAGAGGTTCTGGTCGTGCTGCTTGCCGAGCCTTCCGGCCATGATTTCGCGCCGGCAGTAGTCGAAAGAGAGGAGGACCACACCATCTTTGGAGATGTCGAACAACGAATACCGCCCCGGTGCAGCCAGCAGGGTCCGTTCCTTGCCGGACAGCGTGAAGGCAACGATGTCGCGGCCGGTCTCGGCGCGCTCGCGGGCGATCCACACCTCGTCGCCTTTCGGTGTCCAGGCCACGCCGCCAGTGCTCGGAAACAGATCCGTGCGCAGGCGCTCCTGTCCCTTGAGATCGATGACCACCAGCGATCCGCGATCATCGCCGAACAGAGGATGATCGAAGAAGGCGATGAGATCGCCCTTCGGCGAGAATCGCGGATGGCTCATCCAGGTCATGCTCTTGTGGATGACGTGACCGATGGGGTACTCGATGCGGAAGCTCTCGTCGACGCGGCGCACGATCAGAAAGCTCTTTCCATCCGGCCCCCACTCTGCCTCCTGCACGTTTTCGCAGATCTCGCGCGGGGCACCTCCGAACGGCGGGATGCGGGCCAGGGTCCCGGAGGAGACCCAGCCGTGCACGTATTTCCGCCCCAGGGACACGGCCATCTCGCCGGTCCCGGAGATGGAGAGGATGTCCGCTCCTGAAAGTCCGACGCTCCGTGAGTGCCGTGTTCCGGCCACGGTGGAGTAGATCTCGATGGGCTGATCGTCCCAGGCCGCTCCGTAGATGATCGACCCGTCGGGCGCGAAGCGGGCGTTCATCAGAAACCCGCGG
>JBKJQB010000128.1:0-3030 GCA_046594105.1 Thermoanaerobaculia bacterium
AGCGATGGGCAGCTCGTCTCCCCAGCATCGCGAGAAACAGTTCATTAGAAGCGGCGTGTCGTGCGCAGGGCCCTGACCTCAGAGGCTGTGAAGAAATCCCCCAACCGTCATCCTGAGCGGCGTGGGTGGCGGGCGGGAAGCGAAGGATCTGCAATCACGAGAGCCTTGCCTGGGGCAGTTTCGTGATCGCAGATCCTTCGCCGTCTGCGCGGCTCAGGATGACGGGTGGTGGGTCAGCGCCATCCTCTGGTCGTGCTTCCGGAAGTGTCGTCACGCGCTCGCGTCGCACGCCAGACACTGACGCCCGTCGTGCCGGCCCGTGTACGATGCGCCTTCGCGCTCAGGCGCTGCGTCCAATCCCCTTCTTTCTGAGAGGTTCTGCATGAAACGCAAGTTCACGTCGGTGCTCCTGGCAACCATCGGTCTGACGATCTCCCTCCATGCTGCGACGGCAGTGCCGCCCTCGAAATCATCCGAGGCCAGGGACTCGAAGTCGTCAAAGTATGGAGAGAAAAGCTTTTCCGGCCTCGAACTGCGCGGCATCGGTCCCGCCTTCACCTCGGGGCGGATCATCGATCTGGCGGTCGATCCTCGCGACGCGCGAACGTGGTTCGTGGCCGCAGCTTCGGGCGGCGTCTGGAAGACCACGAACGCCGGCACCAGCTTCACGCCGATCTTCGATGACCAGCCCTCCTTTTCCATCGGCTGCGTGACCATCGACCCGAACGACTCGCTGACTGTATGGGTCGGCACCGGCGAGAACAACAGCCAGCGTTCGGTCTCCATCGGCGACGGCGTCTACAAGTCGACAGACGGCGGCAAGAGCTGGAAAAACGTGGGGCTGCCGAAGTCGGAGCACATCGGCAAGATCCTGATTGATCCGCGCGACTCGAGCGTCGTCTACGTTGCGGCGCAGGGGCCGCTGTGGGCTGCGGGGGGCGACCGCGGACTCTACAAGTCGACCGACGGCGGAAAGAGCTGGAAGCAATCGCTGGCCATCAGTGAGAACACCGGGGTGACCGACGTGGTGCTCGACCCGCATCACCCCGACACGATGTACGCAGCGTCGTACCAGCGCCGCCGGCATGTCTTCACGCTGATCGATGGCGGCCCGGAGTCGGCGATCTACAAGTCGATGGACGCCGGCGCGACGTGGAACAAGCTGGAGACCGGCCTGCCCAAGGAGCAGATGGGACGCATCGGACTGGCCGTGGCGCCGCATGACTCGCGGATCGTCTACGCGACGGTCGAGGCGTCGCGCAAGGCGGGAGGATTCTTCCGCTCAAAGGATGGCGGCGGCAACTGGGAGAAGGTCAGTCCCTATTTCGCCGGCACCGCGATGTATTACGCGGAGATCTTCGTCGATCCGAATGACGACAACCGGATCTACGCGGTCGACGTCTGGGTTCGCGTCAGCGGTGACGGAGGGAAGAGCTGGAGCAAGCTGGGTGAGAAGTCGAAGCACCCCGACAACCATGTGGTCTGGATCGATCCGGCGAATAGCGACCATCTGCTGGTGGGATGCGATGGCGGGTTGTACGAGACCTTCGATCGCGCTGCGACGTGGGACTTCAAGGCGAACCTTCCGGTCACGCAGTTCTACCGGGTCAGCGCCGATGACGCACTCCCGTTCTACAGCGTGTACGGCGGAACGCAGGACAACTTCAGCGTCGGTGGACCGGCGCGCACGCCGAACGCCAACGGCATCACCAACTCCGACTGGTACGTCACTCAGGGCGGCGATGGCTTCCGGTCGGTGCCCGACCCGAAAGACTCCAACACCATCTACGCGGAGTCGCAGAACGGCGGGCTGGTGCGGTTCGACAAGCGCACCGGGGAGATGCTGGACATCCAGCCGCAGCAGACAGGCAAGCTCGAGCCGCTGCGGTTCAACTGGGACTCGCCGATCATCGTCAGTCCCCACAACAGCAACCGGATCTACTACGCCGCGCAGTATCTGTTTCGCAGCGACGATCGAGGCAACGCCTGGAAACCGATCAGCAGCGATCTGACCCGTCACCTCGATCGGAACAAGCTTCCGGTCATGGGCAGAGTGTGGGGCATCGACGCCGTGGCCAAGAGCACGTCGACGTCGTTCTACGGAAACATCGTCTCGCTCGCGGAGTCGCCCCTCCAGGAAGGGCTGATGTACGTGGGTACCGACGACGGGCTGGTGCAGGTCACCGAGGACGGCGGCGGATCGTGGAGGAAACTGGAGAAGGTCGCTGCGGTTCCGGACATGACGTACGTCTCCCGGCTGGAGCCCTCGGCCCACGACGCGAACGTCGTCTACGCAGCATTCGACAACCACAAGTCGGGCGACTTCAAACCGTATGTGTTCCGCAGCGGCGATCGCGGCCGGACCTGGACTTCCATCGCCGGCGATCTGCCACAGCGGGGAACTCTCTATGCGCTGGTGGAGGATCCCGCCGATCCGAAGCTATTGTTTGCGGGAACGGAGTACGGGCTGTACTTCACGCAGAACGGAGGCGGCAGCTGGATTCCCTTGAAGGGCAACCTGCCGACCATCGCCGTCCGCGACCTCTGGATCCAGAAACGGCGCAGTGACCTGGTGGTGGCCACCTTCGGCCGGGGCATCTACATCCTGGACGACTACCGGCCGCTGCGCACCATGTCGTCAGGCGTGGCCACGAGCGAGGCCACCTTGTTCCCGACCCGAGACACGGAGCTGTTCATCGAGCGCAAGCCCTTCGGCCTTCCGGGCAAGTCCTTTCAGGGCGACTCCTTTTTCACCGCGCCGAATCCTTTGTTCGGCGCAGTGTTCACTTACCACCTCGGCGCCGAGTTGAAGAGCCGGAAGAAGCTGCGGTGGGAGCAGGAAGGAAAGATCGAGAAGGACGCTGGCAACGAGCCGAAGAAAGAACGGAGCAGCGAAGCCAATCAGGAACTGGGATATCCGAGCGTCGAATCGCTGCGCGCTGAGGAGCGCGAGCTCGAGCCGTCGATCGTTGCTGTGGTGTCCGACGAGCAGGGGAACGTGGTTCGCCGGGTGAGCGGTCCGGTGAAGGC
>JBKJQB010000124.1:0-10578 GCA_046594105.1 Thermoanaerobaculia bacterium
TTCAAGAAACTCCCAGGTTTTATGCGGATTTGAGAGTCCCGTAGGGACGATTGAACTTAGCCCAGGACTTCAGTCCTGGGTTTGATGGCCCTGAAAAGTTTAGTCCCGTAGGGACGATTGAAAATGTCGCAACGGAGCATCGTCAATCGTCCCTCCGGGACTCTGGGGCAGCCCCTCAAGTCCGGCACGGCCGGCGGCGCTGGAAGGTTGCGGGGACAAGTCCGGTGCAGCGCAGAGTTAGGCGCGTCGCTGGGTCGCCGTTGAAGCCACACTTGGGCCCATTGGTTCACTCTTCCTCGTCGGGAAGACGGCGCCTGAACGCGACCAGACCCATCACTCCTATCCCGAAGAATACAAATATCATCAGGACCAGTTCGAGCATCGTGCCCATCCGACGCCACCGAAATAGAAAGCGAGTGAAGTCGTTGCTATCGGGTGCAACCAAAACCCACGTGTACAGAGAAGCGGATCCGAACCCGACGACCATCGCTACGGCTCCCGATGACCATCCGTCAAGGACACGCGCTCTCTCTGACATGTTCTGCATCGCTCAGCGCCTAACGGACCCAGGCTCACCGGCTTGGCCCCGCAGGCTCTGAAGTCCAGCACTCGGGACTCAGCAGGTTGCGGGGACAAGTCCGGTGCAGCGCAGAGTTAGGCCGGGGGGCTCGTCAACCGCAGGAACGAAGTGCGAAGAGCAGGAGAAAACCGCTGAAACTAAGGAGCAGAAGCAATGACCACGGCGAGAAACTGAGGGTCGTTCCGCGTGACATCGGAAGTTCGCCATGCTCCAGTGAACTGATGAACTCCAGCATGAAAGCATTCTGCATTTCCCGGTACGAGAGATCGCTGGCTCGAATTTCTCCGTCGTTCATGTAGTGCAGAACTTGGATGGGCAAGAACACGTCGGAGTGGACCGATCGAAGTCTAGCGTCGATGGTCTGCGATTGCGCTTCCCAGTGCGCGAGCTGCGTAGGGTCTGCGGGAGACGCCTCCACAAGGCGCCGGAGTTCGAGCGCACCGCCTGCAACTCTTTGGAATCGGGCATGGCTCAACGGCCTAACTTGTCCGTTACGGCCGTTTCCACCGGAGGATCGGTTGCCGTGCCGCGCGCGCCTCATCGAGCCGGCGCACCGGAGTGGTGTGCGGCGCGGTGCGCACCAGCTCGGGACGCTCCTCGCATTCCCGGGCGATGGCCAGCATGGCCTCGCAGAAGGCGTCGAGCTCTTCCTTCGGCTCGCTCTCCGTCGGCTCGATCATCAGAGCGCCGGAAACGATCAGCGGAAAGTAGATCGTCGGTGGATGGAAGCCGTAGTCCATCAGCCGCTTGGCGATGTCCAGGGTGTGAACGTCCTTGGCAGTCTGGATCTTGTCGCTGAACACGACCTCGTGCAGCGTCGCCGCGTCATACGGCAGATGGTAGGCCCCTTTCAAACGGGCGCGGATGTAGTTGGCGTTGAGCACGGCGAGCTGGGCGATGCGGCGCAGGCCCTGCGGTCCCATGGAGCGGATGTAGGTCAACGCTCGCACCATCACACCGAAGTTTCCGTTGAACGCCCGCACACGACCGATCGACTCGGGATGCTCGTCATCGAGGTAGAACGTTCCATCCTCCCGCCGCTCCACCGTCGGCGTGGGAAGGTAAGGAATCAGGCTCTCGGAAACGCCGACCGGGCCGGCTCCCGGACCGCCCCCGCCGTGCGGCGTAGAGAAGGTCTTGTGCAGATTGGAATGGATGACGTCGATGCCCATGTCGCCGGGGCGTGCGATGCCCACGAAGGAGTTCAGGTTCGCCCCATCGCAATAGAGATAGGCACCCTTGGCGTGGAGGATCGCGGCGAACTTCTGGATCTCGCTCTCGAACACACCGAGGGTGTTCGGCACGGTGATCATCAGCGCGGCCACGTCTTCGGTGACTGCCGCGGCGAGCGTATCGGCGTCCACCATGCCGCGCGAGTTCGATTTCAGTTCCTTGATCTCGTAGCCGGCGAAGGCCGCCGAGGCGGGGTTCGTTCCGTGCGCAGAATCGGGGATCAGAATGTATTTGCGGGCGTTGCCGCTCTTCGCCAGCGCCTTGTGGATCATGAGGATCCCGGTCAGCTCACCGTGCGCGCCGGCCACCGGCTGCAGGGTCACCCGCGGAAGTCCCATGATCTCTTTGAGGGCCTGCTCCAGGTTCCAGAGAAGCTCGAGATTCCCCTGCACCTGATGATCGGGCTGCAACGGATGCGAAAGTGCGAAACCGGGCGTGCGGGCGATCTCCTCATTCAAGCGAGGGTTGTGCTTCATGCTGCAGGAGCCCAGCGGATACATCCCGGCATCGATGGAGAGGTTCAGCTTGGAGAGTCGGGTGAAGTGACGGATCACTCCGACTTCGGACACTTCCAGCTCGTCGGCGATCTCAACGCGCAGGAGCGATGCCGGCAGAACGTTCTTTTCCGGCACGTCCAGCGGAGGAAGCTGATATCCCCGGCGACCCTTGCGGGAGTGCTCGAACAGCACTCCCTCGCGGTGCGCGGTGGCGGCGGCGGGAGCGGTGGCCGCTTCGGTTTCGAGAATGGTGCTCATCGAGTTCCTCGGGCGATCGCCGCGCTGAGCGCCGTCGCGTATTGGTCGAGCTGCTCGCGCGAATGCAACTCGGTCACCGCGACGAGGAAGTCATTCGACTGCGACGGATAAAACGATCCCAGCGGAATCCCGCCGAGGATTTTCTGCTGCTCCAGGTCGGCCAGGATCGCCTTTGCCGGAAGCGGCGTGCGCACCACGAACTCGTTGTAGACAGGACCGGCGAACGGGAGCGTAACCGACTCGATCTCAGCCAGCTTTCCGCGCAGGTAGGCGGCCTTCTGCAGGGAGTGGACGGCCACGTCGCGCAACCCTTCTTTTCCCATCAGCGACAGATAGATGTTGGCGGCCAGGGCGATGAGTGCCTCATTGGTGCAGATGTTCGACGTGGCCTTCCCACGGCGAATGTGCTGCTCGCGGGTGGCCAGTGTCAGGACAAATGCGCGACGTCCATCGACGTCGACGGTCTCGCCGACAAGGCGACCCGGCATGTGCCGCTTGAGCGCTTCGCGAACCACCATGAATCCCACGTTGGGACCACCGTACTGCGTGGGAATCCCCCAGGCCTGGCCTTCGCCGACACAGATGTCGAAGTCGTGCGAGCCAGGCGGCGTCACGATCCCCAGCGATGTGGCCTCGGTGATGACCGCGATTTTGATTGCGCCGATCCCGCCGGCGATCGCGGCGACGGCGTCGTAGTCTTCAAGGACGCCGAGGAAGTTCGGCGACTGCACCGCCACCGCGAACACGCCTTCGTCGCATGCGGTGCGCAGTGCCTCCATGTCGATGCGGCCGTCCGCGCCCCAGGCAACTTCGACGATGTCGATGCCAAGGTTCTGCAGATAGGTGCGCAGTGTGGCGGTGTAGTGCGGGTGCATCGACTTCGCCACGACGACCCTGGTTCGATTTTTCACCACCCGCTCGGCAAGCAGGACCGCCTCGCACAGGGCAGTGGAGCCGTCGTAGAGCGAGGCGTTGGCGACGTCCAATCCGGTCAACAGACACTGGTGGGTCTGGTACTCGAAGATCGACTGCAGCGTTCCCTGCGAGACTTCCGGCTGATAGGGCGTGTACGAAGTCAGGAACTCTCCGCGGAGCAGGAGCTGATCCACGCACGCCGGCTGGTAATGGGCGTAGGCGCCCGCGCCGAGAAACGACAGGTGATCCACGGCAGTGACGTTGCGCGCCGCGAGTTTCCGGAACCACTGCCGCGACTCGATCTCCGACCAGGGGCCGGGGAGATCCAGCAGCCGGTCCAGCTTCACTGCGGCGGGAATGGACTCGAAGAGAGCATCGACCGAGTCGACGCCGATGACACCGAGCATCTCGGTGATGTCTTCCGCCGCGTTCGGGATGTAACGGTGTCCGTCTTGGAGAGGATCAGGAAGGTTGCTCATAGTTTGGAATGGACAATGCGGAACTGATCAGGGAAAACGCGCCGCTCTCACTTTGCATTTCGCCTTGAGCGAAACCTCAGTGACTCTCGGTCTGCGTGTACTCCTCGTACTCTTCCGCGCTCATCAGCTCATCGACTTCGGTGGCGTCCGACACTCTGATCCGCACCATCCATCCGTCGCCGTAGGGATCGGTTTTGACCAGCTCCGGTTTGTCGGCGAGCGCTTCATTGACTTCGATCACCTCACCGGACACCGGGCAGAACAGTTCCGACACCGCCTTGACCGATTCGATGCTGCCGAGCTCGTCGCCGGCTTCCAGCTGCGTTCCCACCTGAGGAAGTTCGACAAAGACGACATCGCCGAGCTCTTTCTGGGCGTACTCGGTGATGCCGATGGTTCCCACTTCCTTGTCCAGGTGGACGTACTCGTGGCTCTTCGCGTATCTGCTGTCTTCCGGAGTCATCGGTTCGCTCCTCTCTCTTGATTCTTTACTTCGCGCGTTTGTAGAAGGGGGTGGGGACGACCCGTGCCCTGGTCTCTTTTCCTCGGATCACGATCGGGAACTCCGACCCGGGCGTCGATCGGTCGAGCGGAAGATACGCGAGGCCGATCGCTTTTTTCAATGTCGGTGAATGGGTGCCGCTGGTGACTACCCCGATCTGCGCGCTGCCATCGACGATCGGATATCCGTGGCGTCCGATCCCGCGATCGATCATCTCGAATCCGACGAGCTTGCGGTGAGTCCCTTCGGTGCGCTCGCGCTGGAGCACGTCGCGACCGGTGAAATCGCCCTTCTCCATCTTGACGATCCAGCCGAGATCGGCCTCCAGCGGCGTCGTGGTCTGGTCGATATCGTTGCCGTAGAGGGCCATTTTGGCTTCGAGCCGCAGAGTGTCGCGTGCTCCGAGGCCGCAGGGGGTGACCACGCCGCCCTCGAGAAATCTCCGGAAAAGCCGTGGGGCTTCCGACGGCGCGAGGTAGACCTCGAACCCGTCTTCCCCGGTGTACCCGGTGCGGGAGACGATGGCCGGGATGCCGTCGACCTGACCCTTGGCGAAGTGGTAGTACTTCATGGAGGAGAGGTCGACGTCGGTCATCGGCTGCAGGATGCGCTCGGACTCCGGCCCCTGCAGTGCGAGCTGCGCGTAGTCCGCGCTGACGTTTTCCACTTCGGCGTCCGCATTCTTTCCGCACTCGGCCAGCCAGTCGTAGTCCTTGACGGTATTCGACGCATTGACGACCACGAAGTAGTCATCGGCGGCGATCCGGTAGATGAGGATGTCGTCGACGAAGCCGGCCGTCGGATAGAGCAGTCCGTTGTACTGGGCGCGTCCGTCCTGCAGCTTCGAGACATCGTTGCACGTGGCGCTCTGCAGCAGCGCAAGTGCTCCCGGACCCTTCACCGTGATCTCGCCCATGTGGGACACGTCGAAAAGGCCCGCTCGTTCGCGAACGGCAGCGTGCTCGTCGAGGATGCCGCCGAACTGCACCGGCAACTCCCACCCGCCGAAGTCGACCATCTTCCCGCCGAGCTCGTGCTCGACCTGGTTCAACGGCGTCTTCTTGAGATCTGCGGTGTGTTCAGCCATGGGGGGCGGCCTCCGGAGGGAGCGGTAACGTAGCATGAGGCACAGCCTTTGTCATCCGCCGTAGCAATTGCTGACAAGGGGGTTCCAGCGATTGATCAGGAGAACGATCGCCGTGCTTTCGGAACGCCCGCATCTTGCCGGCGGGAGCTCCGAGCTTTCGGACCCAGCTTTTAAGAAACCGTCACATCTGAGATTCGGCGATTGAGCGTGTCCCTGCAGAGATGCTCAATCGTCCCTACGGGACTTCGCTTTCTCGGTATCCCCTGTCCCAGGACTGAAGTCCTGGGCTATCGCTCAATCGCCCCTCCGGGGCTTGGTCCGACGCTGATTGGAGCGCTCTCCTGTTTCTCACCATCAATCGCTGCGCAGTGCCCCAGCTCAGAGGCTGTGAAGAAATCCCCCAACCGTCGTCCTGAGCTAGGGAACGGCGCGATGCGCCGACGATGGCGCGGCGCGCTGTTCGGCGAGCCCCTGCGGGCAGGATGCCCGCGGACCGGCCGGCAGGATGCCGGCGCTCCCAAGAGAGTGACCGCGGCTGAGGCGGAAATCGTGGCGGACGCTTTGCGAATCAACGCCGCCGGCCGTGCCGGATCCGCTATCCTTGTCACCGCGGGCGGGGGTGGGTGTGTGACTGGCGAGCTGGGCGATTTCCTGAACTATCTGACATACGAACGGAACGTCTCGATCCACACCATCGACGCCTATCGCAACGATCTCGAGTCGTTCGTCGCTTTCCTCTGCAACGACTACTTCACCCTGGGGCGCGATCAACTCGACCTGTCCCGCATCGATCACCTGACGGTTCGCGCCTATCTCTCCCATCTGGCCCGGAGAAAACTGAGCCGCTCGTCGATCGCAAGGCAACTCTCGGCGCTGCGATCCTTCTTCAAGTTCCTGATGCGGGAAGGATCGCTGGAGAGCAACCCGGCACGCGCGGTCTCCACCCCGAAACGGGAGAAGCATCTGCCAGCAGTGCTCCAGACTTCCGACATCGCCCTACTGCTCGAGCAACCCGACCGGACTCGACCTCTCGGCGTGCGCGATCGTGCCTGGCTGGAACTACTCTATGCGTCCGGCCTCCGAATCAGCGAACTGGTCGGAATCGACATCGACGACATCGAGCTCAAGGCGCGACTGGTGAAGGTGCGCGGCAAGGGTTCCAGGGAACGCATCGTGCCGTTCGGAACCAAGGCGGAGGCGGCGGTGCGCGAATGGCTGGTGGTCCGTCCGACCTTCGCCCATGACTCCGATGAGAACGCTCTCTTCGTGAACTACCGAGGAGCGAAGATCACCACGCGCAGCGTCCGCCGGCTCTTTGATGGCTACGTTCGTGGCGCGTCGCTTCGGGCAGGAGTGTCGCCACACACGTTGCGGCACTCGTTTGCGACCCACTTGCTGAACGCCGGCGCCGATCTGCGCGGAATCCAGGAGCTCCTCGGTCACGCCTCACTGTCGACCACGCAGCGGTACACCCATCTCAATGACTGGCAACTCATGGCGGTGTACAAGAAGTCGCATCCTCGGGCGTGAGTTGTGACCGACTGGAGGCCGGCGACCCGGCCGGCAAAGATGCCGGTGCTCCAAAAAGGCGGCCAGGACTGCCGTGCCTTCTGTACGGAATCAACCGAGGGCCATGAATTCGCCAGTTGCACAATCCTTCCGCACCCTGACATCCTTCCCGCCGGTCTGAGACACAAATGATCCGCGCCATCGTCCATCAGGGCTTCATCAACAGCTCGCTCGAGTACTTTGCCGCGATCGCCGGTCCGGAGGTCGATCGCCGGTTCTACTACGAGCACATCAACACTGGTCGTGGCGATGTGGTCCGCTACTTCGGAGGCGGCTCCGAGATCGTTCTCAATCCTGAAGGCGTGCGCTTCCGTGGCAACGGCGGGATCTTTGGCGAGTACATGTTCGGCGGTCACCTGCCGGTGGGCGACCTGCTCAACGCAGAGGTGGTCAATCGCCTGGTACTGCTGGGCGCGACCAGCGACGCGAAGACGCGCGATCTGCGCTTCACCACCAACACGGAGGGTTTCGAGACGTACGACAATCTATTTCTGCAGGGAAACGCGGTCGCCAACTACTTCTTCTTTCTCGACGACCGACGGAAGTTTCCCGATATCGCCGATCGCCAGGAACAAACACTCAAAGTGGCCGGCCGTCTGCTGAAGCGCTCGCACCGCGTCGGCGCCGGGAACTTCCTCGCGCTGTCCCACGAGATTCTGGAGACCCTCGGCGAGCCGGAGACGACCATCGTCATCGTGCGCGTCGTGCATCGCGCGAACCAGCGTCTCTACGAGCGATGCCGCGACGCCTACGCCGCCACCCGCACGCTCGACGTCGCCTCCAGCAGCACTCCTGATTCCGACGAGATGGGGCGCATCGAGCCTTACCAGCGCGAGCGCATCCAGATCGACATCATCTATCGCCATCCCGACAACCAGGAGATCATCGACGAGTACAAGCGCGTCCTGGCCTCCTGCGCCGGCTCGGTCATCGACGCCTCTCCACGGGCGCGCCTGATGCGCCTGCGCACCCTGGCCCTGCGGAACGAAGTGCCGCCGTCGATTTTCGACACGCTCGAAGAGATCGTCCTCCAGGACCGCCCCACCAATACGGCGGACACCGAACCGGACTACATCCGTACCACGCGCGAAATCCTGGTCGGCTTCCTCCTCGGCAAGCGCATCACCCGCAAGCTCTCTCCGCTCGATCTGGTGATCTTGATGGAGAACAAGCAGCACGCCGCGGCCAACCGCGATCAGATGTTCGACGAGCTGCTGCTGGATACCGGGCGGCTCATCGATGAGATCGGCCGCGAGGAAGAAGACATCGAGCGGCTGGAGTCGTTCGGCGAGCTGGTCACGTTGTTCGATCGCATCGATCACACCACCACGCTGGTCAGCCGCCTGGCCTTCATGGACGACATCGAGATGTCCACCGAGCAGGTCCGCTCGCTGATCGGAAACATGCAGATCTTCGAGGAGCTTCGTCGCGGCCTGTTCCAGGCGCTCTTCATCGAGCCGGTCCTCTCCAACGAGTACGCCCTCTCCTATGGGAAGAAGAAGCTGTACACGCTCACCCTGGGGCTGATCGCCATGCAGAACAACGAGGCCTCCGTCGCCGACGTGACCTCCTCCATTGCCGAGATCAACCGGAACGAGCGGGCGTACTTCGCGGTGTACGCGCTGGCCCGGCGGCGGATGGCCAATTTCTATCTCGAGCTCAACACCACCGAGGGACGGGAGACGTTCCGACGGGAGATCCGGGCGGAGATCGGTCACGACGAGAAGTTTCGCGACCTGCAGGACGTCATCAACGAGTCGCTGCTGGAGGAAGTGATCACCAAGATCCGCCTGGAAGCCTTCTACATCAACCAGATGCTCCCGCGAATCGTGGAGGAGAACGACGCGAAGGCGCGCCACGACTTCCTGTCGAACTCAGGGCTCGATCGCTTCCAGGTCGAAGAGCTGGAGAGCGAATACTTTGAGATGCGCGCCTTCCCTCCGCAGTTGCTGGAGGAGATCCAGCGGCCGCTAACCAAAGAGACGCCCAAAGAGACCGAAAAACAGAAATCAGAAACCACAAACCAGAAGTAGGCCAGACACAGTTGCGGCCACGGCCTTCTGCCTTTTGGTTTCTGGTTTCTGGTTTCCCCTCGAAGATAGACTGCCGACGGCATGACCAATCGCCTGGCGAACGAGACCTCTCCCTACCTGCTGCAGCACGCCCACAATCCGGTGGACTGGTATCCGTGGGGCGAGGAGGCGTTCGCGAAATCCCGCGAAGAGAACAGGCCGATCTTCCTCTCCATCGGCTACTCCGCCTGTCACTGGTGCCACGTCATGGAGCGCGAGTCGTTCGAGAACGAAGCGATCGCTGCGCTTCTGAACGAGCGGTTTGTCTCCATCAAGGTCGATCGGGAAGAGCGGCCGGACATCGACTCGATCTACATGCAGGCGGTGCAGCTGATGAACGGCCACGGCGGCTGGCCGATGTCCGTCTTTCTCACGCCTGAGGGGAAGCCGTTTTATGCGGGCACCTACTTTCCGCCGGAGGACGCCCGCGGAATGCCAGGTTTTCCGCGTGTCATCGTTCATGTTTCGGAGGCCTTTCGGCAGAGGCCTGACGAGGTCGAGCGCGCCTCGACGGAATGCACGGCGGCCATCCAGAGCTCCGTGGCTGTGCCGGCGAGCGCATCGTCGCTTGATCATCAGGCGCTCGATCGCGCCGCCGGAAAAATCGCCCAGGCCTACGATCCTGTGCATGGAGGATTCGGCAACGCACCGAAGTTTCCCCCCTCGATGACAGCCGACTTTCTGATGCAGGTTGCCCATCGCACCAACGATCCGCACCTGCGGGACATGCTCACGCACACGCTGACGAAGATGGCTCGCGGCGGGATGTACGACCAGTTCGGTGGCGGCTTCCATCGCTACTCCGTCGATGCCCGCTGGCTGGTCCCGCACTTTGAAAAGATGCTTTACGACAACGCGTTGCTGGCCCGGCTCTACACGCGAGCGTGGCAATGGACCAAAGATCCGCTGTTCGCCCGCGTCGCAAACGAGATTCTGGAATGGGTACAACGAGAGATGACCGCGCCCGACGGGGGCTTCTACGCGACGCTGGACGCCGACAGCGAAGGAGAAGAGGGCAAGTTCTATGTCTGGTCGCGCGGTGAGATTCTGGAGACTCTGGGAGATGAGGATGGGCGGCCCTTCTGCGCGCTGTACGACATCACCGAGCGCGGGAACTTCGAAGGCCACAACATCCCGAACGTCCCGCGCGAGCCGGAGAGTGTCGCCGCCGACTTCGGCCTGACACTGGAAGCGCTGGAGACGATCGCAGCGAAGGGTAAGACAACGCTCTATTCGTTGCGATCCAAGCGGGTCTGGCCGGCGCGCGACGAGAAGCTCCTGTCCGGATGGAACGGCTGGATGCTCGCCGCGTTTGCCGAGGCTTCGCTCGCGTTCGACCACGATGGCTATCGCGAAACGGCGCGGCGCAATGCAGACTTTCTGCTG
>JBKJQB010000105.1:0-4684 GCA_046594105.1 Thermoanaerobaculia bacterium
CGGCGAGCTCCTGGAGAACCAGTTCCGCATCGGTCTGGTCCGCATGGAGCGCGCCATCAAAGAGAAGATGTCGGTGCATCAGGACATCGACTCGGCGATGCCGCACGACCTGATCAACTCCAAGCCGGTCATCGCGGCCATCAAGGAGTTCTTCGGATCGTCGCAGCTCTCGCAGTTCATGGATCAGACGAACCCTCTCTCCGAAGTCACGCACAAACGGCGGCTGTCAGCGTTGGGACCGGGTGGTCTCTCCCGCGAGCGCGCCGGATTCGAAGTGCGCGACGTTCACCCCACGCACTACGGCCGCATCTGCCCCATCGAGACTCCTGAAGGTCCGAACATCGGACTGATCTCTTCGCTGGCCTGCTACGCCCGCATCAACGAGTACGGCTTCATCGAGTCGCCGTACAAGAAGGTCGACGACGGCCGCGTGCTGGACCACTACCGCGTGGTCAAGGTCGGCGACACCAGCTTCACCCTCGGTCAGATCGTGGAGAAGAAAGATCTGCAGAAGGACAACAACCGCATCGGCAAGGAAAACGCAGCGGGCTCGGGAAAGAAAAAGTCGCAGCTGCAGCTCGGTGAAGCGGAGCCGTACGCCTTCTATCTCTCCGCGTGGGACGAAGAGCGCTACACCATCGCCCAGGCCAACGTGGTCATGGACGAGGAAGGCAATCTCGTTCACGACCGCGTCATCGCCCGGCAGTCCGGCGACTTCGTCTCCATCGAGAAGGAGAAGGTCGACTTCATCGACGTCTCTCCCAAACAGCTCGTTTCCGTGGCCGCATCACTGGTCCCCTTCCTGGAGAACGACGACGCCAACCGCGCACTGATGGGCGCCAACATGCAGCGGCAGTCCGTTCCTCTGCTGCGCACCGACTCACCGCTGGTGGGCACGGGCATGGAGAACATCGTGGCCCGCGACTCCGGCGCCGTGGTGCTCTGCAAGCGTGCCGGCATCGTCGACTTGGTCGACTCCAACCGCATCATCGTCCGGGTCGAGGCGGAAGACGTGGAGACCGGCGAGACCAAAGAGTTCGGCGCCGACATCTATCAGCTGATCAAGTTCAAGCGCAGCAACCAGAACACCTGCATTACGCAAAAGCCGGTGGTTCGAGAAGGGCAGAGGGTCCGCAAGGGCCAGGTGCTGGCCGATGGGCCCTGCACCGATGCCGGCGAGCTGGCCCTGGGGCGCAACATCCTGGTGGCCTTCATGCCCTGGCGCGGAAACAACTTCGAGGACGCCATCCTGGTCTCCGAGAAGCTGGTCAAGGACGACTACTACACCTCCATCCACATTGAAGAGTTCGAGATCGAAGCGCGGGACACCAAGCTCGGACCTGAGGAAATCACCCGGGACATCCCCAACGTGTCGGAGTCCGCACTGCGCGACCTCGACGAATCGGGCATCGTCCGCATCGGAGCCACGGTCAAGCAGGGCGACATCCTGGTGGGCAAGGTCACGCCGAAGGGCGAGACCCAGCTCACTCCGGAAGAGAAACTGCTCCGGGCCATCTTCGGCGAAAAGGCCGGAGACGTTCGCGACGCCTCGTTGAAAACCCCTCCGGGCATCGAAGGGACGATCGTGGACGTGAAGATCTTCTCGCGCAAGGGCGTGGAGAAGGATCTGCGCGCCAAGTCGATCGAAGAGGGCGAGATCGAGCGGATGAACCGCAACATCCAGGACGAGATCCGCATCATCACCGACGCGCGCAACAAGCGGATTGCCGATGTGCTCATCGACAAGAAGCTGCAGCGCGACGTGGTCGACTTCCGTTCCGGCGAAACGCTCGTCGGCAAGGGACAGACCGCATCGCGTGAGACGGTCACCCGCCTGTCGCGCCGCGAGCTGCTGGCGCTGCCGGTGGACGAGGAAACCCGCGAGACGGTGCGCATGTTCGTGGAGCGCGCCGAGAACCGGGTCCGCGTTCTGGAGCAGAAAGCCGAAGAGCGGCGCGAAGACCTGCAGAAGGGCGACGAGCTGCCTCCCGGCGTCATCAAAATGATCAAGGTGTACGTGGCCATGAAGCGCAAGCTCAGTGTCGGCGACAAGATGGCCGGACGCCACGGCAACAAGGGCGTCATCAGCCGCATCCTTCCGGAAGAAGACATGCCGTACATGCCCGATGGCACCCCTGTGGAGATCGTTCTCAATCCGCTGGGCGTCCCCTCCCGCATGAACGTCGGTCAGATTCTGGAGACCCATCTGGGCTGGGCTGCCCGCTCCCTGGGGCTCTACTTCTCCACGCCGGTCTTCGACGGCGCCATGGAGTCGGAGATCAAGGCCCAGCTTCGTGCCGCCGGCCTGCCGGAAGATGGCAAGACCGCGCTGTACGACGGCATGACCGGCGAGGTCTTCGAACAGAAGGTCTGCGTCGGCTTCATCTACATGTTGAAACTGTCCCATCTGGTCGACGACAAGATTCACGCTCGCTCGATCGGACCGTATTCACTCATCACCCAGCAGCCTCTGGGCGGCAAGGCGCAGTTCGGCGGCCAGCGCTTCGGAGAAATGGAAGTGTGGGCCCTGGAAGCATACGGAGCCGCGTACACACTGCAGGAGCTGCTCACCTCGAAGTCGGACGACGTCGAAGGACGTTCGAAGATCTACGAGGCCATCGTCAAAGGCGAGGTGCCTGAGGTGCCCGGTCTGCCGGAATCCTTCAACGTCCTCGTTCGTGAGTTGCAGTCGCTCTGTCTCGATGTGGAGCTGTTGAAGACCTAATTGCGAGTCTGGTGTGGCACGGACACTCCTGTCTGTGCCACACCGGAACGCAGAGGCGATCATGGCAAAACGAGTTCTCTCAGCAATCTCACGGATGCCGCGCAGCGGTTGCGCGGCCTGTCAGGGCATGGGCAGCGTGCGGATGACCGCGCACTTCCCAGGCGGGGATCAGGAGTTTGAAGCGCCCTGCTGGGAATGCTTTGGCAACGATGTGAAAGTGCAGTTCCCTACACCACGTTCAACGGATCACGCCTAACGGCAACGGAGGCGCAATTTGGAAAGTTTCAACGCACTATTTACCCCGACTAAAAACCAGGCGATCAACGATTTCAACGCCATCAAGATCTCCCTGGCATCCCCGGAGAAGATCCGGTCGTGGTCGTACGGCGAAGTGACCAAGCCGGAAACGATCAACTACCGCACCTTCAAACCGGAGCGCGACGGGCTCTTCTGCGCGAAGATCTTCGGACCGATCACCGACTGGGAATGCCTGTGCGGCAAGTACAAGCGCATGAAGCACCGCGGCGTCATCTGCGACAAATGCGGTGTGGAAGTCACCAAGTCCAAGGTGCGCCGCGAGCGCATGGGACACATCGAGCTGGCCTCGCCGGTCTCGCATGTGTGGTTCTTCAAGGGCCTGCCCAGCCGCATCGGGCATCTCCTGGACATCTCCCTGCGCGACCTCGAGCGCATCCTTTACTTCGAGTCCTACGTGGTCATCGATCCAGGTGACCTGGCGGAGACGATCGACGAGAAGGATCTGCTCACCGAGGAGCGCTATCGCGAGTTGCGCTCGCAGTACGGCGACGTCTTCGTGGCCAAGATGGGCGCCGAAGCGATCAAAGAGCTGCTTCGCCGCGTCACCGTCGACGAGCTGAGCGACGAGCTGCGCCTGATCATGCGGACCGAGACGTCCCAGATCAAGAAGCTCAAAGCGGCCAAGCGCCTCAAGGTCGTCGACGCCTTCCGCAAGTCGGGACACCATCCCGACTGGATGATCCTCGACGTCATCCCGGTCATCCCGCCGGAGCTTCGTCCGCTGGTTCCTCTGGACGGCGGCCGTTTCGCAACGTCTGATCTCAACGATCTCTATCGTCGCGTCATCAACCGCAACAACCGCCTCAAGAAGCTGCTCGAGCTGCGCGCGCCGGACGTCATCGTGCGCAACGAGAAGCGCATGCTGCAGGAAGCGGTCGACGCGCTCTTCGACAACGGCCGCCGTGGTCGCGTGCTCAAGGGCTCCAACAACCGTCCACTGAAGTCGCTCTCCGACACCCTCAAGGGCAAGCAGGGCCGCTTCCGCCAGAACCTCCTCGGCAAGCGCGTCGATTACTCCGGCCGTTCGGTCATCGTGGTCGGCCCCGAGCTCAAGCTGCACCAGTGCGGGCTGCCCAAGAAGATGGCTCTCGAGCTGTTCAAGCCGTTCATCTACAACCGTCTCGAGGCCAAGGGTCTGGTCGGTACGATCAAGGCCGCCAAAGAGATGGTGGAGCTCCAGCAGGTGGAAGTGTGGGATGCGCTGGAAGAGGTCATCAGAGAGCATCCGGTTCTGCTGAACCGCGCACCGACGCTCCATCGGCTGGGCATCCAGGCCTTCGAGCCGGTTCTGGTGGAAGGCAAGGCCATCAAGATTCACCCGCTGGTCTGCACGGCCTTCAACGCCGATTTCGACGGCGACCAGATGGCCGTTCACGTCCCGCTGTCGCCCAAGGCGCAGGTCGAGTCGCAGGTCCTCATGCTGGCCTCGAACAACATTCTCTCCCCGGCCAACGGCAAGCCTCTCGCGGTTCCCTCACAGGATCTCGTGCTCGGCTGCTACTACCTGACCAAGGAGAAGAAGGGCGCGAAGGGCGAAGGCAAGGCCTTCGGCAGCTTCGATGAAGTGGTCCTGGCCCTGCAGGCTCAGGAAGTCGAGCTGCTCACCGCAATCCGTGTCCGCGTCGACGGCCGCTTCGTCGA
>JBKJQB010000189.1:0-23100 GCA_046594105.1 Thermoanaerobaculia bacterium
GAGGTTGCACTGAGGAAATGCGGCTGCGGCAAAGAGGAACAACGCGAAGGACACCACCATCACACGCCCGGACATGGAGACATTTTACGGTATGAAGGGCTACCACTCCGGAGGCTCTTCTCGACTGGTACTCCACACTGCCAGAACCTCGACGCTCTGCCTGACTTCGTTCACCCGGTAGTAGAGGTAATGTCGGGTGGCCGCAAGAAGCACACGCCGAACTCCCAACAGGTCCGGGTCCTGAGCGAGAGCACCGACATCGGGGTACTCAGCGATGAGCTTGAGGACTCTTCCAAGCTCATCCCGGAAGAGAGCCGGAGCCTTGGTCCGGTTTGCTCGCCACCATCGCGACTCTTTCCGAATGTTCCCAGCCGCAAACGGGCTGTGTTTGATGCGGTAGCCCACGAGTCAGTTGGCTTGGTCCAATTCGTTGAGAAGTTCTTCGCCGTCGACCAACTCACCGCGCCCGGCCTGAGCGATCGAAGCGAGAAGCTGCCGTTTCTCTTCCGGCGTCACATGAAAAGTCTCATCACCTTCGCGGGTCAGGATCGTGACTTTCTCACCTTCCGGCAGCCGTTCGCCCTCGAAGACGATCCGACCTTCCATGACGGTTCCAGTGATGATCTTCATGGCGTCATTTTACCGTACCGCTTCCGGACACGGGGCCGCTCGCTCTACTTCGCCGCCGTGGCCCACAGGTCGAGCCGCACCGGGACCTGGTCGTCGACCGTCACCAGCACGTTGTGCGGGACCTTGATGCCGAAGTCGGTCAACTTGATGTTGAAGCGGGAGATCGCGTGGATGCGTCCACCCGGAATCAGCACCACCCGCACCGGGATGCTCATCCGTCGGGTCACTCCGTGCAGAGTGAACTCTCCCGTCACGTGGATCTCCGCCGGCCGGTTCGGCTCGATCGCGGCCGGGCCGGTGACGGTGACGGAACGGAAGGATGCCGTGGGGTACTTGCCGGTCTGGAGGTAGAGATCGCGCATTTCCCTGTTGCGCAAGGCCACGCCGGTATCGAGCGATGCCAGATCGATGGTGACCTCGACGCTGGATGTCGACGGAGCGGCGGCATCGGCCACGATGATTCCGGTGACCCGGCTGGTCCGACCGTCGAAGGTGTCGTAAGTGTCTTCGGCGTGAAACTCCGCAAGCTGCTTCGCATCGGCGCGGATTTCGTACCTGACCACGGCGGCGGAGAGCGAGACGCCACCGAGGCTGAGGGAGAGCGCGAGCGAGAGAATGAGCTTCTTCACACCGGGGCCAACGCCTTCGCTGACGTGGCGATTCCGGCCAGCCGCAACGCTTTTCGAACGTAGCCCGCGTGGGGGACCTCCCCCATCGTTGAGGGATCGATCCAGGCGTACTGGCCCGCCCGCGGCCTGTGCGGCAGGACCGTACGGAACACCTCGAAGGTCACCCTCCGGTTGGTGATGGTGTGACGGAAGGTTCCAAGGTTCTCGGAGCGGGCCACCGCGAGGGGCGATCCGGTCAGCAGGCTCTCGTCCCCATGAGGCAGATGAAAAAGATCGTTCATCAGCGGCCCCTTCTCGCGACGCATGAGCACGTGCCCCCGACGGTCGACGACCAGGTAGAGCGGCACGCGCAACTCGTGCGTTCTGGCCTTCGGCTTCGGAGCGGGAAGCTCTCCGGTCCGTCCGGTGCGGAAGGCCACGCAGTCAGCGCGCAGCGGGCATCGCATGCAGTCAGGACGTGCCGGCTTGCAAACCAGCGCGCCGATCTCCATCAGCCCCTGATTGAAGTCTCGCGGTGACGTCGCCAGGGCCACCAGCCGTTCGGAGTGGACCCAGGCGCTGCGCATCAGCGCCGCCGAGCCGACCGGCTCGTCGATCCCGAAGAGCCGGGCGACGATGCGGGCGACATTGCCATCCACGATCGGAGCACCCTGCCCGAACGCGATTGAGGCGATCGCCCCGGCGGTGTAGCGTCCGATCCCGGCGATCGATTGCAGGCTCTCCACATCCTGCGGAAGACTGCCTCCGAACCGCTCACGAACGGCCAGGGCACCCTCCCGAAGCATCCGCGCCCGCCGGTAGTATCCCAGTCCGGACCACGCTGCCGCGACCTCGTCGCCGCTCGCCGCCGCCAGCCGCTCGATGCTGGAAAATCGCCCCACGAAGGGGCCGAAATACGCCAGCACGACTTCCATTCTGGTCTGCTGCAGCATGACCTCCGAGACCCAGACCCGGTAGGGATCGTAGCCGTGACGCCAGGGAAGATCGCGCTGATTTTTGTCGAACCAGGACTGCGTGCGCGAGACGATCCGCCGGTCGGTCAATGGATTTTTTATTGTATCCTTCAGCGGGTTCTTCGAGGTCGTGAGAATGGATGAGCAGGCGCAACCCGCGCAGCCGGAAACCGAACAGGGCAAGTACGTCTACTGCATCATCAAGACCGAGACGCCGAAGGACTTTGGAGCCCTCGGAATTGGCGGTCGTGGCGACCACGTCTACACCATCCCCTACAAAGAATTCTCCGCGGTGGTCTCCAACTGCCCCCTGATCGTGTTCGACCCCACCCGCGAGAACGCCCTCACTCACGAGCGTGTCAATGAGTTCGTGATGAAAGACTTCACCGTCCTTCCGATGAGCTTCGGGACGGTGTTCCGCACCGAAAACGACATCAAGGAGTTCCTCAAGGGAACCTATGAAGCCTTGAGCGATGTCCTCCAGAAGATGGACGGCAAGATCGAGTTCGGGCTCAAGGTCAACTGGGACAAGGAACAGGTGATCCGGGAGATCGAGCAGGAGAGCGAGGAGATCCGCCGGCTGAAGGAGGAGATTCAATCCAACACCTCCACCTCGACCTACTTCTCGCGCATGCAGCTCGGCCGGGTGGTGGAGTCGGCACTGCAATCGAAAGCGGATGTGTTCGTCAGTGAGATTTACGAGGCCCTCCGCGAAGCTGCCATCGCCTCACGATCCAACAAGCCGATCGGCGACAAGATGATCATGAACGCAGCGTTCCTGGTCGATCGTGACAAGACCAGGTCATTCGACGACCAGATCTCCGAGATCGCCCGAAAGTACGACACGAAGCTCTCGTTTCTCTACACCGGACCCTGGCCCCCTTACAACTTCGTCAACATCCGCTTGAAGCTGGAAAGAACGGAACGATAGCGTCCCCTCTTGCCTTCGGAGCTGCATCCACCATGTTCCTTCTCGACGATCTACTGATGCTCCCCCTCAAGCTGCCGGTGGCGGGATTCAACTGGGTCATGAAGCAGATCCAGACGATGGCCGACGAGGAGTTGATGAATGACCAGCCATGGAAGGAAAGGTTGATCGAGCTGCAGATGATGCTGGAGGTCGGCGACATCAATGAAGCGGACTACGCGGTGCAGGAGGCGCAGGTCTTCCTTGCGCTGCGCGAGATCCGGGCGCGCCGCGAGGAGATTGCCCGCTCCATGGCCGCCGATCGCGGTGAGGACGAAGCCGGCATCGGCATCTACACCGGCTACGGCAAGTGAGCGTCCGGCAGAAACGCGCTTCCCGCAAACCAGCCGCCCTCGTTTCCTCCCTCCCGTCCCTGAGTGACGCTTTCCAGTCGCTGTCCTCACGCCGCATCCTTCTCTTCGGCGGCAAGGGCGGAGTGGGCAAGACCACGATCTCCGTCGCCGCTGCGCTCTGGTTTTCGCAGACCCAGCCGGTCACCCTGTTCAGCACCGACCCTGCATCGAATCTCTCCGACCTTTTCCACGATCAGGCAGCGATCCCCAACCTTGCCATCGAGTCGCTCGATGCCCCCGCTCTCTACGCGCAGTTTCTGCAAAAGCATCTGCCCGGCTTTCTGGAACTGGGCGACCGCGGCACGTATCTCGAGCGCGACGAGCTGAAGCGTTTCTTCGAGCTCTCCCTGCCCGGCGTGGATGAACTGATGGCCTGGTCGCGCATCGGAGAGCTTTCCGAGGAATCCGACCACCTGCTGATCGTGGACACCGCTCCCACCGGCCACACCCTGCGCATGCTCTCCTCCGCCCAACACTTCCAGCAACTCGGCGAGGCGCTCGACTCACTGCAGGCAAAGCACCGCGGAATGATGCGGCAGTTCATGCACCGCGACGTACGCGACGCCATGGACGAATTCCTGGAAGACTTCGCGGCTGTGGCTCGACGTCGTCGCCAGCGCCTTCGCGACGCGGAGGTCACCGCATTCGTTCCGGTGATGCTGTCCCAGCCCTGGGTGGTGGAGCAGACCACGCGCCTGGTGGCCGAAGTGCGCGTCGAGGGTCTGGACATCCCGTTCGTGATCCTCAATCGCGCCATCGCGTTGCCCGACTGCGAAGCCGATGGCGTTCGTGCCTCGCGCGATGCCATGGCGCGCAGTCAGCTGGCACCGATACCGATGATCGACGCTCCACGAGCGTGCGCGCCGCTCGATGACGCAGAGCGCATCCGCCAGTGGACGCGCCAGGGCCCGTCGCTGGTGGCCGAGCCGAAGCCGGCACCTGCGCAAGCGTCCTTTCGTGCGCAGGCCACACTGAATCCGGGTATTGCCCGCCTCCTGTTCCTCGCGGGAAAAGGGGGCGTGGGCAAAACCACATCCTCCGCATCGATCGCGCTGCAGCTCGCGGCACGAGCTCCCGACCGGCATTTCACGCTGCTCTCCGTCGATCCCGCGCATTCTCTCCGTGACGTCTTCGCCACCGAGGCCCCGCCGTCGAATCTGAGTATCGAAACGATCGACACCCGCGAGCGCTGGCGCCACTTCCGCGACTCCCTCGGCGAGGAGATCGAGCGCGCCGTCGGTGCCCTCACGCCGGCGAACTTCACCGTGGCCTATGACTCCGAGGCCATGAAGAAACTGCTGGAGATCGCGCCGCCGGGAGCGGACGAGATCTTCGCCATCATCCGCCTGGCCGATCTCATCGCCGACGCGTCGCAGGGGATCATCCTCGTCGACACCGCCCCCACCGGGCACTTTTTGCGGCTGCTCGATCTGCCCTCCACTGCCGGGGAGTGGGTGCGCGAGTTCATGCGCATCCTCCTGCGCTATCGCGAGCTGATGCCCGCGGGCGCGCTGGGGGAAGAGCTCATCCGCGCATCGCGAGCCCTGCACGCCTTGGAGGAATCGTTGCGCACTCCAGCGGCCAGCGTCGTGGTGGTGACCCGGCCGGAGCGCATCGTGGTCGCGGAGAGCCGCCGCCTCATCGCGGAAATCGAAAAGCGCGGGATCGCCGCCGCCGGAGTGATCGCCAACTACATGACGCCGGAAAATGACTGCCCGTGCGACCGCTCCGTTCGCAACGAGGAGCTGGTCGCGCTGCGTACCCTCGATCGCGTCGACGTCGTCACGATCGAACGACGAGAGGAGCCCGTGGTGCGGCTGGAAGATCTGGAGGGGCTGGTGCCGCTAACGTTGCCGGCGCTGTGAGGCTGGATTCACTCTTTTACCGTCATCCTGAGAGCGGAACCCCCCAACCGTCATCCTGAGCGGCGTGGGTGGCGGGCGGGAAGCGAAGGATCTGCAATCACGGGGATGTTGCTGGGAGCAGTTGGGTCGGTGCAGGTCCTTCGGCGTCTGCGCGGCTTCTAATGAACCGTGGTCCTCAGCGAGGGGAAATCGAACTCACGACGGCGACGGTGCAGATCCTTCGGCGTCTTCGCGCCTCAGGATGACGAAATCGCTCATCACGCCGTCAATGGCGAAAAATCGGGCCGGACGCTGTGCGAACCAACGCCGCCGGCCGTGCCGGCCTACAGCGTCTTCACCGGGCCGAGCTTCAGGTTCAGGTCGTCATCGCTCAGGCCGAAGACCGCTTTGATCTCGCCCATCTTTTCTTCGAGTTTCATCAGCGATGCTCCCAGTCGCTCGATCTCTTCGTCGGTGAGATTCCCGGCGTCCATCCGGCGGAGGGCCTGTTTCTCCAGGAGGCGGCGGACCAGCTCGATGATGGAGAGGACCAGTCGGGCCAGACCGTTCTCGATCGCTTCCGGATCGGCGGAGATGCGCTCAGGAATCATGGACTCGGTGAACGTCAGCGACTGGCGCAGCTGTTCTTCCTCATTCGTGATCATCGACGAAGACCTCCAGCGGCCAGGGGCCTGAAAGCAGGAAGGGGACGGTGGGAAACCTCTGCTTGAGATCGTGGCCCGCAGCGTTCACCTCAGGGATCACCTCGCGCTCCACCAGCGCCACCAGCTCCAGCGACGCGTTGTCGCGGGCCACCCATCGATGGCGGGCGGCCAGCGACGCAATCGCCGCGTCGACTGCCTGGCGAAAGGCCGGATCCACCGAGGCGGCGCGTGTCGACTGGTGCAGCGCTTTGAGATACGACGCACCCGAATCGAAGGCCGATCGCTGCGGTCGCGGCTGCGGATTCTGCGCAGCGACTTTCAGAGTCATCTCCACTCTGTTTTCCGCTGCTTCCAGCGCATCACGCCATGGCTCGACCAGAAGCCGGCACTTCGCACTCGCATCGGCAGCGCTCGATGCGGTGAACCCGTAGCGCACAGCGAGGAAGGTGGCTCGATCGAGCAGTTCCGCGCGCTTCGCCGCGACACGCAGGAGAAGCTCCCGATCGCCGATGGGCTGGTCGTCAGAAACCTCGAGAGCACTGAGAAACAGATCGCCGGCGTCGACTGCCATCGCCAGCGGCTCGATGTCCTCACGGCGGAGGTGGACGCCGATGACTACCAGTTTCATTCGGGCAGCTTGCCCTGCGCGCGGCGAGGGGCGCGCGACAGCGCATCGACGTTGGCCAGCACGATGTTCAGCCCGAGGTAGAGGAGGTCGACGTCGCCAATGGAGATGGTCGCTTCACCGGCGATGACCACGCCGCGATCGAGGAGATGGTCGAGAGTCTCCAGCAGGGACAGCTCTTCATTCGAGTCAGCCATGAGTCATCCGTGCTCAGCGCGCGTCGGGTTCCATCGAGGCAAAGGTATACGGGGGCCAGGGACCGGTGAGCGCGAGGCTCACCCCGTCATCGCTGTATTGAGCAGTGAGCGTATCGCGGAGCTCCTCGAGCTGCGCTTCTTCATCGCGCTCGACCAGAACGTTGATCTGCGGAAAGGCGCCGCTGCGGGCCTGCCGCGACTCCGACACGCAGAGGCATCCCAGTTTCTCCAGAATGGCTTCTTCGATCTCGGCGACCACGGTCTCCTCCGCTTCGCGCGACACCTTCTTCTTCTGCTCCTCGAGCTTCTTCTGAAGCAGGAACGCTTTCCCCGCGGAGGAGCCTTCGATGTCACCGGCCAGGACGCGCAGCGTCTCCACGCGATGCACCAGCGAGGCATTCCATTTCTCCGGATCGAACTCGATGCGCAGCGTCCATTCCTGCTTGCCATCCAGCCGGGCCAGCAGCGAGGCGAACTCTTTGTGTTGACTGCGGAGGTGCTCGCGCACGCTCTCTTCCGACCGAAACAGGGAGAAGGCGCGCAGAGGAATGATCGTGCCCTCCCGCATCAGCGCGGCCATCACGTTTTGATGGCGGTAACCGATCGCGCCGAGCCACTCCAGGTCTTTGGATCGCGCGTCGATGGTCTCCTGCGAGAACGTCTGGTCATCCACTGCGGTGCAGAACGCAGCGAGATCATCTTCCTCGAAACTGACCACGGCGGCCGAGCCATCGATCGCTTCGACGGCTCCCGGCAGTGGATGGCCGCGGCGTCCGATGGCGTAGAGGTAGAGGATCACAGCGAGAGTGTGCCGCATCTGGCGCGTGGGTGCCAGGCCGGCACGGCCGGCGGCGCTGGTTGCCCAAGGCTCCGCCAAGATCACGCTCCAAGAAGTTTTGCCGCGCAGGCTCCCAGGCCGGCGCCGCCGGCCGTGCCGGCCAAACCAAATCCTTGACGTTGGATGTGGCGGACGGCTACCGTTGCCGCGGCATGGCCATCGAGCATCGGCAACCGCAGGGGCTGGTCGACATCCTCGGCAAGATCCTGGATAAGGGACTGGTCGTGGCCGGAGACATCAAAGTCTCGCTGGCCAACGTGGAGTTGCTGACCATCCAGTTGCGGCTGGTCATCTGCTCGATCGATAAAGCCGAAGCCATTGGCATCAACTGGTGGCGTTCGGACCGTTTCTACTCCAGTGCCCCGCAGAACGTCAGTGGCGAAGAGTACGCAGCGCTGCAGGCGCGCGTGCATCAGCTGGAGCAGCAGCTCAACGCCCGGCCGCTGCCTCAGGCCAGACCGGCAGAGAAGAAAGGGAGATAACCCATGGCAGTCGAACGCGCACCAGGTGGTACTAGTCTCATCGACGTCCTCGATCGGATTCTCGACAAGGGCATCGTGATTGACGCATGGGTCCGCATCTCTCTGGTGGGCATCGACCTGATCACCGTCGAAGCGCGCGTGGTCATCGCCTCGATCGACACCTACTTGAAGTACGCGGAAGCGGTGGGCATCACCGGAACCGTGTCCCGGCCGGCGATCGCAGAGCCGGTCAACGTGGCGGCCACGCCAAATCCGAGTACCGTCCGTACGGTTTGAGCGCCACTCCCGGGCTTCGGGATGCGCATTTCCCGCGGCACCGAATGGCGAGGCAACCATGCCCATCCTGACGAAAATGGTCGGCTTCCTGACCACCCGAAATCCGGAGGAGGCCAAAGCCTTCTACGGCGACACGCTCGGATTCCGCCTGCTCAGCGACGACGACTTCGCCCTGGCCTACGACGCGAACGGCACCAGCATTCGCATCGGCAAAGCGCAGTCCTTCACTCCCAGCCAGGGCACAGTCCTCGGTTGGGAAGTCGGCGACATCCACGCCGCGATCCGCGAGCTGACCGCGCAAGGCGTCCACTTCGAACAGTTCAACCTGCCTTTCCTGAAACAGGACGAACTGGGCGTGTGGACCCCGCCGAACGGCGACAAGGTGGCGTGGTTCAAGGACCCGGACGGAAACGTGCTGTCGATTTCGCAGCACGGTTAGGCCGGCACGGCCGGCGGCGCTGGTTGCCCAAGGCTCCGCCATGATCACGCCCCAAGACGTTCCGCCGCGCAGGCTCCTGGCCCCGGTGTAGCGCCGGCATCCTTGCCGGCTTGTGCTTCGGCTTCCAGTCGGGGCTACCTGGCGAGACCCGCCGGCAAGATGCCGGCGGACCGGCCGGCAAAGATGCCGGCGCTCCGAAAGGCTTTCCTACTTTTTCAGCCACTGATCGAACCAGTCCCCTACCGTCGCGTACCAGAGCTTGGAGTTCTGCGGCTTGAGGATCCAGTGGCCTTCGTCGGGGTAGACCAGAAGCTTTGATGGGACGCCGCGACGCTGCAATGCGGTGAACAGTTCCAGGCCCTGGTTGATGGGAACGCGGTAGTCGAGCTCACCATGCGTGATCAGCGTCGGCGTGCGGAAGTTCTTCACGAACTTGTTCGGCGACCACTTGTCGTACAGCTCCGGGTTGTCCCAGGGATTGCCCTTGAACTCCCACTCCGGAAACCAGATCTCTTCGGTCACGCCGTACATCGACTCGAGGTTGTAGACGCCGGCGTGCGAGACCAGCGCGCGGAAACGGTCGGTGTGCCCGAGGATCCAGTCGACCATGTAACCACCGAAGGAGCCGCCGGCGGCACCGATGCGGCGGCCATCGACGAAGGGCATGGCTGCCAGCACGTCGACACCGTTCATGATGTCGCCGTAGACCTTGCCGCCCCAGTCGCCGGAGATCTCTTCCACGAATTTCTGGCCATAGCCATACGAGCCGCGCGGATTGGGCATGAAGACCACGTAGCCGCGGGCCGCGAACATCTGCGGGTTCCAGCGATAGGACCACGAGTCGCCCCACCCTCCCTGCGGCCCGCCGTGGATCAGTACGATGGCCGGATACTTCTTCGACGGATCGAACATGGGTGGCTTGACCAGCAGGGCCTGCACCTGCGTGTGCGCCGCGCCTTCGAACCAGACGTCGCTGGCGTTCATGGACAACCCGCCGAAGAGGGAATCGTTGTCGTGCGTGATCTGCGTGGCGTGCGCGGGCGAGGCACCGCCCCGATGCAGCGCGTAGATGTCCGTCGGATGCGTGAGTGAGGAACGATCGAAGTAGATCGTCTTCCCGTCTCGGCTGATCGCCAGGCCATCGGCAGATGCTTCGTTCCACACAAGATGCGCGCCGCCGTCTTTCACGCCGACTTCGTAGATGGCGGTCTTGGTTTTCTCCGGAGCAGTGATGAAGAGGCTTCTACTGTCGGGTGCCCAGGCGATCGACTCGACCCAGTTGTCGAGCGTCGGTGCGATCCGATGCGAGGTTGCGGTACCGCGATCGTAGAGCCACAGCTCCCACAGATCGGACTCGTATCCAGGCCGTGATTGCGAGCGCCAGGCGATCCAGCGGCCGTCCGATGAGTACTTCGGACTGGTGTCCGCCCCTCTGCGCGTGGTGATTCGTTTCGGCTCGCCACCCTTGATCGGAACGATGAAGAGATCGGAGTTGGTCGACAGCTCCGGGTTCTGCTCGGTGTCGCGCGCGAAGACGAGCTCTTTGCCGTCCGGCGAAACGTCAAATTCATCGCCGCCTCCGACGGAGAAAGGAGGCGCATCGAATCCGCCCGGTGTGAGGTCGCGCGCGGGTCCGCCGGCGACGGGCACGTAGAGGATGTGGCTGCGAGTGGCGGCCTGCCAGGATTTCCAGTGACGGTACAGGAGGCCGGTGACGATGTGCGCCTGAGTAGGTTTCGTTTCCTCTGCCGTGGTCTTCGTCTTGATGCATGCGGGATCGACTCCGCAATCGGTGTAGATATCCGACACGGCAAGGAGCGCGCTGCCGTCCGGCATCCATTTCACGCTGCCGGCACCGCCCTGCAGGTCGCTGAGTTTGCGCGACTGATCGGAGGCCACGTCGTAGAGATAAATCTGGTAGCTGCCTCCTTCGCGGTTGGAAACGTACGCGATCGTCTTGCCGTCAGGAGACCAGGTCGGATCAGAGTCCCGCTTTTTTCCCTCGCTGATCTGCTTCGACGCGCCACCGCCCGAGGGAAGAAGGAAAATCGCACCGTGACTCACGTTCGCCCCGAGATCGGGCGTGGAGGCGCCGTAGGCAATCCATGCGCCGTCCGGAGAGAGCTGAGGCCAGCCGATGCGGTGAATGGCGGCGAGATCTTCGAAGGTGATTCCGCGCTGGGCCATCACCGGAAGCGTGCAGAACGTGGCGACAACGAGAGCTGCAATGCGTTTCATGGACTCTCCTCTGCGCCCGGATCAGAAGCCGGACGTCATCGAACATACCCGAGAGAACGAAGGGAACGGTAGTACTCCTGATCGACCGGTGTCTGTTTGGTGTCTGTGTGCCGGCGTCCGTAGCTGGAAAGGCGAGGAAGATTTTCAGGAACCAGGGAACGCCCGTTCATCTCACGGGAAGCCGGAAACCCAAGGAGCGCGCAAAGAGTGGGAGCCACATCGTCGGCGCTTCCCCGTTCGCAACAGGGGTCGGTCAGAGTCCAGGCCATGGAGGCCGATCCTGACTGCCCTTCGCCCGGCAGGCCCAGCAGAATGACCGCATATCCGCGCCCTCTCATCTCCCGGACCAGTCCTTCGACCTGTTCGACCGCGCGCGAGGAAAGCGCCAGGCGCGAGGAGGCGTCGATGGGGAGCCGGTTGAGCAGGATGTCCAGGGACGGCAGATAGACCGTTGCCAGGCGCGGGCGGTGGCCATCGACGGCATGGAGAAATGTGCTGACGGCCGCTTCATCGACGCGCAACGCGACGGTTTCCGGTGCGCCTCCGCGCACGGCGGCCGTGGCGAACACGGTGGCCTGACTGACAGCATCCAGTCCGCCGCTGTGTGCCTCTGCGCTGGTCCACCAGTTCACTGCCAGCGATGGAACGCCCCGGTTGGCGAACAGTTCCCAGACGTAGTCTCGACGGCGCACCGTGGGGGGGAGGGGCTGCCGACGCGTCAGTCCGGTTGTCTCGCCCAGTTGGCGCAGCGCAACGTCGCCGTTGGAGACGCTCTGGAGGACATGCGTCCCCCGCACGACGCGCACACCTTCCACCGATCGCACACCATGGAGGGAAGCAGGAACGCCTGTTCCCACCGAGGCCCACCGTTCCGGCGCAGAGCCAGCGGCAAAGGAGCGCACGGGACTGGCGGCGGTGAACAGGGCGAGCAGGGAGGGATGTGCGCGCAGGATCTCGAAGGTCAGGCCGTCAACGGCGACGAACGCCACGCGCGCCTCTCCAGGTGCGGTCACCACCTGCAGTGGCTCTTCCGCCCCGCCTCTTTCCTGCAGCGCGTAGACGGGAACGAAGAGGAACGCGATGAGGATCATCGCGGCGGCGGACATGGGAACGCTGCGTGAGGTGCGGTGGATCGCTGGCACGCGCTGCAGCTCGTAAATGGAGAAGGAGAGCAGGGCGGCAGAGACCACCGTGGTGCTGACCAGAAAGAGGAGCGTGATCAGGGCCCCTCCGATCACCAGTTCCGGCAGGGCCGCCGGCGAGCCGAAGCCGAGCCACCACAAAGCGACCGGCGCGGTCAATGCTGCCGACGCCGAAAAGGAGATCGCCAGCAGTGCGCGCGGCGTGTCGATGGCCACGTCCGGTCTTCCTCGCAGCAGCAGCCCCAGCCCCAGCAGCAGCGCGAACGCGACGATCCACGAAACCGCTCCGTACAGAAGTGCGATGACCAGCGTCTCCCATGCGCTCAAGGGATGGTTGCGCATCACCATCACGGTGCTGAGAGGCAGCAGGGCGAAAAGGGCGATCAGCGTCGCCGCTTTCGCCGACAGGGCCACCAGTTCCACCCAGAACGTCCGGGAGCTCCAGGGGTCCTGGGCGAACCATCGCTCCACGCCGTGCGACAGGTATCCGCGCTCGCGAAGTTGCAGCCGCAAATCGTCGACAGACGGCTCGGACACGCGGCGGAATATAGCATCCGGTCCTTCGTTCTATCGTTGACCTTCTCCATGAATTCCACCGCGATCATTCCTCACGTTCCGACCGACGCTGACGATGATCTCGCCGCGTCTCCTCCGCCGTTCGCGCAAGGCGACTCCCAGGTCCGAACGTCGCTTCCCGGCGAACTCCGCGAAGCACTCCAGCCGGAGGCTCCACAACGCGAATGGGCGGAGGGAGAGGTTGAGTCAGAACCTCCGATCACCGATTCGTTGCGCGAGGTGCCCTTCTTGGAGGACGCGCCGGTGAAGCTGGCCGGCCCGGTGCGCCATCCCCTCATGAAGTTCCTGTCGGGCGCCGCGCTGACGCTCACCATCGTGCTGCTGAAACTGAAAGCAGTGGTGTTCGTTGCCGTCGACTATCTGCGCTCCTACGCGGTCAACCCGTTCGAGGGCTTCGGCATCACCCAGTTCGCCGTGGCCGGCGCGTCGATGGCCCTCAGCATCGCCGCCTACGCCACCAAGGCTCCGCTGCCGCTGGTGGTCGGCTTCGTCCTCATCATCTTTGTTCACGAACTGGGGCACGCACTGGTCATCCGCGCCAAAGGGCTGCGCGCCGGGATGATGGTGTTCATTCCCTTCATCGGCGGAGCGGTGACACTGAAAGACCAGCCGCGCTCCGCGTTCGATGACGCGCAGATCGGGCTGGCCGGTCCGGTGGCCGGCACCTTCGCCGCGCTGGTCAGCCTGCAGATCTTCAAATGGACCCTGCAGCCGCTCTACCTCGCGGTCGCCGCGGCCGGTTTCGCCATCAACCTGCTGAACCTGCTGCCGATCGGCATGCTCGACGGCGGCCGGATCTCTGCAGCGGTGACCAAGTGGATGTGGCTCTTTGGCGGCGGATGGCTCATCTACAAGGTCGTCAAGCAGCCCAACCCGCTCATGCTTCTGATCCTCGTGCTGGTGGCTTTTCAGGTGTACGCGTCGATCGTCCGGGAGAAAGACGACAAGACGTTCTACAACGTGACGCTGCCGCAGCGGGCCGCGATCGCCACCCTCTACTTCGGCCTCGTCGTCTTCCTGGGGCACCAGACCTACATGGCGCTCAATCGCCTCGCGGCGCTGGCGAAGTAGCTGAGCCTGGCGTCGCGGAGCGACCCCTGCTCCCCGCTTCGCGGACCTTCTCCCCGTGCGCGGGGAGAAGGACACTCGAGGGGAGAGCCCACGTCGCCTTCTAGAAAGCCGTCGGAGGCCGGGCACTTCCCATCGAGAGGGGAGATCGATTCAGATCTTGATTTCCTGGCTGGCCGCACGCACGTTGCAGGGTTCGCAGCGCCATCCGTGGGAGGTGAGTTTGAAGGGGCCGTCGTCCTCATCGCGGAAGAGGGTTCGGGTCTCATGGCACCAGTCGCACTGGACCACGTGAGGATTTCCGAGGTGAGGATTCTCGCGGAGGATCCCGGCGGCGATTTCCTTCTCCCCGTCGATCAGGTCGTCGCTGCGCAGAACTTTCCCGGCTGTCTCGCGGACGATCTGGCGGGTCAACGCGTTCTCCTGGATCCCGCTGCTGATGATGACAGCGGCGTCACGAAGGCTCCTGCGATGTGAGGAGGTTTGCGGCCGAGCGACCGGCATCGAGCATGGGCAGAGCGACGATGAACGTCGAGCCGTAGCCGATCCCGCGACTCTCCGCACTGGTTGTCCCGTGGTGGAGGTTCACGATCTCCGCGACGATGGAGAGGCCGATTCCAAGCCCGGGCGTCCCGCTGGCCGCTTTGTCGCCCTGACGATAGATCTCGAAAACGTGCGGCAGCAGGTCCGGCGAAATGCCCTCGCCGTTGTCGTGCACGGACAACCGCGCGTCGTTTCCCTCCCGCTCCAGCCGCACCTCAATCCTGCCCGCCGACGGTGTGAACTTGATCGCGTTACTCAACAGGTTCCACACGACCTGGAGCAAGCGGACGCGATCTCCCCGCACCAGCGCCCGCTCCTGAACGACGTTCACATCGAGCTGGATCTGCCGCGCCGCCGCGGTATGGGTGGTCATGTCGATTGCCGAGGCGATCACGTCCGCCAGATCGATGTCCGCCATCTCCAGGCTCATCTTCCGCTCACGGATGCGCGTCACATCCAGCAGGTCCTCGGTGAACAGGCGCAGGACCTCGGCGCTTTCCGCGATTCGCGCGAGCGCGTCATCACACATCTCCGGACTCGCTTCTGCCAGCTGAACCCATCCGAGGATCGAGGTCAGCGGGGTGCGCAGCTCATGAGCGACCGTCCCCAGAAACTGGTCCTTGTAGCGGTTGGCGTTTTCCGCATCGCGAAAGAGCAAGGCCGTATCGATGGCCATGGCGGCGCGTTGCGACAGCTCCTCGGCCAGTTGGAGGTCGACCGGTTCGTAGCGGCGCCGGGATGTGGAGAACGTGGTCGTTCCCAGCACCTTGTCACGCACGATGAGCGGCACGCTGATGAGCGAGCGGACACCGAGGGCTCCGATCAGTTGCGTGATCCTGGCCTCGGGAGGGATGCCGGTGATCTCCGATTCGGCCAGATCGCCGAGGAGTACCGACTCCCGCAGGCGCAAGGCCTGAGGAGCGCCTGGCGCGCGATCGCCTTCGCTGAAGGATGCCTGCTGGAACTGCAGCGCCAGATCTCGCATGACCGGATTGGTGTGCGAGACAGTAAGGTGACGGATGGAGCCATCGTCGTTCACGAGATCCACAGCGCACCAGTCCGCGAAGTCCCGAGTCGACAAACGCGCCAGAGACCCCAGCGTGGTCTCGTAGTCGAGGGACGACGCCAGCAGCGCGCTTGCCTCCGCCAGCATGGTCGCTGCTCGCGTCGCTGCCTCCGCTGCCAGCACGCTCCGCTTGAGCAGGTTGATGTCCACCACCGCAACGATGGCCCCGTCCACCGCTCCTTCGTGGGTGCGGTAGACCCGGATGCGCAACAGCCGCCAGTCGCCCGCACCATCCTGGACCTCGACGTCGGCGGGAACTCCCGTTTCCATGACCGCTCCCACCAGCTTTTCGAGAAGGGCCACATCGAGAATCGATTTCGCATCGCGAAGAGGCCGCCCCGTCGAATCGGGCCGCAGGTTGAGGAGCATGCCGGCAGTGACGTTGTACCGCCGCACCGTCAGATCGACGCCCACGAAGAGGATGGGAACCTCCACCGCACCCAGCAGGTTCTCGATGTCGTCGTTGATCCGTCCCAGCGAGTGGTTGCGGAGCTGCAGCTCGTCGTTCAGCGTGTTCAGCTCCTCGTTCGCCGACTGCAGTTCCTCCTTGGCCGTTTCCAGCTCCTCATTGGTGCTGCGCAGTTCCTCGTCGCTGGACTGCGCATCTTCCGCTGCGGCAGCAGCGTCGTCGGCCAGTTGCCTGCGGTCTTCGATCGCCGCGGCCAGGGCGTGGCGCAAGCCGTCGGTTTCCGTTCGCTTTCGCGACCCGCCAGCTTTGCCCCCGGTCGGAGCCGCCGAGCTGCGGAAGAGCACCCAGCAGAGATTCTGGCTCGGCGGAGCGGCTGCGTAGGGGATGACTTCAAAGGTGATGAGACGCCGGGTTTCCCCGTCGTTCACCACAGTCCCTTCTGTGATGACGGTCTCCCGTTCCCGGAAGGCGGTGCGGATGGCCAGCCTCAACTCCGCCACCAGCTCCTGATGACTAAGGAGGCGAATGAGGTTGAGGGTCGCATCACCCGGCTCCATGGATACGAACGCGCCGATGTCGCCGCGGATCCTGGTAATGTCCATCTGCGCGTTGACGAGCACTCCGCACGGGGCGAGGTGAGCTGCCAGGAAGGCGTCCTCATCCTGGGCGCGCCTTCCGGTCAATCCTGCCGCAGGGGCCGAAGGGACGGTGACCCGGTCCGGTGATCGTTCCGTCGTGTGGAGGACAGCGTGGTTCGCCGAGTCCTGCTTGCGATAGATCAACGGCTTCGTCGACACCGGTTCCACCTGATTCGACACTCCGCGCAGATTCTCCGAGCTTCCCAGCATCAGAAAACCGCCAGGGGCCAGGGCGTACTGCAGGAGCGCCACCGCCTTCTTCTGCAACTCGGCATCGAAGTAGATCAGGACGTTGCAGCAGGTGACCAGGTCGATCTTCGAGTAGGGCGGGTCGCGGGTCACGTCATGAGTGGCGAACACGCAGAGCTCCCTCAACTTTTTGCCAACCTTGTAGCCGCCCGGCGCAGCGGTGAAAAAGCGTTCCAGCCGTTCGGGGGAGACTCCGATGAGCGCGCGCTCGGAGTAGATCGCCGTGCGCGCCTTTCTCAGCGAAGCCTCGTTGATGTCCGTCCCGTAGATGGAGATGCGCGGCGGGTCGGGACGCCCGGCCAGAAACTCGGCGAGGATCATGGCCAGCGAATAGACCTCCTCGCCGGTCGAACATCCCGCCACCCAGATGCGCACGCTGTCGCCGGCGCCTCGATCTTTCACGATCGAAGGGAAGACCACCGTTCCCAAGGCCTCGAAGCGCGCCGGCTCACGGAAAAATGACGTCACCCCGATCAAAAGATCCTGATACAGCGCATCAATCGCGGCGGGATCCTGCGCCAGCGACTCCGCGTAGTCAGCCAGGCTCTCGTGATTGCCCAGCAGCACGCGCCGCTCGATGCGTCGGTGCACGCTGGAGTATTTGAAATGGCTGAAATCGACCGCATGCCGCTTGCTCACCAGCTGCAGAATGCGCTCGAACCCTTCGGATTCGAGCTCCCCCGCCTCTTCGCTGTCCAGGCCTTCTCTACGCTTAGCGAGGTCCACCAGCCGCTCGGCAATTCCGGCGGGAGGAAGCACGAAGTCCGCTGCCGCCGCGGCAGCCCTCGGCATCACGTCGAACTGCGCGGTTGAAGGACTCTGCGCGAAGGTGACCCCTCCCGCTTCGCGAATGGCCTCCAGTCCGAACGCTCCATCCGCGTCGCTGCCGGAGAGCACCACGCCGATCGCGCCGCTCTTGCGCTCGTCTGCAAGCGAGCAGAAGAAATTGTCCAGAGGACGATGGGGGACTCTCTTGGTCCGAGGAACCAGGCGGAGCACTTCCTGGTCGAGGGTGAGCTCCTTGTCGGGCGGGATCACGTAGATGTGATCGCGCTTGATCCGCATCCCCTCGACAATCTGGACCACCGGAAGGGAGGTGGCCCTGGCCAGGATCTGGACCAGCATGCTGTCGTGGTGGGGGTCGAGATGCTGCACCAGAACGAAGGCCAGGCCGGTGTCCGGCGGGATCGCGGAAATGAGCTCGGTGAACGCCTCGAGGCCGCCGGCCGACGCGCCGATCCCCACCACCCGAACCGCGGCGCTGGCATGGGCAGGGAATCGTTGATCGACGCCTTCCGGCTCCTGAGCAGTCGGGCGCACAGACTTGGCCTCAGTCTTTTTCGCGCCGCGTTTGGAGGGAGCTCGAGTTGCCATCGGATCGTATCCTCTGGGGAATCCGTCTGAGATTGGGGAGGTGGTCCAGCGAGCGCGTCGTCTTAAGGAGGAGTTCGCTCGCTCGATCGCGACCGGAGAATCAGGCGTGAGACTTCGGAGTATGCGCGTCGAATGATCGCCGCGCAATGAGCAAAATAATCATCGAAATCCCTCACGCCAGGCGCGGATCGACCGGTGTTGCTCCGCTCGATTCAGCCGAGCGCATCCATTCTCTTGTCGTGCAAATCGATTGGTTCCCTCCGCCGATCGAAGGAACCGCTGCCATCGATGAAAGTGAGCGGGGCCGGCGTCACTTCGCTCTGGTCCATGAGATTACAAACTGCGCGTTGAGTGACAGATCACGACGATCACACACGCACCATGCGGGAGGAGAACGTACGATGAATCTCGCGGCGAACGCGCCGTTCAGCTTCACCCGCAAATCGCGCAATCACAGGTTCTCGCCCAGCGAAAACCGTCCACGGCGGAACAAAAGCTGCAATGCAGCCCGATGTACTGACCGGAACCCTGCCATCCCGTGCACCCGTTGATCTGCGAACCGCCCTGACGACGGCCAGCCTCGATTCCCGCCTTTCCCGGTTCGTACGCAGGACCACTTTCATGACGACGCATTTACTCCAGAAAACGCCCGACGCTCCCGCGAACGGTCACGACATCGTGGTCATCGGCACCTCCGCGGGCGGGCTGAAGGCGCTGAGCGCCGTGCTCAGCGTGCTCCCTGAGAGCCTCGACGCGACGATCTTCGTGGTGCAGCATCTGGCTGCCGACAAGAAGAGCTATCTTCCGAAGCTCCTCGGCGACGTCTGCAGCCTGCCGGTCACCTCACCCGCCGACAACGAGCCGTTCGAGCGGGGACATGTGTACGTCGCCGCTCCCGACTTCCAGCTTCTTCTGAACGAGGACAGCGTTCGGGTCATGCGCGGACCACAAGAGAATCGCTACCGCCCTTCCATCGACGCTCTGTTCCGCTCCGCGGCGCGCTCGCACGGCTCCCGCGTCATCGGAATGGTGCTCACCGGCTTTCTCGACGACGGGACCGTCGGGCTGCAGACCATCAAGAAACGCGGCGGAATCGCCGTGGTGCAGGATCCGGAAGAAGCGGAGTATCCCAGCATGCCCCGGACCGCTCTGCGCTACGTCGACATCGATCACACGGTGAAGATCGCAGAGGCCGGCGCTCTTCTGATCCGCCTGGTGGCGGAGCCGCCGCCTCTTCAGGAAACATTCCCCACCACGCCGGCCATCGAGATCGAGTCGAACATCGCGGAGCAGCTCATGAACACCGAAGAGTTTCTCGACAATGTGGAGCAGATCGGCAAGCGCACCACCTACACCTGCCCCGACTGCAACGGATCGATCTGGCAGATCGGCGATGAGGAGCCCCTCAAACTCCGCTGTCACGTCGGTCACTCCTTCACCGGGGAAGTGTTCTCCGTGGAGCAGAGTCGCAACGTGGAGACCGCGCTCTGGTCAGCCGTCCGCATCATGGAAGAGAAAGTGACGTTCTCTCGCCAGCTGGCGCAACGCAAGAGGGAACAGAACCTGTCCGAAGAAGCCGCGGTGTACGAGAAAGAGGCGAAGGCGATCGATCAGGAAGTGACTAAAGTGCGCGATCTGATCGTCTGCGGCATCGGCCACCAGCACGCCGACAGACGAGAAGCGTAGCGCGCTGCTCGAGGCTTCGCATTTCTCACACCCATCCTGAAGTTGGGCGCGGGGATGCGCGCCGGAGGCGCAGCGAGACGGTAGCCGGTCGGCAAGCGCGAAGCGCGCAGCCACCGGTCTCGCGCACAATCGCGATCCGCCCCAGCAGGGGCGGCAGAGTCGCCGAGCGGCCGGGAGCAAAGCGTGCGACCGTCGATCGCTGATCGGTATGGATGATTTCTGGCACCCCTGCCGGGGTGCTGCGCTGTTACCCGACGGTGATCCGGTGGTCGCTCTGCGGCGACCACCGGCTACCCTCTTTGACGCCTCCGGCGTCTGCCCCTTCAGTGCGTTGCGTGGCCAAAGAGGCGCCTTACGTTCGGGCCATTGGGGCCAGGATCCCGCGGTCCGCCGGTCAGTGCCTCTCAGCGATCCTCGCCGTGGAACGCTCCCACTTCAGCCGCGTGTAGGCGATCCGGAATCCCTGCCGCTCGGCGTTGCGCTGCGAGCTGCTGCCCGGCGCCGCGCACATCATGGCCAGGTTGCATCCTTGCTCCGCGGCATAACGCAACCGGGCATCCAGCAGAGCGCGCTGCGCTCCGAGCTTGCGGCGCTCCGGCAGCGTGCTGGCGCCGGCCAGCAGTGCCACGCCATCCTGGATGCTGAGGCCGCCCGTCGCGATCGGCACTCCGTCCAGCTCCGCAAAAAACGAGGTCATCCCTTCGCTGGCCACCGTCACGCTGCCGATGTCCTTGAGAAACTCCGTCAGCTCCGGCTGGGCCCATCCGCGCGCGGCGGTCTCCGACCACAAGGCAGCTTCCGATCGTGCGGCAATCCGTACCCGGACCTTTTCACTCGCCGGCAACGCACCCTGCGGCGCGATCGGCCGGAACATCACGCTGGTCGCCTCGATCGGTTGATACCCGCGTTCATGGAGCAGCGCCAGGGTCGTTCCGTCCGCCAGCGGGCTGACCTCATGAAACACCTGCGCTCCACGGCTGGCGAAAAACTCCTCGATGGCATCCAGATCCTCGTTCGTCGCCGGCTGGAAGAGTCCCAGCCCGAACGTCTGCGTGAGCGGCGACCCAATTTTGTCAAACATCGCCATCACGCCGGCACGCTCCAGAGCGCAGGCAGTGCTGCCGGAGTCGATGCGCGCCCGTGCCTGCACGAAATCGAGGTTGGTCCGCCCCTCGGCCCGCTCCAGCCGTCGCGACAGCGCGAGATCAGCGTACGGAAATTCACTCGCGGTGGTCACGCCATTCCCGCCATCGGATGCCTCGAACACGTCAGCGAACAGCCTGCGGAGATTTCTTCCGGGCCATCTCCAGACCTTTCACCGCAACCGTGCGGCCCGGCGCGCGCGCCAGCGCATCGCGATAAGCCTTCTCCGCCTCGCCCGACCGTCCGGCGGACAGCAGCACGTCGCCCAGCAGTTCGTTGGCAGGCTTCGGCACCGGCGGCGGCCCGAACTCGAACGGCATGGCCTGTTCGGCGGCCGCGGCCTTCTGCAGCATGGCGATCGCTTCGTCACGCTGATTCGATGCGAGCAGCAGCAGCGCGTCAGCTTCCTGCATCATCACCTGCCGGCGACCGTCTCCCTCCGAGCTGCTCTTGCCGGCGTGCGGCATGGCAGCCGACTCCGATCCGAGGGCGTGAAGGTGCTGGACCGCCGCCTGCAGCTTCTGCCGATCGCTGGCTGCCGCAAGGACGTCTCCGTATGCCATCTGGAATCGCGCCGCGGCGAAGGGCGCACCGTCCGGCACCGCGAACGACGAGGCCGCCGCTCCGCCACTGGCAATCTGATGCGCGCGCATGGTGGCCAGGCTGAGAAATCGGCCCTCACGCCGGTCCATTTCCCCGGCTGATTCGAATGGCACATCGAGCGTGATGGCGCGGCAATCCTCGAGCGCCTTCGCCGCCTCCTCGAAACGCCGCTGCTGCAGGTATGCGTAATGGAGCCAGTCGGGATAATGCCCACAGTTCACGATCGGCTTCTTGCGCAACGCACGCTGACGATTCACCACCGCGATGGCCTGACGGTTCGCCGCGATCACGTCGTCCCACATCCCCAGAGCCACAAAAATATGCGACGTCATGTGCAGCGCATGCCCCGCCTCCGGCGCCACTTTGCCGTAGAGCCGCGCGGCGCGCATCCCCAGCGGCGCGTGAATGGGATCGTCATAAGAGTGGATGAGGTAATGCAGCACCCCGGGATGTCGCTGATGCGAGGGGAAGACTTCCTCCAGCATCGCCGCAGAGCGCATGTAAGTCGGAAAGTCGCGGCCGTGATGCGAGGTGCCAAGGAGTGCCAGCGCAGCGAAGGCCGTGGCGTCGACATCATCACGATAGCGTTCGTGCAACGCCATCATGGCCTCGGCATACCGGTCGTCGCGATCGTCCTTCGACCCCTCGCCGTAGAGAATCTCCAGGGCCCCGAGGTAGTCGCGCTCGCGCCCGGTGGCCGCCTTCGCGGCACGCGCAGCCGGCGTCGCGCCGAGGCGCTCCAGCACGGCGCGGGCGGCCGGAAGATCCTGCTGGAACCAGATCGGATGGGTGAACGTCATCGCCTCTCCCCAGTACGCCATGGCGAACGAAGGATCGATCTCCTGCGCCTTGCGGAAGTGCCCCGCCGCGATCGGATACTCAAAGTCGTGCAGCCAGGCCAGACCCTGAAGAAACTCCGCCTGGGCCGCCGGCGCCCCCGAATTCGCAAACGCAACGTCTCCGAGATCCTGCAGTTGAGCCGCGAGCGGCAGCGCGAAGAGCGATAAGACGACCATCAGAATGCGACGCATGAAAACCTCCGAACCGCGAGCGTTGAGGATGGCGGCGATCATAATCGGGGAGCGAGGCAAAGCGAACCAGACAGCGATTGAGGGTGGAAAACGCGAGCCTCCCCATCGAGTGTCCTTCTCCCCGCACACGGGGAGAAGGTCCGCGAAGCGGGGATGAGGGGTCCTGCTTCGTCCAGTGAGCTTCCCTCATCCGCCTTCGGCACCTTCTCCCCGTGCCCGGGGAGAAGGACTCTCGAGGGAAGGGCACACGCAGGAAGCAGCGATTGATGGTGAGACACGCGAGTCTCCCCATCGAGTGTCCTTCTCCCCGCACACGGGGAGAAGGTCGCGAAGCGGGGATGAGGAGTCCTGTTTCGTCGAATGCGCTCCCCTCATCCGCCTTCGGCACCTTCTCCCCGTGCGCGGGGAGAAGGACTCTCGAGGGAAGGGCACACGC